>JABDCZ010000007.1:0-54097 GCA_013287885.1 Gammaproteobacteria bacterium
TCTGCTGTTCCAAATCGTTTCACTAATAAATTTTCTTTGTATGTCTCAAATATTTGTTTGACTTTAGCTTCTCCCATGTCTTCAAATAATGGAGTCATCGTAATACCAGGCGAGATAACATTCACTCGTATAGGAACTAGTGCGATTGCTAAGGCGCGGGATAATGCTTCTACCGATGCATTAAGCGCAGTTAGGATTGTGCTATCTTTAGTGGGCTTCTGACTCGCTGCACCAGAATACAACGTAATGGATCCATTTTTACTTAAATACTGACGGGCATATTTAATTGCGATGTAGGGTCCCCAAAACTTACTATCAAATGAATATTTGGCATCGTCTATTGATAAGGTATCTAAGTTCCCAAATTTGACTTCACTACCTGGTAATTGTAAATGATCGAAGGATTCAACTTTTTCAAAAAAAGACTTGATCGTTTCTTCTCGCAATAAATCCAATTGATAGGTTTCTAGAGCATTATTTAATTCCGCTTTTGCTTTGGCTAGTTTATCTGTAGAACGACTGGCAATAATAACTTTTGCACCTTCATTAATAGCCGCTTTTGCAATAGCAAAGCCAATCCCAGAACTCCCGCCAATAATAATAATTTTTTTGTCTTTTAATAACATGAGTACGTCCCTGTATATTTTTGAAAATCATGATTCAAATATTATACGCTGAGCTCTAGAAAATCTATAGGTCTTAATGCGCTTTCATTATGATTTCCGCAATTAAATTAACAGAAATTCTATTCGTGTTACAGACCCTGATAATTGACTTATCATTGGAAAATGATTATTCTTTAATGTAGAATGATTATTCTTATGTTCTGCACAATTGGATAGTTATTTTAATTATGGATTTTTCTATGAACTCAATTTTACTTAGAATTGTAACAGGAATTATTACTTTCTTTTGTATTTCTGCAATGTCAGCAACAGACTACCAAAAACCAAGTGATGAAATTTTAAAAAAACGTTTAACACCAATGCAATATCAAGTCACACAGCAACAAGGCACAGAACCCCCATACAATAATGCTTATTGGGATAATGAAAAACCAGGAATTTACGTTGATATTGTGTCCGGTGAACCGTTATTTAGTTCATTAGATAAATATGACTCAAAAACAGGATGGCCAAGTTTTACTAAACCCCTTGAATCAGAAAATGTAATGTTGAGACCTGATAATAGTTTGCTGCCCGCACGAACAGAAGTTGTCTCCAAAACGGCAGGCTCACATTTAGGACATGTATTTGATGATGGTCCACCACCAACCTATAAACGTTATTGTATGAATTCAGCAGCGCTTTTATTCATCCCCGTTGAAGAAATGAAAAAACGTGGATATGGCAAATATTTATATTTATTTAACCCAAAATATAACAAATAACTAGGATTTAAAAAATGACACAAGTCATTCAACGTTCTTTATCAGAAGAAGTCTTGGACAAGACCATGACCCTGTTTTGGGAGAAAGGATATTTTAATACATCTATAGATGATATTGCTGTGGTAACTGGACTTAATCGTGCTACTTTATACAAATATTTTGGGGGAAAAGATAAGTTATTTCTCGCAATGTTGGAACGTTTTCGCAAGAATATAACTGATAAAGTTACAATTCCTCTACAAACAAAAACAAATGGGATAGAAGGAATCACTACTTTCTTTACACAGTTTCTCGAACTTTATGACTCCGCAAACTTAGGTTCTAGAGGATGTTTTCTAATATCGACTGCGGTAGACGTTCATTCTCATAGCAAAGAGGTCGACTATTTCATTAAAGATTTTCTAGAAGATTTACGTGAAAAATTTAGAAAGTTACTTATTCATACTAATGCAGAAAAATTGCTTAAACCAGAAGTTGATATTGATTCAGCTGCTGATTTTCTTGTAGGGAATTTATTTGGCCTAATGACACTTTGTCGCTCATCTGCGCCTAAACAGGTTTTTGAAAATCACGTTTGTGGCATTACTATATTTCTTGCTTCACTCACCACAAAAGCGATTATCAAAAGTAAGGAAAGCACTCTAAACCACTAAAAGGAGTTAGTCATGAGAGAAAACAAAAAGTTAGTTGGAGCAACACTTGCGGTTGCCGCGGCATTAACATTTACAGTGAGTACTGCAAATTCTGCTACAACTGAACAAATGGAGAAATGCTACGGGATCGTCAAAACAGCAAAGAATGATTGTCAAACAGCAACCCAATCCTGCGCAGGATCTGCGACCAAAGACAAACAACCTGATGCTTTTATTTTTTTACCCAAAGGTGATTGCGATAAAATTGCCGGGGGAAGTCTCACTTCAGGAAAATGAATGTGTAATTTATAGAGGAAGCTAGAATGTCTGACATGACAATGATGATGCACCAACCGGTCATGGCGATTTCTTTTTTATCAATATTATTTATTTTTGTAATTGGTACTGCGGCTGCAATAATTGTTATTATTTACTTAATTGATAAATTTCAGCAAAAAGATGCGATTCGTCATAATTATCCCGTATTAGGGCGTTTACGCCCTCTTTTTGAAACATTAGGCGATTTTTTTCGTCGTTATTTCTTTGCAATGGATCGTGAAGAAATGCCTTTTAATCGTGCTGATCGTAATTGGGTGTATAACGCATCTAATAATATGGATACCACATTGGCGTTTGGTTCAACGAAAAATCTTAATCCACCCGGCACAGCTGTATTTGTAAGTACACCTTTCCCAACGCTTGACGAAGATGCTGCGCAAACAAAACCAATGATTATAGGACCTTTTTGTAAATTCCCTTATTCTGCTAAATCATTATTTAATATATCGGCGATGAGTTTTGGGTCAATTTCTAAGCCCGCTATTCTTGCTTTATCAAACGGTGCCAAGATGGCGGACTGTTGGTTGAATACGGGAGAAGGTGGTTTGTCGCCTCATCATCTCGCTGGAGGCTGTGATATCGTGTTTCAAATTGGTACTGCAAAATACGGTGTTCGCGATGAATTTGGAGTACTCAGTGAAGAAAAATTAAAAGCGGTTGCCGCCTATGAATTTGTCAAAATGATTGAAATAAAATTAAGTCAGGGAGCCAAACCTGGTAAGGGAGGAATATTGCCAGGTGTCAAAGTTACAGCAGAAGTCGCAGAGATTCGAGGCATACCTATAGGTAAAGATTCAATTTCACCTAATAGACACCTTGATATCAACAGTGTTAAGGATATTTTAGATGTTGTTCATAGAATAAGAACTCTCACTAATAAACCTGTGGGGATTAAATTTGTTGTGGGCGATTATGATTGGATAGAGGAATTGTTTATTGAAATTCATAAACGTGGTGTTTCCTCTGCGCCAGATTTTATTTCTGTTGATGGCGGTGATGGCGGCACAGGCGCAGCACCTATGGCACTTTTAGATAATGTAGGGTTACCTCTTAGAGAATCTTTGCCAGTGGTAGCCGATTTGCTGATTGCATACTCCTTGAAAGATCGAATACGTCTTATAGCGTCAGGGAAGTTAGTAACACCTTCGGATGTCGCATGGGCGCTTTGTGCGGGCGCTGATTTTGTCAATTCAGCACGTGGCTTTATGTTTGCTTTGGGATGCATTCAAGTACTAAAATGCCAAATGAATACCTGTCCAACTGGAATCGCAACGCATAATCCACATTTGCAAAAAGGTCTTAATCCAGCAAACAAAGCAGTTAAAGTTGCTAACTATGTGAAAAATTTAGTGCATGAAGTAGAAGTCATTGCGCATTCTTGTGGAGTCAATGAACCTAGGTTATTAAAAAGACATCATGTAAGAATTATGCAATCAAATGATATTTCAGTTCGTCTTGACAAACTTTATCCGCCACCAGCTATTAAAAGTATATAGCAACAGTCTCTTTTGTATATAATCCGTATTAATACGGTAAAAATGCACTATAAATGTCGTTATAATATCAAAATTGACCCATTTCCATGAGAGACAAAAATGAATCACCTAAATAAATTAACTATTTTAGAATCTAAAGAGGATATTAGTTTTATAGAAATTAATGAGCTTACAGAAAGTGTAGGATGGGGAAAAAATTTCTATCCAACAAAAGATCGATGGGAAAAAACACTGACTGATTCAGCATATATTGCTTACATCAGGCAAAGTGATAAATTAATTTGTTTTGGACGAATTGTAGAAGATGGCCAGACGTGTATGTTTTATGACATTTGTGTTCATCCGGATTATCAGAAGCAATCTATCGGTTCGCTTCTCATGAATCATCTCATCAATAAAATTAAAAATAAAAATTATATTTCTATCGGTTTATTTGTATGGTCTGGAAATGCAACTGCTTCAGATTTTTATAAAAAATTTGGTTTTGAAATGGTTCCTGCAATGGAGCTTAAAAAATATATGAAGCAGATATGATGAGTGTCAAATATTATACCTGTCATTAATTCGGAATATTTGAAAAATCAATTTGGGTAACATTATGAAGAATAAATATCAGAAAATGGTAATAGAAAAATATTTTCAAAAACATCCATCAATGATTCATGCTGAAGAAATCAAGCAATTATGCAAGCCGTTAGAGACGCTTGATATCACGACTTTTTCTCATCTTCGAGTTTTTGATAATAATAAATTAACAGTGCAGTGTAATAACGTTCCATTTTTATTAAATTATTTGAATGAAAAATATTATATCGCAGACCCTTGCGTGAATGTTCAGCCAGAATCAACTGACTTAGGAAAATATATTATCTGGGACAGCGTTAATTGCACTGGTAGAACGGCTAAGATGTTGATTGACTCAAATACATTTAACTTTAAGCACGTTTTTTCCATTATCAAAAAGAAAAAAGAATACGTTGATTTTTATCATTTTGGTACACATCTTTCAAACCCTATTATTCATCAAGTTTATATTAATAATCTTGAAATGCTTGATCGCTTTATTCAATTTTTTAATACAGAAACTAAAAAATCGAAAATTCTTTCGTCTGCTTATGATATTATTCTTAATACCAACCATCATTATTCAAATATTGAATTAAACCAAGATATTTTCAATACGAAAATAAAAAGAAAAATTAGTTCAAAAAAATATACGGAATTCGAACGAGAATATTTAACCAAAAAAGAAATGGAGTGTGCTGAATTAGTGCTTCAAAGTAAAACATCAAAAGAAATCGCCCGTGAATTGGGTTTGTCATATAGAACAATTGAAGATAGAATTCATTCTTTAAAGATAAAATTAAATGCGAAAAATAAAGCTGATTTAATTGTTAAACTGCTTGAAAACACTTAGTTTAAAAGGTAAATATATTAGATTAAGGGCTCCTATTGCTGATATGAATGAGATAATTAATCAACTATACCAAACCGTAATGCTAGCGCAAAAAGTTCTTCCATTTGCATTAGAATTCATTGGTGCTTTATATATTATTTTTATTCTTAATAAGTTTTCAGGAAATATACTGAGCTTGCTTTCTGTTTATCCTCGTAAGTTGATTAGCATACCTGGTATCGCTCTCTACTCGTACATACATCAAGATTTTAATCACATTTTTTTTAATTCAATTCCTTTATTTATTTTGACTATTTTGGTTTTGTTATCTGGATTGCAGACATTTGTATGTGTGACTTTAACTGTGACTTTATTAAGCGGATTGGCCATTTGGCTTCTGGGGCGTCGTGGATTTCATTTAGGCGCCAGTGGTTTAATTATGGGATATTGGTCCTATCTTTTAATGAGCGCATATCGCCATACGACCGTTGTTTCAATTGCTTTGGCATTTATTTGTGTATATTACTTCGGAAGTTTATTATTTCACTTGATCCCGCAAAATGTGAAAACATCTTGGGAAGCACATGTTTATGGCTTTTTTGCAGGTTTAATTGCTTCTTATATTTGTCCCTCATTATTCTGTGAAAAATTATCTGGTTTTTGTTATCAATTACATCAGATCACTATTTAAAGTTTATTTTAAATTAATTCCACCATAGATTTAAGCTTGGATAATCAGTATATTATGCCGAATTTAGGGCGTTTAAAACTTTAGTGAACTAAAAATGCATACACAACAACTAACAACAAAGAAAGACTATTTGCCTTTGCTCGCCAATTTTAAAGAGATTTTACGCTTAAATGATGAAAAACATCCACCAGCTCGTCATTTTGCTTTTATTATCATGGCAGATATTTTACAGCGAGCAGAAAAAGATTTAACGGATGAGTTAATTAAAGATATTGATCAATTTATTTTTTCTTTAGTGCATTTTAATGAAGTGAATTTCTTACAGCAACTTTGCCGAAACAAAGATTTCATTATAAATAATCTTAAAAAACAAGACCCACTCAAACATGCACGATTTTTAAATGGATTAAATGATACTGATATATTTATTCACGCAGTATCGCAAAATGCAGCTCCGACTCTCGAGTTTTTGGGAAAATTGGGTTGGGAAAGCTCCCTCAAACATTTTGAAATTGCCATTGAAAATCATGCCAAAAAATCCCTCGCTTATCTCTTAAAACAAGGCGAATTAAAAGATACAGACAAAAAAACTTTGATTGAATTAGCAAAAGATTCTGGGGATCTTGCTATCTTGAAGATGCTTGCTCCTGAAGTATCACTTTGTTATTTTAATGAGATTTTGGTCGACTTTCCTAAAAATATTTCATTTAGAAAAATATTTAATATTGTATCAAAAGCCTATCGCTATTCTAGCATGCAAGATGTTGATGAACTCTGTGAAAAATTAATAAATCAACTTGAAACAAAATATGATAAAGAAATATATAAAACAGAAATTAAGAAAATTAAGCAAGCCTGTTATTACGCGCGTAAATTATTTCCCGAATGGGCAAGTCAACTAGCATTATTGAAAAGAAAAAAAGATCTCCATGAACTTGGGCAATTTTATAATGCTTCATCTGCTATTGAAAAAGAGATTTATCAAGGTTCAATTAATTTTAAAATAGTGGAAGAAATTCTTAGTAAATTGCAGACAAGTGAAAGCGATTTATTATCGTGGGAATCCATTTTAAAATTGATTGTCACGAAACGAGGTGAGCAAGCGCTTACTGACCACACTGCTGATGCTGATATTTTTCTGAAAATGCGCAGTGATGAAGATGGGCGTAGTCCATTTACCCCATGTTGGGGGCGCTATGATCATTTATATCATATGATAAAAGAAGAATTTAACAATACACCTGAAGAAGCCATCCTGCCTGGCAACGTTGGCTATTTGATGCAATTTAATAAGAAAATAATAAGCACCGTACTACTCGAAACTAAGCAAGTGTCTGAATATAAGTTAGATACACGCTATTGTTATTTTTGGCGTCATGGATTAGGGTCCATTAATGAAATCACTCCAGAAATTAACAAAATTATTAAAATTCTCCTTACTCTTGATACCGCGTCTGTTCAAAAAAACCCTCAGGTTTTTTATGATAATGTCGTTCTCCTCATTTGGCTGATTGGAAATTTAACTCCTGTTTGGCGGGGCACGGGTCGGGTTGTTGAGGTGTTACTCGCTTTACTGCATAAATATCATGGATTTAATCCAGTTGTGTTGAACGGCTATCAATTAGACTGTTTAGATATTACCTTTAGAACACCAGAACGTTATAGAGAATTATTTTTTTATTTATTTAAATCATCCACTTTACCTTTTGTTGTTCAGACATTGATGCAAGAACAATATGAGCAATCTGCCGAACTGCAAGAACTTTTAATAAAATATCAAATAGAACCACCAACAACACCTCTTCCTGAACCACTTTTTTTTACAGAAATGAATCAGGCAGAAGCGAAGGCGACTGATTTTTGGGAGAAAACTTTAACAGAAGAATTTGGTACCGATATAGAGACGCTAAAAAAAGAAGGAGAATCGTTCAAAGAAGCTTTTCTAAGACATAATTCAGAGCGCGCTAAAATCACAAATTTGCACGAACTCGCGACCTTGGTTTTAACTTATCCCGATCGTCCTTTATTAAAGATTATTTCTGAAAAAACAATTATTGATTTATTACCAAATATTTATATCCTTCAACAGCTAAAATATTATAGGAACGAACAAGAAAGACCCGCTGCCGAATATGAAAAATTAATAGCTTATTTCATTCCACAGTTTTTAATGAATCCAGCGCTACGCCAGCATTATTTTTCTAAATGGTATAAATATTCGAACATTCTTAGTGCTTTTCCTGCAGAAAAGGAATATTTGCTAGAATATTTATTAAAAAACACGGAATTTTTCATGCATTTATTCGAGAAATCTTCTGACGTAGGAGATTTTTTAAAACACATACACTCATTCGCAGGTGTTTCAGAATATAAATGTTTACAGTATTTAGAAGTCATTTTATCTGATCCTATTGCATGTTCCCGATTATCTTTAAACAAGGATAGTTTCAAAGACGCCTTCGCATTTTCACTTCCTAAATTAAATGACAAAATAAAAGAAGTATTTGAAAGAACAAAAGCTCCTTCCGTTGCTACCATTATTTCATCAGATGTTGTCTCTAGTCCGGTATTTAATCGAGAAAAAGCTGAATTATCTCCCACCATAACTCAAACTAGAGAAGAAAAAATAAAGTTTGTTAGCTAAGACAGATCTAAGTTTTCAAAATCGCTTTTTGGGAACCATCACCTCTGATGTGTTCTCGTCATTTTGCGTTCTTTTTTGGGGAAATAAATGGATAGGATAAGGTCCGCCGAATGAGAGACTCCGATTTTTATAAAGTACGGGTGAACTCGTGCGTCCCACTCTCACACCGATACTATTTTGGTTTTCTATCCACGTTTTTAAAAAAGACATGCCGCCCTTATCTAAAATTTCATTGTCCACAAAAAACTTCAAAATGGCTTCGGGCGTATCACAATTTGAGAGTGCCTTCGTCAATTTGTTTCGCGCTTCCGCAACAGAGGGTCCATTAAAATAATCATAAATACTAGTCGCCGATGTACCTAAAATTACATAATCATCTATCGTTCGTTGTTTTGAAGCTTTGCTTGCAATCAGTACAATGTTTAACACCGCAAGAGGCATATTAATTCGTGCTAACCAACGCTCAGTTGCAAGAGCTGCAAGTGAATCAGCTTTGTTAGTTAAAACACAACTGGGCAGCACAACTCTTCCTATGGAATGCGTACGGGATATTGCATGTTGCACCGCTTGAGCTAAATGTTTCAGCTCACCCTTGGGACCTGATACGGTTAATCCTTTTGTGTTAAATGTAATTTTAGGATTTTCTCCAGCAATTATTTTTTTAATACGCGTATTATCATCTTCAGAAATGGAAGGTGTCGGATTAAGTATGGTACTCAGTTTCGCATATTTTTGTACACGGGTCTTCTGCATGACGCGTTCTGTAACAAACATGCCACCACAGAGAAGAGAAGCCATCGCAACTGGTGATTCTAATAGCATTTGGTCTGTTGCTAACAACCAGATTCCTGATAATGTAGGTGATATCAGAGCTGCCATCAGGGCCTGTTTCACTACATCATTTAATCGTTGATGTAAAGCGGCATAACCTTCATTCAGTGTTTCACTTGGTAAGGTTATTTTATCAAAAGTAGTTTCTTCTTTTTCTTTTGGTGAAGTGTGAGTACTGAACGCAGCATTTGATCGAGGTGTGTGTTTAAGCGAGCTTAGCAGAATGGAAGTGCTTGGCTTTCCGACCTGCGTACCGATGGATTTTAATGATTGACGTAACATTATTTACCTCTTTTTTTTATATTATTCTGATCTTTCATCTATATTGCGCTAGCAGTTTACTATAATAATCATCGATTTAAAACTAGAGAAGAAAATATATAAATTGTAAGATCAAGAGTAAGCGTAAGCGTTGCTATACGGTTACGATTTTTAATTTATTCTAAAAATATTAATGACCATGTCAAATAATTTTAATATAATCCCTGCGTTAATAATAATTTTTAAAAAAAGGAATTTTATGCAACCAAGAAAAAAAATTGTAGATATCTCTGTAAAATCAAAAGCGCAAGAAATATACCCTACTCGTCATGTGGTTACACTGACTTATGATGATAAAAGCACTGAGAAAACATCAATGAATGGAAAAGATCTTGCGGAGATTCTTGCCAAACGTTTTGATAATCTTTCTTTAAATGGTTCTTCTTTTATGGGAAGTTTTACACTTGAAACTTATGTTAAAGGTGATTCACGTGGTTCAAGGGTTCATCGTGAAACGCTGAGTAAAAAAGATGTTATTGCTTTATTTAATGCAAATTATCAACCGGAACAATCTATAGATGTCACACCAAGATTGAAAAATTAGTTGGCAAATGTAATGTAAGGTGCAAGCAGAATAGCATCCAGTATTTAAAAAGATCTAATAAAAGTTAAAGCGGCAGTATTTTTTTCTACTTCGCTTTTTTCATTGATTTTTTCCAGGAGAGATGACATTTTTTTTGTAGCATTAGTCCGAAATAAACTAACAGTATTATGAAAACTAATCGCTTTTTTATTTAATGTTTCTGCTTGACTAATCTCTGCCAAAACCGCTTGACGACGCATGACAGATTTGATGCTCACATTAGTTTTATCCTCATCTTTAAGTAAAAGATTAGCGTCATAAATTTTAGTCTTAGCTGCGCTATGATAAAGAATGCTTCTCGCATATAAAAGATCCAAGATTTGTTTATTTTTATACGTTTCATCATCTAGATCAGTGGTTTCTTCGAAAGCTGTCTTGAGCGCTTTCGCTTTTCTTTTATCATCACGGACTTGTTGAATAATTTCAGCGGAGGAGAATTGTTTCATATGAGATAAGTTTTCTTTCGCTTCCGGTTTTACTTCTACATTCGTTTTGACTATGGTCATAGGCGCTAAATAACTTCCAACCAGATCCCACGAATCTTTCGGTATCAATAGCGCACACTCCTTGGTTTGTTGAATGAGAAGTTCAATAGCCTGGATTGCTTCTGCAATACTCATATACTTAGTAATACCAAATCGCGCTAAGATCTCCAAACTGTGGTGGCCAAATCGATCTTCCATCAGTAAGCGATCTATAAACCCCATCTTTTTTTAAGATTATTATTTTGCAATAGTACTGCTTTCACTATTTGGAAATATAAAATGAAAGCACTTGAATTAAATACCTGCACATCATCTAAAACAATCATAGAAGATAAAGCATATTGGGAAAATCAAATTGAATCCCAAAAGAAAAGTGCGCTCAGTAAATCCGCTTATTGTCGGGCTAATCAGATCAGTTACTTTCGATTTAATTATTGGAAAAAAAGATTACAAAAAAATTGCGATCCGCTTATTCCTATTAAAATTAAACCGATAATAAATTCATCGAACAATAAACCAATTTGTTCGATAACTTTAAAAAATGGAAATGATTTACATATCCATGATAAAGAAGCATTGATATTGATTTTAGATAGGATGATGTAAGAATGTTTTTCTCTTACAGCACACCGATTTGGTTGTACCCAAAACCTATCGATTTTCGTAAACAAATTGATGGAATTGTGATTCTCATTGCCGATCATTTGCAATTAAATCCTGTCTCAGGTCAATTATTTTTATTCAGAAATCGTCATGCGAATAAAATAAAAGTTCTATGGTGGGAAAGTAATGGTTTCTGGCTGTGTTACAAACGCATTGAAAAAGGAAGATTGAAATTCCCAGCTATTCATGATCAGGTACTAGAATTAACACGCGACCAATTAAGCTGGTTATTGTCAGGTTTGGATTATATGAAACAATCCCCATTACCTGAAATTAAAGCGATAAATTTTTATTAAAAATATAAAAAAAATACGGAAAAACTGCTGTTTTTATTGTATAATGTTCGCATTAAAAAAATAGCAGCTTAACGATGAATTTTGAAATCGCAATTAAAAATCTACAGGATGAAAACCAAACTTTAAAAGATGCTTTGAATGCCTCCGAAAAACGCTGCGAACAGTACGCGCAGGCTTATGATCAGATGCACGCACAATTAAAGGAATTGTTACGCCATCGTTTTGGAAAAAAATCTGAACGTTACATTGACATTGACCCAGAGAATCCACAAAAAAACTTTTTTGAGGAAGATACCAAATTTGCAATTGAAGACGCGCGTGGGGACAGACAAGAAGATGAGATAAAAATAGCGCCTCATGTCAGAAAGAAGAAACATAAAAATAACAAAGATTTACCCGTACGTATTGATATTATTCCTGTCTCAGAAAACGATAAGATATGTGATTGTGGTACATGCAAATCAGTGATTCGTTATGAAATAAAAAAACTCATACATTATCAACCTCCTGTTCACGAAATCATTGAGCAACGCCGTGAGGTAGTTGCTTGTCCCAAAGGCTGCGATGGAGAAATCATTACAGCACCTGCGCCTTTACATATACTCCCCAAAGTAAAGGCAACAGAAGAATTTTTATCGTTTCTTGTCGTCAGCAAGTTCGAAGACCGTCAACCCCTTTATCATTTAGAAAAACAATTGAATGAGCGTTACGGAGTCGATTGCTCACGTCAGAGCATGGCTCGCTGGCAGATTGATTTAAGATCTCCGATGCAGCCTCTTTGGAATTTACTGAAAGATTCAGCGATTGAGAACGATATTGCATCATGCGATGCAACAACGATGCAAGTGCTGAATGAACCAGGACGTGCGGCCGAAACCAAGTCTTATGTTTACTGTATACGCGGCGGGCCCCCTGAAAAGTCGGTTATTTTGTATGAATACAATGAAAAAGAGCATAAAAAATTTGTCTACGACTGGTTTGCAGGTTTTGAAGGATATTTGCATACAGATGGAGATAATTTTTTTGATCTGGTCGGCGCGACGATTGCAAAGATTGTGAATTGCAATTCCCATGCCCGGAGGAAATTTGAACCCATTGCACAAGGTGCCAAAGGCAAAGGTCTTGCCAAAACAGCGATGCGGTTTTTTAAAGAGCTTTATAAAATTGAACGTGAAGCGAAAAACAATCATCTCAAACCAGAAGAGCGTTATGAATTACGGCAGAAAAAATCAAAACCATTGATGGAGAAATTTAAGTCTTGGTTAGATGAAATGTATCCTACAACGTTACCGCAGTCTGCCCTGGGTAAAGCTATGTCCTACTGCATCAATCGATGGGATGGATTGACTCGTTTTTTGGAGGATGGGCGCCTGGAAATAGACAACAATCTTACGGAACAAGAAATTAAACCACTAGTGATCGCAAGAAAGAATTTTCTATTTTGCGCGTCTCAGGATGGCGCCAGGGCATTGTGTATGCATATGAGCTTTATCAGGACTGCCAAACTGCACGGACTTGATCCCTATCATTATTACGTTAAGGTATTAAAGAAGATACCTTATTGTAAGACAATTGAGGATTACGAAAAATTGTTACCTTGGAACATAGCGTCATGAATAGAGTACAAAGACTGTTAAACGGCAAGAAAGTATCAGATATATTTAATGAATATGCATCGCCTGTGATAGAAATTTATATGCACGATGCGGGTTATACCAATATTGAGAATGTGAGCATCGCAGAGCTAGATCAAATATTAGAATTTCCATGGTTAATCTGGAATGCTGTTGTTGCGAAAGGCAAAGATCCACTTGATTATTTAGGCAGCATAACATTGCTTACAAAAAATTCGCCAAAAAAAGTTAAAGAATTAATTAAATTTATGAGAAAAAGAAAAGAAACAAAATTTAAGAAATACGATTTCTTTTTAGGCGACGTTAAACTAAATCGAAATACTGACAATACAATCATCATGTCGGTAGAGGTGCGCGTTCCATCACAATAGTAAAGTTTTTAAAGAGCAAATGCTATATATCTTGAGGGTGATTATGGCAGGACAAATTTATTAAACAACCATGTACTTGGTAGATCGCTTACTTTCTTTTATCATCACGGACTTGTTGAATAATTTCAGCGGAGGAGAATTGTTTCATATGAGATAAGTTTTCTTTCGCTTCCGGTTTTACTTCTACATTCGTTTTGACTATGGTCATAGGCGCTAAATAACTTCCAACCAGATCCCACGAATCTTTCGGTATCAATAGCGCACACTCCTTGGTTTGTTGAATGAGAAGTTCAATAGCCTGGATTGCTTCTGCAATACTCATATACTTAGTAATACCAAATCGCGCTAAGATCTCCAAACTGTGGTGGCCAAATCGATCTTCCATCAAATCATCGGTTTCTGGACGAGTACTACGGTATATGCTGTAGAGGCAGGATCCTACCATTATTATGGAACAGCCTAAAGCACAGCCGAAAAGCGCATTCCTGGTCGTGTCTTGCTTGCATGCTTCATCTAGCTGATCGCAAGCTCCCAAACTAGGATCGCCATTAACGACTCTATAACTTTTACAAATTTCAAACGGGGAGCCAGTCAATCCACAATGTTTTACTACTTCCGCCCAGCTGCTTTTAAGGATTTTATAACTCCAACTATATAATGGCCAAAAAATAACCATCCCTACTCCGGTAGCAATACCCAAATTACAACCGACGCCAATATCCCTATCGGAATGCAGATATTCGGGATTATTAAGTATCTTCAGGGGTGAATTCAGGTTAGTCTTTTTCTTATCAGAATTTTGGTTTTTTTCAGGTTTAATGTCTAATATTGTGTCTGGAAATAAATGATAATCGTTACCGTGACTGTTCATAAATCTTTTCTCGAGGTATTTAATAAATTATTTGTTATGAACAATACCATTAAAAATAATTAATGGTCAAATAATATATCAAAATCTGTAAATAACACATGATCTGTCCGCACTATCATCTGAAAAAAAACAAATATACAAAGAAATTTAATCCTTTTTAACATCTTCTGCATTTATTCATAACCTGTTGATTTAAAATATACTATTTACAATTTTTTAAGTGAATTTCGTCATGGTATATTTGGAAGTATGCTTGAGATTGCTCAAAATTTGAGCTAAAATGAAAAACCACATATAGAAATAGATTCAGAAATTTTGATAAACGAGGGGTAATTATGTCATTACCACGTACCTGGAAAGAGCAAGAAGATTACGAAAAATCTATCATTCTTGAAAAATTTTGGGATCAACGTATTGTTCATCCCCAAAATGATCTGCAGAAAGAAAATAGTATTAATGCTATCAAAAATCAATTTCTTCTTGCACTGCCGCCTCCAGCAATGAAACATCAGGAATGGAGAGAAAAAGTAAATAAAGCGTGGGCTGATAAATCAGCGTTTGCAAGTAAAGAAGCGTTTTTTGAATTCTTTAAGCATATCTCATCTGTTAAAGCTGTAGCATGCGCGGAAGGTTTAATGGAATTTCCTAAGCTAATAGAAGAACCCGCGCGCATCACAGAGGATGAGCGTAAAGCATTCCAACAATATACTAAAGATAAAAAATTAACGGTATCCGCCGCATTTGGATCTGTCAAAACGCAAATATTATCTGGATGTTCAACAGATTATAAAACAACAGATATTTTCACAACACAGTCAATTACTAAGGTTTTCACAGGTGTACTCGCAATAAAACTATTGCAAGAAAAAATTCTTACTGAAGAAGATCTCGACAAACCTCCAATTAAATTAAAACAATCAGCGAAAGATTTGTTAAGAAATCACGATAAAATAGAAGCGCGTTTAGGGGAAACGACCCTACACCAAGCGATGACGCATCATGCGGGTTTAGGAGTAGGCGGTGCAGGTTTTGGAGATTACTATAGTAATTATATCGATGCTATTGAAAAAGCAAGAGCGACAGGCCAACCGATTCCTGAAGTAAAGAGCGCTGAAGATTTTTTACAATTTATTCCCAATGAAACCAGTTCTTTTGGTAAAGAGCATTGGAAATATAGTAATTCAGGTATTGTTTTATCTGCGCTTTCACTGGAACATCTTTACAATGAACACAGAATAAATCATCCTGAAAAAAAATTAGAAGTATTAGATTTTGATGGCATGTTAAAAAAATATGTTACCGATCCAGCTGAAATGCAATATTTTACTCCTTCATCACACGGGCTCGCTGTCAAATTTAATCCGGAAGATTTGAATGCAGAGCATATGAGAGGATCACCAGGCGGCGGATATTTCTCAACGGTAAACGATCTGCAAAAATTTGCTGGTTGGTTGTATAAGCAATGCCAAGATCCTGCATTTGTAAAATTGATTGAAAAATATGGACAAGAATTTTGTCCTTTTCCTCAAAGCAAAACAATAGAACATACGGGGGATGGACCATCCAACAGCGGATTTTTTTCATTTAATTGGGAAACCGGGAATGTAGTCATTGTACTCAATGACCAACGTGCTATCGCTGCGAGCGAAGTAGGACGTGAAGCAAAAAATCATTTTTTAACGCAGAAATCTCCCGCGAAAGAAAAAGAACTACCAAATGAATTAAAAGCGTCATCAGGATCAACTCCTAATACCAAACCTCGAGTCCGTACGACATCAGCATCTGATGTGCGCTCGGGGCAACAGCATAGCTTTTTTAAACGTTCACAATCGGAGCCTGATTTGCATCATTTAACAAAGCATATAACCAAGCCAAAGCCTTAAATAGTACAAATTGATTGTAAAATGATTTTGCATTATGGTATTTTTCTAGATCTATTACAGCGAAGGTCGCAAATAATGCGTAACTTAATCATAATATTCAGTCTTTTGATGCCGATTTCTGCTTTTTCTTTAACATGCCCGAATAATGGTAGCATGTTAAAAGCCGGTGATTCTATCCAGGAAGTAACTGAGCGATGTGGAGAAGCTATTTCATCGAATAACTTTACAAATACGAAAATTATTTCAGGTGAATGGATATATTATATAACGAACACTTCCGATAATAACATGACAAAGATGACAGTTTTGCATGACCGTGGACGCGTTGCTAACATCAATATTTTTTTAGGTGGCAAAAAAGAAAAAAATGTTCAATCAACTAAGCTCTGCAATAACCTAATTCAGATTGGTGATACCATGAATTATGTACAATCTGTTTGTGACAAACCTACGTTGCAAAATACTCTCCAAACTGAATCAACGGAAATTACCGAATTGAAATATGAAGGTATGAGTCCAAATATTTTGATTTTTGAAAATAATAAATTATCAAGCTGGAAATAGAAAAATATCTTGATTCTTGAAGGTCAACTTTCAAAATGACATATAAGCTAATACTACGAAAAGCTTCTACATCGGATGCTAATGACATTGCAAATGTTTATCTAACCTCTCGTAAAAAATTAGTTGCGTTTGCTCCATTAGTTCACTCGGACGAAAGTGTTTATCAGTGGATTTGCAAAGATCTTCTTCTTAATGAACATGTGATCGTTGCTGAAGAAAATAAAGCTATTATTGGAATGATGTCATTAACAAAACACGAAGGAATTGGTAGAATCAGACAACTTTATATTCTCCCTTCAGCAGTTGGGCATGGAATCGGCTCTGCAATGATTAAAATGGCAAAATCGATTTTAGGTTCTCCAATTCAGCTTTATACATTCCAGGAGAATATTGGAGCAAGACGATTTTATGAACGACATGGATTTCTGGCAATTGAATTTAATGATGGTTCAGAGAATGAAGAAAATTGTCCCGCGGTGTTATATGAATGGAAGATGGGGAATACGTAGTCCATTGAAGGATAGACAAGCGGTAATGGTAAAAACATTAAATGCTGGTCGGTTATTTTTATTAATCAATGATAGCAACGCAAAGTAGTTTGTGTTGCTTCGAGTCTGCAATGAAAGAAGCTGAAGCTATTAAAAACCCATATTATAGCTAACTTATTTCGGTCTGATTGAATCGGGTTTTTGAGTAGGTATAGATTCGACCAGGTGTAGTTGTTCCATTTTGAGTTTTAAATAATTCTCATGATTTGATTTAGCTAAATGCATTAAAGAGTCATGGTCATTCATGCAACGCCATATCTTTGGAGGTCCCATGCTTCCCACACAACCGATGCCACTAAATTTTCCATAGGGATATTCATACCAATCAACCACTCTTTGTTTATCATTATTTTCCGTAATATAGGAAAAGTGGTGAGATTGATTACCACAAAAGAAATTTGCAAAGTGTGCAGGTACCATTCTTTGTTCTTTAGCAATCTTCTTCCATAAATCGTATGCATCACGAGGATAGCTATCGTAATGTCCTCTGCAGTATTCATCGTATACGTATAATAAAACTGAATAATCAAATATTTCTTCACCTTTAACAATGATTCCATCAGCTTTTTTATAATAAACGCCATTTTTTTCAAGATCTATTATTTGCGTTTTTGCCACCTCCGATGGAATATACTTTAACATCATTTGCCACATGCCTATATCAAGCGCCCACAACGCGTATTGAAAAGCGGTAAGCTCTCTAAACTGTCTTCCAGAATTATCGGTCACGGAGGTTTTTTTTGATAAAATAATGGAAAGTTGTTTTTGATTTTCAATCGAAGTTAAAAATGTCTCAGCTGTATTTTGATTTCCTGAAACAACGATATTTATAAATTTCCTTACATCGTTAAAGATGTTTTTATAAAATTGTAAACTATTATAATTAGGGTATACAGATATTCTCGTTCTATCAATTTTTCTTTCTTTTTGTTCTGGATCATGTTTGGAAGGATTATTTTTATGGAGCATCTGCTGTTTTCCTTTCTTATTATTTTAATTTGAGAAGAAATATAATATAAAAAGTTAATTTTTTCAATAATTAAATTTCCTTTGTTAATGTACGGTAATCATCATTGGAGAATCACTTTAGATTATTTGAAGAATATCCTCAAGCCAAAATAACAGTCTTTCTTTTTGGTATGTCTAATGAAGTATTATCTCGTATAGTTTTTTTATGGAAATGACTCGATGAATTTTTTGATAAAAGGATATCTGGTTCTGAATTTGAGCGTTTTACTTTAGGCTCAGCGTGTGGAACATGGCCAACTTCTTTTGGCGGTGCTGAAGGTTTAATACTTAGATGAGGAAATAATTGATGATACTGTTCTGGTGACAGTTCAGCATAAGGATTTGTTGGAGGGGGAGCAATTACAAATTCAGAATTTTCTGTGGTGGAATCCTTAGAAACCGAAGTAAGATGAGTTAGCATATCTTCAGTTGAAGTTGATTTTTTATTTTTTGAAGAATTTTCTACGGATTCTCGCGGTAGGTCACGAATACAATTTCTAGCGCATTGGACAAACGTATAAATTTTTTCTGGAAGCTTAAAAGTGATATCTTTTTTGTTACATCCAATTGGAGTACCATTTTTTCTCGCTTCATCTACAAATTTTTTAAATTCTACAAAGTCCCATACTTCTTCCGAAACAAATAGTGGATTTTTAGTGTCTTTAATTTTTTGGACGTTTTGTAGGTATTGATTAAAAGCTAAATTGAGTTCCTGCGCTTTTTTTTCCATGCTCCTACTTTTACTAGAAGAATGTATATTCAAATAATCAGAAAATCGTTTTTCTTCTTTTGCTGTTAATATTGTTGTATTTGTAAATGAGTAGAAATGTTGGCTCATATTAGTAAAGTGTTCTTGAATTTCTTTTGCATTGCGTTTATTTTCTACCATCGCAGGATATTTTGTGGAGGCAACTAATCCATGAGTAGCACCTGTGATCGCTCCTTTAATACCATGGAAAGGAGCAGTAACCACAGTAGTTCCAATAACTCCAAGGAGATATACAACTGGTCCAATGGGGTAAATATCGATTGTATCTTTACATATTTGATGTGATCTTCGTACGCCGGCAGCAGCCCCCGTCCAGCCTCCTACAAATGTACCAAGAAGACGACTTCCTATATTAGGAGTGTCCGTAGTCGTTGGAATTTTTTTTGATTCTCTATGGTTTAGCATATACCCCTCTTATTTTATTTGTTCTAATTTTAATAAAAACATCTTTTTTTCAAGGCCTCCGCGAAAACCAACTAAATGTCCATTGCTTCCAATCACGCGATGGCAAGGAATAATAATGGAAATTGGGTTAAGTCCATTTGCGAGCCCTACTGCTCGTGCTTTATTTTTGTTGCCAATTTTCTCAGCCTGTTCAGCATAGGTAATTGTAGTGGCGTATGGTATCTTAGTTAATTGATTCCAAGCTTGAATTTGAAAATCAGTTCCATTGATAGCAAGCGGCAAATCAAATATTTTTCTTTTACCTTGGAAGTATTCGTCTAATTGTTTTTTTGTTTGCACGATTGTCTTTTCACTTTTAGACTGAGAAAGATTATTAATAATTTTTTCATATTGTTTAAATTCACGATCAATATCCCATAACACAGCATGCAACCCTTTGATTGATGATATAATTGTTAATGTACCAACAGGGGAGTTCATTTCGTCATAAGTCGCATCTTTAGGTAAAAAATTAATATTTCTGCATTTTTTCATAAAAAAACCGCTAAACTGTTGTTTGTTAATTTAAAATTCTGATGATAATGGCTGTTTTGAGATTTCATTTGCGTTATTTCGCAGGAAACGTTTTAGCACTAAAATTTTGATCGGTAAACTCTTTTCGAAGGTATACCTTCCCAATCGCTCGAAGGATACAATATTTCTCCTTTCATTAAAAGTGATAAATTACCTAAGGAAGAATGATTTTGCATCACCGTATCATAAAGTAAAATAGATCTATCTCCTACGGTACAACCATCTGCAATTGTTATCGTCGACATCTTAAAAATTCTGTCTTCATATAAATGCGTCTGTATCGTAGAGTCTTTATTTAAACATACGCTATTCCCGATTTTTACTAAATCAAATTCAGAAAAATAAGGCGTATTGATAAAAGCATATTTGCCAATGTTGACCCCGAAAAGACGAAGAAAATAAACGATATAAGGGCTACCTAAGAAGGCTTCTAAAAAAAGCGGAACAACTATATTATCATATAAAGAAGTAACTAATTCACTACGATAAACAAAAGAACTCCACATGGGTGCTTCAGTTTCTTGATATCTACCAATCAATATCCATTTTAAAAATATTATTAAAAAAACTTCAGCTAGCACATATAAAATTGAAAAAAGTGGAAATATTAAAATGGCAAATAATAAAGAATATTTATCTTTCAAATATACAAATGTCATGACATCTAAAGATAAAATTAAATAGACACATGCTGCAGGTAAAAATATTTTAATAAATTCAATAATGCCACGAATGATAAGAGATTTAAAAGAAGGTTTATAAGTGTCACTTGCGGAATAACCAGAATGAATATCGCGCTGAGGTAAAAAGACAGCAGGCGTTCCCAGCCAATTACTATTTTCTGGTACATCGATTGGTGATAATGATGCTGAAGCAATTAAACAATCATCACTAAGTCTTGCCCCAGCGGGAATAACTGCACCATTGCCAATAAATACATGATTTCCAATATGTACAGGATGCAGATGAATATAGCCTTGAAAAATACGCGCAGGAGATAATATCGCACTATCACCAATAAAACATTCCTTACCAATCTCCATCATATCAGGAAGACTAAAATTGACTGTTGCCATTTCAGAGTTTTTACCAACCTTAGCACCCATTAAACGAAACCATTTAGCTGTATATATGGTGCCATAAAGCGCTTCCATCGCTCCTAAGCTCAGTCCTAATAATCGTTCAACAAACCATATTTTCAGATAACCAAAACTTTTGATTGAATAACTTCCTGGTTTGATTGGACCAAAAATTTTTTTTAAGAGCGAAATTTGCAAAACTAATAAAATGATAAATAGACATCCCGCAAGCGGTATCGCCCAAATACAATTAAAATAGTTTTTTTGTATATAGGAAAAATAAACGATCATCACAATACCCGGGAGCGCTGCAATTACATAGGTAAATTCTAAAAGCATTAATAGTGAATATTGACATAGCCATAGTAAAAAATTTTTTAAGTAAGAATTGGGAAGTGGTTGGATGTTATCTTCTGAAAGTTTGATAAATCCGGGTCGAGATGGAGAACCAATATAGCTTTCATTTTCTGGTATGGTTTGTCCCGCAGAAAGTAAAGAGTGCTCGCCTAATTTACTATTATTTTCAAGAGTTGTATTAATGCTTAATACAGAATTTGCACCGACAAAACAATTTTGTCCAATGGTAATTGCACCTATTTTTAACCAACCATTTTCCACCTTATAACCTGAGGCAATAACGTCGGCACAAATACTGGAATTATCTCCCATACTGAATAAGTCAAAAGAACTAAACTGATCGGTGCCGATATAACAATTTTTACCGATCTTTGCACCCATTGCTCTACAATAAAGAATAATAAAAGGACTACCGACCAAATGATCAATTGGTGCAAGATCTTGTAATTGATTGACGACCCACCAACGTAAATAATACCAACTCCATAATTTATGTTGGCCTGGTTTTATTTTTCCTAGGATTAGCCATTTGACAGCGATGCTAAAAACAATAAGCCCGGGTTCTAACAAAAATAAAAAAGCCAGCCAATATAAAATAATTTGCTCTAAGGTAAAACCTGCATTCATCGTAAATGTAAATACAATGACTGTAATAATTAAAAAATGCCAGGGAGAAATAGTGACAAGCACTAAAGCGATTAATGCTTGAAAAAAAGCACAAATATAATATTGAATTTTTTCGAAGATACTCTTAGGTCCTGCATAATAATGCACTTTTTTTGTTTCTTCTTGCTGCGTTGAATCATGTATTTGTTCTGCGAGTTGTTTTATGGTCGGATTCTCAAAGATATTAATTAATGAAGCCGTACGCATTTCTTTATCCATCCGCATTTCAGAAATCACAGTGGCTGCAGCTAGAGAATGACCGCCGAGGTCAGCAAAAAAATCTGCATTAATAGAGATGGATGAAACATTTAATACTTTTTCCCAAATCGCAGCAATTTTCTTCTCCAGGTGAGTTGTCGGTGCTTGATATTGATGGCTCGCCTCAATTTCTTTTATATTTGGAGGAGGTAATAATTTTTTATTGATTTTACCATTTATCATTTTAGGAAATTCAGAAAGTATAATGATTGTTAAAGGAATCATATATTGAGGTAACTGTTTACGTAAGAATTTGGTCATCTGATCAGAGGTCAGCGTGGAATTATTTTTCAGCACCACATAACCAATTAATGCATGTAATTCCTGAGATTCTACAACGACGGAATTACGCACATCTGGTATTTTTTTTAAAGCGTTTTCTATTTCAGAAAGTTCAACGCGAAAACCGCGAATTTTTACTTGTTCATCGATACGTCCAACATATTCTATTTCTCCGGAATCTGTTATGGATGCAATATCTCCCGTACGGTAAAGTCGCTTAGTCAAATCATGTGGATATGGAATAAATTTTTCTGCGGTTAATTCCGGTTTATTAATATAACCTTTTGCTAAGCCAATGCCGGCAATACATAATTCTCCTTGTTCTCCCGCCATCACCGGTTTTAATTGTTTATCTAAAATGACAACTTCATAATTTGGTAAGGGTTTTCCAATGTTGACTGGATGATGGGGTCGACATTCTTGATAAGTGGCAATAATGGTCGCCTCAGTCGGACCGTAAGTATTAAATATACGAAGATCAGGCCGAAACCAAGACGCAAGTAACTCCTCCGAACAAAATTCACCGCCAAGAATTAATACACGTAAAGAAGGAATTTTGTCTTCCAACATTGCAAGCATGGTGGGCACTGTTGAAAATAAAGTTATTTTATGAAAATTTAAAAATTTAACTAAGGCCGCTCCTTTTTGCACTTTGCTCGATGCCGTTGTAATCAATGTCCCACCGCTTCCTAAAGCGAGCCAAATTTCTTCCATCGATGCATCAAAAGCCACGGTAAATCCTTGGTAAACTCGATCTTGATCAGTCATACCGTAAATTTTCAATGCCGATTGCAGATAGTTTGTTACTGCGCGATGCGTAATAGCCACACCTTTAGGAAAACCTGTCGTGCCTGAAGTATAAATGACATAACATACGTTATCAGGAGAAAAACCTGAAAATTGTGGACGGTCTTTTGATTGCTGGACTAGGTGTGGTTTAATTTTTTGAATTTCTATTATTTTATCAGATTGAAATTCTTCGGCTGGATGTATTTTCGAAGTTAACAATAAGGTGAGATTTGAATCTTCTAAAATATATTTCACTCTTTCAGCCGGATATTCTGAGTCAATGGGAAGATAAGCGCCACCTGCTTTCAATATTCCTAACATACTAATGTACAAATCCGGCGAACGATCCATGAGGACACCCACTTTATCCTCAGGCTTGATTCCTTTAGCAATTAACCAATGAGCGAATTGATTCGCAGATTCTTCAATTTCACGATAAGTCATTTCTATGCCATTACAGATCAAGGCAATTTTGTTAGGAAATTTATGACTTTGTTGTTCGAAGAATGCATGAAGACTATCCATATCTTTAGATTCCTTTTATACCGGCTCGCCTTTCCGTATATACTCATGATTCCATCCAGCCAGTTCACTTTCAACTTTGTAACTTGATTCAAAAAATGCAAGTAAATCTTTTTCAGGATGTGATGACGTTCGCACATCATCATAATCTAGTACAAATTCCATTAATTTTGCATCCCAACGTGCTTTTGCTGGTTTTATTTGACTAAGTTCAATACGATCGGGCGCTGGATAAATAAAGGAAAAATACGCCGGTTTTTCATACATTTCATTCCCAGGCCAAAATCCTGCTTCCACTTGAGCTTCATCCATTGCATTGCGTCTGATATATCCTGCATTGTCTCCAGTGGTGGGTACTCGTTTCCCATTATATCGTGCGTCGCGCAAATCAAAGGTTCCCCACATTAATCCAATAGGCGGATTTATTCCCGAAAAATGTGAATGATATTTTTGTAAAACACAGTAAGTATTTAATAAAATTCTCCACCACGCATTCGCTAATGTTTTATCATAATGTCGCGAAGCCGTATCTTGATTAAATGGAATAGGATTTTGAATTTCTTGCGGCATGAGATTAATATTTAGATTGATGTGCAATTGTTCTAAAAGACTAAAAAATTGATGGGTAAATTCAGCAACCGACATAGAATCAATTGCGAAATTCTTCATTTTTCCCCAACTAGTCGTGACAATAATTTTGTGATCAAGCATATCAAGTTCGACGCAAAACACACCGGATTGATAAGCAATCAATCCAGAGGTTAAACCTCTGGCTGTTAACCATAGGGGAACATTAGACCAGTGCGGTTCAAAAGGGGTATTTAATTTCAATTTACCAATAATTTGCACAATTCTATGTAATAAATATCCCGTGGACTTAAATTGGGTATATTCTAACTCAGGCCATAAATCCATATGTGTTGTCATAAGAATATCGTCCCTATAATATTGAAATATTATAGCATACTAATATGGCTATTTATTATTCAACATGCTCCGGCCGCACACCAATGCCGATGATATATGCAGGAATTCTCTGTAAATAAGGAATTTTTTGCATGAGCTGAATACTAAAAGGAATTTTAGGGTGTTTAGCATTTCCTAAAACAGAATCGATCACGCGATTTTGAATGAATACTTGAATTTTTTGAATGATTTTAGTCGGCAATAATCGTCGACTCTGCACTTTGGCAAGATCACTTTCTTGTACTGAATTTTTTAAAAATGCAGGAATTAAAATATTAGCAGTCGCAACTGCATCTTGAATAGCAAGATTAATTCCCACACCACCAATGGGAGACATGGCATGTGCGGCATCGCCGATACATAAAAGCCCTGCACGATACCATTTCTCTAAACGATCCACGGTGACTGTCAGTAATTTGATATCATCCCATGATTGTATTTCTTGAATCCGATCTTGCAATATAGGCGCAAGCTGCAAAATATTTTCACGTAAAGAATGCAAACCGTCACGTTTGATATGATCAAATTCACCTTTACGTATTAAAAATCCACATTGCCAATAATCTCCGCGTTCAATCATCACCATCATACGACCCATGTCAATTTTTCCTAAAGATTGTTTAGGGTCAGTGGTATTGCGCGATATTCGAAACCATAAAACATCCATAGGCGCACCCAATGTTTTTACGGCTAATCCACTTTTTTCTCGAACCAGTGAGTGCCGACCATCGGCACCAATCACTAACTCAGCAGAAATATCAACATTTCCATTCGGATTTTTTGCGCACACACCTTGAATACGCCCATCTTTTTCAATAAGATCGGTCGCCTCAGTTTGCATTAATAAATGAAAGTTTTGAAATTGTGCTGCTTTTTTCACAATAAAATTGAGAAAATCCCATTGTGGAATAAAAGCAATAAAAGGACAATGCACTTTAAGATGAGAAAAATCCGCCATTTGTATTTTCTTCCCACCAACCTCCCCCGACAATTGATAAGTTTTATTATGCGGCAGTTTTAAAAAATCATCGAGTAAACCAAGTTCATATAAAATTTCTAAAGTAGCAGGATGGATAGTGTCCCCTCGAAAATCTCGAAAAAAATCAGGATATTTTTCTAATACAGTGACATCAATCCCAGCTTTTGCCAATAAAAATCCTAACATGATCCCGGCAGGACCACCGCCGACAATGCAGCAACGTGTATTTAACATAGGAATGTCCTTATATCCTGATATGGGTACAATTATAATGGATCGTCGACGTATCCTAAAGACAACTTTTTCTTTTTTTTAGGCCATGATTATTTGGAGTAATATCTTTGGATACTGATTTGGCTCGATAACAACTAAGCCATTTATTGCCATAATATTTTGTTAGTCCATCTCGATGAAATTGTATTAACTGATTCAATTCATCTCGTTTTTGCCCAGGCTTTTCTTCTTTCATTAATTCGTTTAAACGATGCAATGTTTTTACGTGCTTGCGTGGAGCCTGCTTGAATAATTCATTGCATTTTTCTAAGCTTTTTTTAGCTTCAAAATAATCTTTTTCTGAGATAGCTTTATCAGATTGGGCTAATTTTTCTAAATTTAAATCGTGCTGATTTTGAATAATAAGCAGGAAAATAGCGACCACGTGGAAAAGCTTGTCTTCTTCTTTAATAGGAAATTGTCCATTATAAGGCCCTAGATCCGGATCTTTTTCATTACAAGCACAACCTGTTTTTTCATTAAATGTACCCCAGTGATATCGAGCAATTACACTCAATGCATCGACTTCAGGTCCATATAATGAAGAAGGAAAAGGAGTGTCTTTTGCAACATAAGGAATGTATTGATCCGTCATCCAAAATTGCATTTGTTCAGCATATCTATCTAAGCTGATCCATTGAGTTAAAATATCACGGACTTTATATTCTGAAATATTAAAAAATATACCTAACGCTTGCGCACAATTATCTAGCATTAGCTCAGCCAAATTTGCCCAAATTATTTTCTGGGATTCGGGATGGATTTGGCTTAGCATACGACCTCTACGTCCGGCGCAAAGTTCCAAAACAAATAAATACTCAGCAATCGTATTAACGAGAGCAAGATTGCCGATGTTATCTTCAGGAGTCAGAACATGCACCCATCTACCAGAATAAGGAATCCCAAAATTGTTACGAACAAAATCACTTTGATTATTGAATAATTCTGCCAATGGAATCCAGTCACCCCAATCAACTAATCCTGTTTTACGTAAATTGCACCATTCGACTGCCTTCAGCCATTGATCTAAACGTCCTTTACCGTAATTGGTTTTATTAATGAGATTGACAAACATTCGATATCGACCTTTATCATAACGAGATTTATCTTGTGTATGAAATATATCTGCAAGTTGATGATAATAAAATCCATATTTTAATAGTCGAATTAAATCGTTGACAATAATTCGATTTGCTTTTCTAAAATCCTGATCTGAAATAGTAATATCATGTAAATAGGTAAAACAACCATTTTCCTTTTGCGGCACCTCATAGATATAAGCCATATTAGTTTTATTAAAATCAACTAAAAGCGAAAGTTGTTTTGCTTCTTCAGTTGTTAAAGCATTTTCATTTAACCAAATTTTCATATCAGGAATAGCAACGATTGCTTTTGGTTCGTGAATTGCGCTTTGTAATTTTATGACATTTGCATGTTTTTTAAGATAAGAAGCAGTATGAAATTCTCGTTGAAGTTCTTTTTCACTTTCATCCTTTTTTTGGATTTTAAACGCTACCATATTATTATGGGAATTTTTAAAAAGAACTGTTCTTCCTAATAAACACTCCAATTTCCATTCTTTACTATCAAAATGGTAAGTGTCGGGGATCTTTACAGAAACCTTTGCGGGTTTTAATAAAAGTTGCGGGTGATGCTTATGCAAATTACTCTGACGAATCACCGCATCAGCTAATGTCGACCATCTTTCAGAACATGCGCCGTTCGCACCAAAACGCACCCAATTTAATTTCGCAAAATGCGGGGCTGCGAGCATACTGATTTCAGGAGAAGAAAATATTTGATTGAATAGATTAAAAAAAACTTCTCTATTTGATATTGCAGTAAAGTTATCCTTAGCCATATTTACTATAAATTGTTGCAATGCTTCGGGAAATTTCGCGTAAATATTTTTTAAATTGCAACCATTTTTTTGTGAAGTATAAAAAATTTCTTCGGCATCTGGGGAAATCAAGCCATGTGATTTTAGCAATTGAATTTCAGAATCAATCCCATCATCATTTGTTAATAGCTTCAGTATGATGTATTCATCAATTTTTTTTTGATAGTCTGCTGTAAATAAGGCAATTTGTCCTGATTCTTTAGTAAATGAATAAAATAAAGAATTGATTTTTTCTATTTCTGTGGGATGTTTAAAAATCGTTTTCAAAAGTAACGTAATTTGTTCATTTCTGCTTTTTAATTCTTGTTGGGATTGCATGAGAATTCCTTTTTCTTGTTTTATAATAATTTTTTAAAATTTTTTAAATGTTAATCATAGTAGTATATGTAATGTAGTGCAATATGGACGGATTGTGTTTATATATAATTAATTATGGAAAAACAATAATTATTTATTGTTTTTCTTGGTCCGCTGGCTGACATCTAATCGGTATCTAACAAAAGCCCCTTGGATGCCTGCCAGCAATGTTTCTAGGTGGCATAAAAACACGCTGGCATGACAGGTATCACATTTAATTGTAATGGAATTTACCTCACTTATTGACCTGGTCTTGCAAAACTCTTATCAATTTCCATTTTTGGCTCGGAATTTGATGTAGATTCAGGCGCTTTATCTTCTCTCTTAAACATTGGAATGAGTGAAATCTGTTTCGGATAAAATTTATTTTGTAATTGCTGCATTTTAATACGATCTTCATTTTTATTAATCATTTCAATCGGCGTTTTTATATAACCAAGATTATCGTGACCTTTTAATGTAGGATCAGCGCCTTTTTCAAGCAACATGCTGATAAACTGAAAAACAACTTCTGGTTTTTCCCAGAAAAAACCATATTCGCATGCATAATGTAGTGGGGTGCTACCTTTTGAATCTTGATAATTTGCATTAGCGCCTAATGAAATTAATCTTGTGGCGGCTGCTATCGATCCACGCACGGCGCATTTAAATAGTGGAGTCACTGCTTTGCTATCATAATAGTCTGTTTTTTTTGTTGTAATATCAATGGGGAGATGTTTTCCTTTGACTAAGTATTCGATTATTTCAGGATGATTATATTCTGCGGCAAAATGCAGTGGACTTTCTCCATAACTTCCTGAAAATGTATTAAATGTTACGCCTAAGGCAGCAAGTTCTATCGTGGCAATCAAGTTGCCGTATTTCGCCGCTATATGAACTGGTTTAAGATAGTCTGTGTTATGTAAATCATCTGTGATATAGG
This sequence comes from Gammaproteobacteria bacterium, assembly GCA_013287885.1. Taxonomy (GTDB): domain Bacteria; phylum Pseudomonadota; class Gammaproteobacteria; order DSM-16500; family DSM-16500; genus JABDCZ01. Next base: position 29,744 of record JABDCZ010000007.1, read on the forward strand.
GCAGATGCCAATCTAAAATGATTTTTAAATTTTCAGAATCAATTTCTTTAACGATACCTAAAATAGATTCTTTTTTTTCAATTTGTTTTTGCAATGCATGTAGTTGATCGTACTCTTTTCCTGAAATTGTGGATGAACCATCATCATTTTTTATTATTGGCATTATTAAATCCTTAGTTGTTGTAATAATTATTTCTATTTATTATCGTATAATAGAACGATAAATATCCTTATCGTTGATGTTATTATAAATAAAAAATTAATTAAATCTATATTTATCGATTCTTTTTCGTTGCAATCATAGACTTGTCTTCCGTATCTTCTTTTTTTAAGTTATTCAGTTCTTTTAAGTTGTTTTCTTTGGCATTATTCCAAGTTAAAAGATGAGTTTTATGAGATATTTCTGTTTTAATAGAATGAATTTCTTCTTTCGTTAAATCTTCTGTATGACGATAGTAAGCATAAAGTTCTGCACATATTTCTTCGATTTTTTCTTCATCAGTGAGATGCGCATTCTCAGGTCTTAAATGAAAATCGATGACAGAACACAATGTGACACTGATATTATTCATATGAAGCAAAGAAAAAAATGCACGATAAGAAATACTATTACGAATACATAAAGGAATGATTGGATTTTGTAAACTCCAAAAACCATCTAGTCTAACAACAAGAATAGGTATATTATTTTTTAATGCAATCCTAGCTGCGCCCGGATAAACGATCGGCGGCGCCTGATCTATTCTTGAAAAATTACCTTGCGGAAAAAGTGCAACACAACCATCATCACTCAGAACTTTACTCGCCTGTTCTATCGCACTTGAGTTGGCACTTTTGCCACTTTCGGTTTTAATGCGATTTATTTTTACCGGTATCGCTTTAAACATTTTCATAAATTGAGGAATGCCGGGAATAAAATTAAAAGCATCTGTCGCAAGAAATTGTGGTGCCGTACCCTTCATTTCTGAGGCTAAAGCAAATGGCTCCCAACCAGTTCGATGAGGGCCTACTGTGATTAATGTTTTTTTGGCATCAGGAATTTCTAAATTTTCATTTTTCACATGCATCATACGAGTAAAAAATAGCAATAAACCTGCTATTATTCGCGTACTACGACTTTCATAATTCAGTCGATTGCTTGACTCAGCGAGTCTTGCAATTGCAAATATACTTATAGTAGCAAAAAAAAGAAAAAACAATAAATTATTCGAACTAGATGAAGAATCAGCATCAGAATTATAAGTTAGATTGGAATTGCTATACATTTTATTTATTCCTTTAAAAAATTAAATATGTATTATTAATAATGGTAGCTTTAAAATATTTAAGTTAATGCTTTATTCAAAGATAATTAACTATTAAGTATTTTTTTCTTCGCCAATGTTATATTTTTTATATAACTTTGCAATTGATTTATTTAACACAAAGATGACGTTTTTAACTATTGGAGTAACAATATGATAAGTTATAGGGAATTTCATGAAAAAATTAATCAACATAATCAACAAAAATTGCAAAAAGCTGATCTTTTTTATTTAATTGAAAATAAAAAAATAGAAGAATTAGAATTTTTTTTGACTAAGGTTCTGCCTAAACCTAATCTTGAAGTTACAAAAGATGGATATACTCCCTTGATGTTGGCTGCTAAGGATAGTGATTTCACGATGTTAAAATGTTTGTTAGATGCTAAAGTTGAGTTGGATACTGCGAATTATTTAGGAGTGACGGCGCTTATGAATTTAGCAGGATATCATTCTTCTTTTAAGACTAAAGATGCCACTAAAAAAGTTCCGTGTATAAAAGCATTGCTTGAAGCTAAAGCAGATCCAAATAGGAAGGACAGTCAAGGTAGGACCATGCTTCATCAAGTTTCTCTTTATGATTTTAAAAAAGATTATCCCGAGGTTTTGACTATTTTATTAGAAGCGAAAGCCGATCCTAATATTCAAGACAATTATGGTACAACAGCATTGATGAACGCAGCGCAGAGTAACAGCATTGAAGGCATTGAAATATTATTAAGTCATAAAGCTGAAGTACATTATCCGAAATTTGGAAGAACGGCGATTGATTTGGCGACCAATGCAACATGCAAGGCTCTGATTAAAGCAGCAACTCCGGAAACACCTTCTTGTGGAGGATTTTTAAATAATTTATTCAAAGCAAACCCAACATTACCCACAATCTCTCAACTTCGCTCGGAGATTAAAACACACTCCCCCGAATAAAAAATATTAATATATAACCCTCTTTTGAAACTTTTTAAAAGAGGGTTGGCATTGTGATACACTTATAATTAATATTAAGATATGTAAAAATGTTTTCGTAACCGAAAAATTTTTGTAAAAAAGGAATGTTAAGTATGTCTGAATCAAGGAAAAAAATAACTGAATCTTGGGGAAAAGAAATTTCGGCATCAGCAGCATCATTGTCTATTCTTCCTTTCTGGTACCCATTTTTTGAAAGAAGCCTTTATCAACGAGCACAAATTTTGCAAAGTAAATCCCCTGGCGATTTATCTCACTCTAACTTTTTTTTTCGTAAGCGTAATTACTATCGCGGAATTACTGCAAATATTTTTACTATGCAACCACTGATACCTGCTGCTGAGTGGATGCTGAATACATTACTTACGAAGATACAAACGATAAACAAAAGAGATCCAAATTTAGCTGAAAAATTTTCTGCTGGTTTTATTACAGGCAGTGCAACGGCTATTTTTGCAAATCCTTACGAAGCTACAAATATTGCTGCTCAAAAGTATTGCGAATCTCCAATCAAAGCATTTATGAGGGTATTGAATGAATCTGGACCAAAAGGTTTTTATACGGGCGTGCTTCCAATGGCAATTCGAAATGGGGCTTTTGTCAGTAGTTTATTAGTCACTTCGCCCGAACTTAAAATTATGCTCGATAAATCAATACCTGGATCTGGACCATCACATCATCTCGCAACAACTGTTTTAGGTGCAGCAATTCCAGCGACTTTATTTACCTGTATGGTGGTTCCTTTTGATCTTGCTGCTGTCATGAGACAATCAGATCCATCTGAAGAAGCATTTCATTCATCTTTTCAAGCAATGAAAAAAGCTTATAACAAGCATGGAATAGCAGCACTTAAAGCAGGAACACTTTTACGTTTATTAGCGTGTAATATTGAAATGATTGGGTTTAATCTACTAAACAATACTTATAATAAGGCGCTTTGTAATAAATCTTGACTTGTCTCTCAACAAAGACAGTCAAGATTATTGTAACCCTGCTATTAAAATCAGCGTTGATTTGATTTACTCGGCTGAGATGATTTAGCATCCTCATTTTTAATTATGAATCATTTTATTAAAAAAACTACATTCCTGGTGAATAAAATTTTATGGATGAATCCTCTCTTTGAAGGAGATGTTGACGAAACTCTTTCCTTAATTTATCTCGCTTCAATCTAAATTTTTCTGCTTTTTCTGTTAGCCTTGTCATTTGAGCCCTTTCATCTTGAATAATCTTGCTCAATTTTTTAAAATTTAACACATTGAGTTCTTGACTCATGATTTTGCCAAGTCTGCGATGGCTGTTGTTAAGTAAATAAGTGGAAGTCATATCAAAGATCATTATTAATAAAGTATTTTTATAAGATATTGCATTATACATTTCGGATTTTTTATTGAGAACCAAAAAAATGGCTTCTAAATGATATATTAACACCTGAGAGTCATGGCTATATGATGTAAAAATTCCGCACATCTTTTTCTTTCCATTCATATATTGATCTTTAATGTTTTTCCATTGTCGTTGTATATATTCGGCGTGACATATTTTTAATTGTTCCAATAAAAAAGATTCGAAACAAGTTAGATTTATTGTAAATTCACCTATTTTCTTTTTTTTCAGTCTTTCATATAATTGAATATAAAGATCATTCATTTTGTAAGTTGCGCCGATAATTAATTTTTCTAATATCTGATGTTTTAATAATTGAATTTGCGCATCTATTTGCATATCTTTGTTTAATTCAAATGTTAGCTCAGATATGAAATAATAAAATTGACTTAATAATTGATATTCAACTATTTTTTTATCTTCTATCGATATATTCATATAAGATGTCGCATTCTGAATATGTTGAAATTGTATTTCAGCAGATAATTTAATAATATCGATATATTTATGCAAAGTATTTTTTTTCAAAAATTTAATAGCACTATCGGATAATAACAATTGATCAATAGCTTTTTCATCCAGTCCAGTTAATTCAGCGATATGTAGGGTGGCTTGCGTTTCGATACCATGCTTAGAAAAATATAGAGGAGATGTTTTATCATCTTTTAATAAAACCTTTTTGTGTGAATTGCAAAAGTGTCTGAATGCATTGTCATGATCAATTTTTTGAAAATAGCAATAAACACCCAATACTTGAAGCGCTTGAATCAAATTTATCAGTTTATTCAAATATTCTATTTCGGTGAATTTAGCACGCATTTTAAGAATATTTTTAAATTCTTCTATTAAAGTATCTACTTGTAATTTGTGAGTTGATTCAACTTTTGTTGTATTCATCTTAAATAAAATATTTTCTAAATGAAGATCAAAATCTGCAGTATAGATAGCTGCGAGTACCACAAATTCTAACCCTAATTGGCATTTTTCATTTAGTGCACGAAGATTAACAAATAAATATTTATTAAAGGTGCCTGCCATCAATGTACGTTTTTCTAAGCCAAATAATTGACAAGCTGCAAATGATAATTGATCTTCTGACCATTCACTCGCGGACCAAATTTTCTTAGTTTCTTCTTCTATTAACACTGGCTTCTTTTCTTCAGCTTTAAAAACCATGTATGATGGTGCAATGATTGTTTTTTTAGTTTCTTTAAAATCGCTTTTATTTTCTTGTAACAATCTATTCATCACCAGAAATCCAAAAATATCTGCTAAGGTATGTCCTATATTTCTCCCTTGTTTAATGGTAAATGTAATTTTTTTACCTTTTTTATCGTATACTGAAATATTGCTACCAATATTTGCTCCTCCTTTCTTAGGGTTTATAGAATTAATATTTTTAAAATCAGTAGGACATTCTGGATTCATAGATATATATTTTTCTGAAAATTTTCTTTCATCAATATCGTCTGGTGTAGAGAAATACAGATCGAAAATCTTAGCAGTAGAACCTGCAAACGGTATCGTAGTATCGGTTAAAAAATTATGTCGTTGACTCATTCTAATACCATATCAATTAACTCAGCTTTTGAGGAAGCACCGAATTTAAAACGTATGTTTGCTATATATTCTTCAACGGTTCGAAAAGAAATATTTAATACACGAGCAATTCGTTTAGCACTGAATCCTCTTACCGTATAATGCAAACAATCCATTTCTCTTTTTGTCAGTTTATTCATCATGGTGTTATTTAAAATGAAAGTTGATTGTTGATAGTTGGTGGGATGATTGAAAATACCTATTTCTGTCAGTATGGTGAGTGACTCTGCCAATGAATGTCTGCCGAGCGCAATAGAAAAACCACAAATTCCAATTATTTCATCTTTTTCATTATACCAGGGATATTTTATTGAAAGAAATTGATGTTGATAGCCATCTTTTCGTATATGTATTTCTTCAAATATTTTAGAAGATTTGTTTGTGATTACTGAATGGCAGTTTTCAATCAACTTTTCGGCGCTTTCCTTTGTACCTACGTCTACAATTGATTTTCCAATCGATTCTTCAGCGGAATTAAAACCGCAAATGATGGCACCTTCTTTATTAATGCTATTTGTACGTCCGTGACCGTCTAACAAATAGAAGCTGAAAGGTAAATGTGATAAAGATTCAACTGTCTGTTTATTGGGTGATTTGTAATCATTGTAGGACGATATAAATTTGATGCCATCATGATGGCGTATAAGCAATGCTTCTGGATTTATTTTAGTTAATTTTGGTCCCATAACTTCTTCTTCATATGGATAATATAAATCCTTAAAAATATAGCATGAAGCTGATCCCCGTAGCTACTACGGGGACACATCATTTAATTTTACTCTTAAGATAAGTCATCAATTGGAGGAAAAAAAATGATTAGTAGAATACAAAGTGCTTTATTTACTTTAACACCGAAAATGATTACGGATGAATGGAAACGTTATTATGAAGGAAATGAGCATTTTGCATTAAATGAACTATACGAAAAGGCTACAGCAGAAGGTCTATCTCAAAATGTTGGCCTGTTTCCATTTGAAAATTCGCTAGTGGTTGTGGCGGGGGATAAAAAAAACATAATGGAGGTGACTAAACAAGGCAATGGCCCCCATCCTGATTTATTAGCACGGAAGCCTCTCGTAATGATAGAAAAAATGGCTGGCACAGAAAATATTATCAATATGCAAGGTGAAAAAGCGATAGAAAATAGGAAAAGAATTAAACCGTTTTTATCTGATATACATGCCATTGAGAATACATTTAACCAAAGTCGCATTTTAATAAAAAAAGTCTTAGAAAATTGGAAGTTGGAATATTCTTTACAAACGAATATTAGCTATTTTACTGCTAATGTTATCGGTAATTGTGTGCTAGGGATTCCTGAGATTTCATTTGAAGATGCAGAAGTCATTCGTCAGGCGGGATGCGCATTGTCTGAAGAAAATCCAAACACAGAGAAGTTTGCTCATTTTGTTAAAGAAATGAGTAAGCTGAACAATAAACTACTGGCAAAGTTCTCTGAAAATATTTTACACGGAGATAATTACAGCAATGAAAAAGCCAAAATAACCGAGGGAAAAGATACCTTAGATAAATTACAAAAAACCCGCAGTGTTTCCAATTTATTAGTTGAAGCAAATTTATCAACATTAATAATGGCAGCATGGATTTATGTTAGCAAAAATCCAGAGATTTTAAACAAACTTCGTTTAGAATTGCAAGAAGTTAAAGAATATAATCTTACTACGCTACGTGCCTTACCTTATTTGCATTGTATTTATAAAGAAAGTTTACGCTATATTTCGCCGACAGCAGTCATCATACGACAGATATCTAAACCTATCAATATGAATATTACGGATAATAAAGGTCATCATAAAACATATCAAATGTCAAATCGTGCATTATTATTCGCACCTATTCGTCGCATTCATCATGATCCAAAATACTGGGATCAACCAGAAAAATTTACGCCAGAGCGTTTCTTAAAAAAAGAAGCAGATAAGTATTTTATGCCTTTTTCTCTAGGACAGCGTTCTTGTCCAGCAGCTGCTAATTTTAATGAGATTGTTTTCAAAACAGCTTTATCAGAACTTGTTAAATACGATATCGAACTTGATAAAGATATTGAAATCATTCCTATCGATGCCACGAGCTCACGCTGGACGCAAGATTATTATCTTACTCGACTGGAATGTTCTGATTCATCTGTTGCATCAAAACATTGTGACAACACATCTATTCATCATTAAAACATTCTTCGGAGAAATTTATGTTTGCATCAACTATAAAACAAAAGCTTAAATTAACAATGGTTACTGTGCCGTTTTATGGGCATTATAAGATTCTAGCAAAATGGGGGGAAGAAATTAAAAAAACAAATCCAGACATTGAAATTACCATGATCATTACGGGTTGGAAAAATGTAAATCTGACACAAACTGAAATAGAAAAACTAAAAAGTTGTGGGATTAAAATTATCATCTTGAATGATGAAAAAGATATTCAAAGTAGTGCGCCGATGGATTTCACATTTCCACGTGCGATCAAGTTAACAGATTCTGTAATAGAAAATGCTAAAGGGAGTGATTATATTATTTATGATTTTTTTTCTCCGGAAGGCTTTATCGCTGGAAAACAGCTACACATTCCAGTCATTTGTTCGGTACCCGCCATTCTTGGCAATTTTAATAAACATAATATTTTGTTTCAACAAAGCTTGGAACAAAATAAAGAATATTTTGAATTATTAGAAAAAAAATATCATATCGATTTAATCAATCATCTGGAAATGGTTTCTGATGGTTTTTTTATCCCTTCTGATTTTAACAATATCATCTGGACATGGCCAGGATTAATGAATGAAAAAAAATATCAGGAAGAAAGAAAAAATACGGAAAATTACGTGTTTATGCGTCCTGAGATGAATAATGATATGAATGAACATTCGATTTTGAAAAAAATCAAGAATTTAAAACTGAAGAATAAAAAAATAATATATTTTTCGCTCGGCACGGTTGTTACAAAAAATTTGTGGGATCACGAAGATTCAGTAAAACATTTTGTAAATAACATTTTTGAAATATTATTAAAAAATTATGCTAACCATCCCGATTATGAATTTATTATTTCTACGGGTAGACCTATCAAGGAATTGAACGTCTTGAATATAACACCTAAAAATTTTCATATTTATGAGTCCATACCTCAATCAGAATTGTTGCAGGATTGTGACTTATTTATTACACATGCAGGCGGTAACAGCATGAATGAGGCGATTCATACAAATACCCCGATGATAGCAATTCCTTTTTTTGGTGATCAACATATTTGTGCTGAATATATTTCTAATGCCAAGATTGGTATTTCATTTTTGCATGAAGAAAAAAATCGTGAATTAGTCATCAACACACAATCAAAATTATTTTCACGGCCTAGTTTTACAGAAAAGAATTTTGTCGCAGCCATTGAAACCATTTTACATAATGATACATATAATAAAGCTATTAAGAAAATTAAAAATATTCAACCTACTTCTTCTATACAACTGATTAAAGCATTACAAAATTGGAAAATATTGAATTGGCAAGAAGGTGATTTGCTTTATGGCTGTTCGCAGGATCGGCGGAAATTAGCAGAAATTGCTTTGAAACAGCATTATTTTCGTATTGGTGATAAACGGCCTTTTTCAATTTTATTTCCCAATCCCGAAAAACAAAATATGTTACCCCGTATTGTTGATCAATATCATGATGTTATTAAATATCCATCAACTTTATCAAAAGAACTCACTGAAACTCAGTCGGAAGCTTATAAAAAAATATTAAAAGAATATCATGCATTTCTATCAAAAAATCCTAAATATTTGGAACCCTTAGGTCGAATTGATCAGCATGAAAATGACAATGATGACCTTCGTCTTAAAACTCTATGGAATATCTGTTTAGGTGGATTAGAATTTTTTGCAACTTTGAAAAACAAAACCATTCATTTTGTCATTGGCATGTTTAATGACAAACTGAGTGATGCAACTGTAAAAGAATTACAATGGGTCAAACAACATTGGCATGATCGAAATGTTCAACAACATATTAAATTTTACGTCCTTAATAATGGATTATTGAAACAAGTTGATCCAGTTAAAATGCATTGGTTTTCGAAGATAAGACCGACACCCTCTTTAGTTGATGTTGCTCCCGAAAAATTAAATCATAAAATATGGGATCAATTTAAAAAGGAATTACAAGAAAAATCAGCCCAAATAAATCCACATGGATTTTTTAATCAATCAACTCAACTACTCACGGCTAAAACTGTGAGTAGTTCACTTGAAATAAGCGCTTCTGCTTATCGAAAAACAATACCGCCAGATTCTGAGAAAGATGAATTCTCAACACATACGCCTAATGTACCATTTTGTAAAATTGGGCAACCTTGAACTATAGTAGTGTCTGTCGATATGTAAGCGTAGGTTCCATCGGGAGTAAGCGCTATATCCGTATACATATGTGCAGGCACAGAAGCTTGTGGACTACATGTACTGAGACTTCCGTCTATCGCTAGCTCACATAAAAAAACCTCTTGTGTTCCCTGACCTACGACATAAGCTAATGTTTCAGTATCATTGATAGCAATTTTAAGAGTTTGACTCGGTCCAGGTGCAGGTGAAAAAACGCAAGAATTATTAATATCCCCATTTCCCAGAAAACTACAATTTTTCAACGAACCATTGGATTGAGGTATATAAATATAAGTCCCGGTGGGATCAATGGTGAGATCGCTGTTCCTATCCATTGTTAAGGAGGAGACTTCACATACATTAAAATCTGTGTCGCACTTATAAATGTTACTTGGGCTATGCGTATCAGCTACGTAGATAAATTGATTGGAAGGATGAACCGCAATAGCGCCAGAAAGTAAGTTTGACATAGGAACAGGAACAGTAACAACAGAACAATTCAAATCGCCAGTCAAAGAAAAACTACAGACTGTTATATTATCTGTAAATGGTTGCACCACATAAAAAAGTGTCTTGTCTGCATTAATTGCGCTATATCCTGGATCAGAAAAATCTGACCCAGTAGATACGCAATTGGTAAGACTGCCAGCCGAAACTGTGCATTCAAACACCAAATTATCCGAACCATCACATACGTATGCTTTTAAAGGTACAGGAGGAGGGGCATTAACGAGATTCACTTGTACGCGGTTTTGTACATCAGGCTCTGAACACACCAAATTATTATAGGCACATACTTTAGGTGATAATACAAAATTACTTTTTAAATTAGAATTACTTGTTAATAATATATCAAATCCACAGCTTTGTTGTGGAGAGACTACGCCAGTACAAGTATTGTTTTGTACGCTGATGGCTTTTTTTGCCGCCTTATCACTAATATTTGAATCAGCAAAAATGCTAAATTGTTTCTGATTTTGCGGTGTATTATTAGTTACTGTATAACTTACCGTAGCGGTTCCTGAATTAGGCAAATCAACAGAGGTCATGTTAGGGGTAATAATCATAATCGGTTGTCCAGCTAAAGCCTGTGTGCTTGCTAGTACAAATATACCCGAAATAAAAGCTCTTTTTTTCCATTGAAACATAACTTTTCTCCTAGATAGAAGCTTGGAAAGTAAACATTAAAGCTTGAGTTTGCAAAGGAGATACCGTCAAGACTTCGTTAAACACGAACCACTCACGGCAAACGCCGCGAGTAGTCTACTTGAAATATTCTTACGATCCATACACTTCAAAATCATAAACAGATGCCCAATGTCCAGGTTGATTGGTTGTTGCAGTAATACGTACATATCTTCCTGATGAAGTGAAGGTATCATTATAAGTTTGTGCTGCAGTCGAATTGGCTGTTTGATCAATAGCGAGAAGCCATGTGGAATGATCATTAGAGACTTCAATTTTATATTGCCAAACGCCATTACTTTCCCATTTTACGGAAGTACCCGTGAGATTGTGAACCGCACCTAAATCGACGATTAACCATTGTCCATTCGTACCATTGCTTGCGCACCAGCGAGTATTGACAGGATCATTGTCAGTCGCCATTGCCGCACTATATGCCGAACTATAGATGCTACTTGCCGTTGTCGGTTGATTTAATGCTAAATCAACTGAGGTTGGTGGTGGTGGCGGAGGCGGTGGAGGTGGTACAGTGGAATTACCAAAAACCTCAAAATCATAAATGGATGCCCAATGTCCCGGTTGATTGGTGGTTGCAGTGATACGCACATACCGACCAGACGAAGAAAAAGCATCATTATAGATTTGTGCTGCAGCAGTATTTGCGGTTCGATCAACCACCAGTTTCCAATTAACATTATCCGTTGAAACTTCTACTTTATATTGCCAAACGCCATTACTTTCCCATTTGACCTGTGTTCCATTCAAAGTATAAGCGGCACCAAGATCCACCACTAACCATTCACCATTGTTTCCACCACTTGCGCACCAACGTGTATTGTTAGGATCATTGTCAGTTGCCATCGAAGGAGCATAGGCAGTACTGTAAGAACTGCTTGCCGTCGTGGGTTGATTCAAAGCTAAATTGCTACCAGGAGGTGGTGCTGTCGCAACAGTGATAGCCGCTGAAGCTGATTTCGTATTATCTACAACCGAAGTCGCAGTCACTGTATAAGAGCCGGTTCCAGCTGGCGCGGTATATAAACCAGCACTAGAAACCGTACCACCGGTAGCGGCCCATGTAACACCGGCATTTGAACTGCCAGTAACAGTTGCCGTAAAAGCTTGCGTTCCATTAGGAAGCAACTTTGCAGTGGAAGGGCTGATATTGACTGCGACTCCCGTCACGATAGAAACTATCGCTTGATTCCCTGCAGTCATCCCATTGCTGTCAGTGACAATCAATTCTGCTGTAAAATTACCTGCTTTAGTATAGGTATAAGTTGGATTCGCTTGCGTGCTGGTTCCGCCATCTCCAAAATTCCAACTGTATTTTGCAAGTGTGCCATTTCGGGCAGAAGTTCCTGCGCTGCTGAAAGCAATACTACTACCTAATTCAGCGGTATAAGGTCCATTAGGATTGACGATGGGAGGTAAAGTCGTCGGGAAAGTTGTACCCGGTGCATGTCCTAAGTTATCAGAGAATGTTTGAAAGTCTGTATATTGCGTAAATATTTGTGAAGAAGCCCACGTTTGCTGAGCCATCGTGCGCAAGGCATAATGCATGCCCCATGCCATAGAATATTCTTCACACTGATTATTATCAAACCACAATTCCATTTTTGCGCCGAGTAATCCAGAAGCATAAGGCGCTATTGGACCTGCATTACCATAGGACCATTGATTGGGTGCCCATTGCTGATAAAGCTCTGTTTGCATCGGCTGCCAATCGGTATACCAAACATAATATAATGAAGCTTGCGCACTATTAGTCAGAAAAAAACCTTCACTTAATTCTGTTTGCGCGGCAAAAGTCCAAGAATCTAACATGAAATCTTTATTCAGTGTAAAGGCTGACCCACCTGTTTTATTATCGTCCCAGGCCCAGGTTTTTTTGCCATAACTCTTAACAATCCCATCTACCCAATTAAGAAAATGTAAATAGACATCTTGCGCATTCGCGTTTGGCCCAAAATTTTCTTGGGCGTAAGTGGTATACTGAGGATACGGCGCATAATTTGTGATGTATTCATCACTTCCCATATGAAAATAAGGTCCGGGAATTAAAGGAAGCCACTCATTCAACAAATCGCTTACGAAGGTATAAGAAGCTGGATTTGTTAAATCTAAATCATCGGAATTTACATTTCCTTGATTATCGACAACTCCCAATTCGGGGTGAACATCCAATAACCAATTCATATGACCCGGCATTTCAAATTCGGGAATGATCGTGACATGATACTGAGCGGCAAGCGCCATCATTTGTGCCACTTGTGCTTTGGTATAATATTGTTTAGCAACAATTTCTGGATGGGTATCACTTTGAAAACGGAAATTGTTCCATTCTGCAAGATGCCAATGAAAAATATTCATCTTAAGAAAGGCAAGTTCTTTAATGTGGTTTTCCAACCAATCAACAGTCACAAATAATCTGCCATTATCTACGTGTAAAGCGCGCACGGGATAACGAGGATAATCGACAGCAGTACCGCCTGCTATCGTGTTACTTTGTTTTAATAATTGCAGTATGGTTCGCGTTGCATAAAAAGCACCTGCGTCTGCGGGAGCACTGATAATAATTCTATCAGTGATGACCATGTTATACCCTTCCGTTCCCAAGGTAGAATTCGTCGCACCTAGAGAAAGAAATATATCGCCCGCCTGTAAAGTTGATAAAGAACCATTCACAATAGGCAAAGTAGAACCTTTCAATGCAGCAATATCACTTTGAAAAACTTGCGCTGTGGTAGTCAGTGTTGCGGCATCTGTCTGATTTAAAACAATTCGATTAGTAGATCCGAAAGTAAAACTGCCCGTTCCATCTGTCCATTGTTGAAGCGCAGGAATCGTTTGTGGTTTGGCAGCATAGAGTGGCGAAGTTAAACCAAAAATCGCAAAAATGACCAGCGCATAAATTAAAATTCTACTGACGAATCCATTCATCATCATATTCCTTTTATTGATCTCGATACAAACGACTTAGATGCCGAAGTAAACTTTGACTGATTCTATTCTTTTTGTCTACCAAAAAATATGGCACAGCGCTGTTCTGCTCTGCAGTTAGGCAATGGCTCGCATTATCAAATATTACGAAATGTTATTGAAAGATAATTATCAATACCGTTTGCTAATAGCTCTTAATATTTCACATGCATTTCTTGCAGGTAAATTTTGTTCTGAATATACAATTTTACTGCTTTCTTTAAAAAACCACGAATTTTTTTCAGTTATCTCTAAATCAGCAGTTGGTTCTAATTCTAACAAAGAAGCAGAAGGAAGTGGATCTTTCAATCTATTTTCGAGTTCATCGCAAGGACTTTCTATAGTGACAGCATGATGTTTATCACCAATTATTCTTAATTTTACATGACATTGCGGAAAAGAAAAAAATGATCCCCAACCGGTTGGTTTATTTTCTTCTTTCGGTATTCGTGTAGTACTCATTTACAGCTCCTTTTTAATTTTTATATGATAAATTTATTACTCATTTTTACTTTCAATATGAATTTTTAGAAAAAAAAGATGGATAATTGGCGCAAACATCATGCCAACTAAAACGATAAAGGCAAGGCCACTGAATAACGCATAACATCCTGCAAATATTTTTCCGCTAGTCGTAACTAGTGGAGTGAGCGGTCCCATGCCTGATAAGATCATGGATGCATTAGAAAAAGAATCTACCCAATTCATATGTTCATAAAAATGATATCCAAGCATTCCGATATAAAGTGCAATGCAGATACTAATACATCCAAATAACATATTGCGTGTTAAATGAAAGAAAAATCTTTTTTTATGAATTTGTAGCATATGAACCTTCTATCCCTTAAGTATTGCAGCAATTTTACCAGTCTTCATCGTCCGTGTCATGCCAGCGTATTTTTAACGGTTAAGTACACACTTTTCATAAAGCGTGGGAAAACAGTTATTTGGATCATATTTTTCTTTCAGCTTATTATAAGCATTTCCACCATAATAAATTCGTTCAAAATCATCTCTACTAAAGTAAGAACGTGAATATAGTGATTTTTTGCCATTTTGCTTTTGGATTTCACATTCTAACTGACGATTATAAAAACCTTTTTCATGAGTTGTTTTGGAACTTTTGCCACTGAAAATTCCTATATCACATGCCAGTTTATCTTCACTAAATTTCCATAATGGATACTCTTTTGGAGAACTTGGATCAAGTATAGGGCAAACCCAAATGGGATAAATACTTAAATTCTTATCTACCCATCTGACAAAATCAGCACAGTTTTCAATGGGAATACCGATATCCTGTATAATGGATTCATGATAATGCTTTGAGTTCTGTTTTGATGGAGTTAAAGAGTGAAAAAATTTCATAATGTTTTCATGAAACTCCCCCGCAATTTTCCCAAGCATCTTCAAACGATCCGTGCGAAGAACAATCTCTCCAAATAAATTTCGGAACCATGCTTTTTGTAATATCGTTGGTTTTCCATCATTAGTTTGGGTTGCCCAAAAGCAATCCGCATCCCATCGCCAAATATAATCCCAAGTAGTAAGATAATCTTCATTATTTTGTTGAAGACTTTTATAGTAAATTCCTTTCTGTTTGTAATTACTGGTATGAGGCGCTTGATTCACAAATTGGGCGGTTGTTATTATCATTTGGTTCGATGAAAAAATAGTGGCATCAATAAAATCATATTTTTTAGTTTCTTTGCTGAACTTTTCGAGTTCGAAAAAAAGAGTTTCGAAATTATCAAATTTGGTATGCGTCAATTTTACAAATGGACTTGCGGGTATTAACTTTATCTTTGCACTGATGACATAGCCCATCGTTGCATAAGAGTTTGGTACACCATAAAATAAATCACTGTGTTCATTGTCGCGTCGGCAGTTAAGGATTTCACCTTTTCCAGTTAATATTTCCATTTCACTTATGTTGTTATGCAGCAATCCATATTTGAAACTGGATGACTCAACTGCCATTCCTGCAACCGCGCCTCCGATCGTAATTCCTCTGAGTTCAGGTGTAACTGCTGGAAGCAATCCTATCTTTAGTGATGCTTTTGACAAATCGTAAAATGTAGTCATTCCACCGACATGGGCAATTTTTTCTTCCGGATTTATTTCAAGAACTTTATTAAAACGACCAAGATTATTAAGTTTAATGGTTTGCTGATCGCGCGGGCGAAATAAATAGTTTGTTGATTTACCACCTAGTGCAAGTTGTCCACCATTTTTCTTTTGCTGAAATTCTTTTATTAATTTTTCTGTATTTTTTTGATGTTGAAAAACTGCATCTTTGGTATCTTCATCTGATGTCCATACGACAGAGTATGTTGATTTCATCACCCACCAGGAGAAATCCATACTGCATTTAAGTAATAAAGCCCCTATTGTATAGAGTGCTTCGCTTGCATCTATTACACGTTCTAGAGGAGTTATATTTCTGAAGTTCATTGTTATGTCCTTATATTTTTGATTTCCAATCCGTGATCTCAGCGAATATAATCCAAATATTGCTATAAAATCAATATCAGTTAATATAAAAATTGAAATTGGAATTTTATATTCTGTATTTAAATTTCTTTTTTCTTTTATATATGTCGGATATTCAAATAAATTAAGGATTTAAAACAAACGTTTTGAGAAATCCTTATTAACTAATCGTTTCAATTTTAAATGAATAATCATCACTTATTTAGCTCATTTTCTTTTATTGTTTTTAGTTCATTTATTTGATTTGATTTTATTTCGGGAGCATTTAGCAACGTTTTCACGAGTGGATGATTATTTACTTTAATTTTTCTTTTTAAATGGTGGGTGATGGGTTTATTATTTTTTTTTATTTCCAAAGGGTCATTTTTACTTAATACATGTTGAGCTAATTCGATTTTATTTTGTAGGTGTTGAATTAATAAATCTTTTTCATGTACCTCTTGTTGGAGCTCTTTAATAACATTGATAAGATCATACACAGCAAATTTTCCTGTATGTGCAATTTGTGACGTTAACTCTAGCCTCGTCATTGGACTGTTTTTATTTTTTCCCGTGAGATAATCTTCAATGACTGTTTTATCATATAATTGGCCGTCAGATAACAATACAAGATTACTAGGTGGAATTTCAGTGACTTCTTCCAATGAAATGGGGCATCGTGGAATTTCGGTTTTATTACGATGCATAGAATATCTCCTTGATTATTTTTATTATTATTTGATGAAATAAATGCATTGTTTAAATCATCATTGTACCTACATCATTTCTAAAATCAAAATATTTCTATGAACCGAATTTTTGCATCATTGGTACTAAGTGATCATTAGCCTCGATTGATGGATCATTCGTTAAATGTAGTAAATCTTTGAACAAGCCTGCAAATGATTCTGTCATCAATAAAAAATCTGCGATAAATTGCTGCTGTTTTGTCCCCGCTTCCATATCTTTTATTTGAGCCTTGATTTCATCGGTAAACTTAATACTTTGTATAGTGAAATCATCCAATAAGACGAAATTAATACGATCTTGCCAGACGAGTGCGAGCTGTTTAATTTTGCAGCCATCTTTAATCAGTAATTGAATACTGTTGGCAAACAAGTTTTGCTCTTTACAACGAATAATTCGGCTTTCATGATTTGTCCCTTGCAAAACGCAAGATTTTTCAATTGAGAAAGAAGAAGAATAATTTTCATGCGTAAGCCATACTGTCATCATGTCTGAAATTAGTTTATTAGAAAATGGATAGATATTATCCCCCAGAACTTTTCTAAAAGCAGAGGTAAAAAAAAGTGTTTTTTTCTTATTAATGGTGTCGAGAATGAGCCAGTGATTTTTGGTATCAATATAAGCGTAAACCTCTGTAAATTTGCTAAAGGCACGTGGAAGTAAATTAATAGTAATTTCATCTTTCAGCGAATATTTTTCTTTTTGCCCCACTCTTCTATTGTCTGCATTTTCAATTTCTTTAATTTTTTTATCAAGCTCATGGCGAATGACAACGGAAGGTAGTATTTTTTCTTCAATTCTCAAACAAATCATGATATATCCATTAACAGATTGTGCAAGTGGAGCTCCCTCCTCATTGATGGGAGAAACCCAGCCTGCGCCGAAGGGTATAGAAGGTGAACACTCTCTAAATTCAAGTTCGCTTAATTTTTCGCACAATTCTGTGAGGGAATAATGCTTGATATTTTTTAATTGAAATAATTGAGCTTGCTTAAACCACATATTTAAATTCCTATGATTTGGCTTTGTTTTTTCGTTTGATTGAATGGATTATCTTAAAGAAGAATTCTATTTTCGGCAGTATAGTATTGAAAAGACAAATAAACAAGTATTTCATGAAACAAACTCAGGAAATTTTGTACTTTGTTTATTAGTCCTTAACTTATCATTGTCGAAAACTTTGATAATACTCAGGCCTATCATCCAACTTGACGTTTAATGTAGGACAATATAATTGGTAGAGTTCAGTAAATTTATTTTGTTGATACCATTGAATTAACTGCTCTTTGCTAACAGGGGTAAAGCCTAAAGTTTGATGAAGACTAAAAACCTGGGGCGATCTGCAAATTTCCTCTGGAGAAATTTGTCGCTTCCTTCCTCCTTCATCAGTAATAAGACATTGAGAAAATTGAGTAAATTGAGAAAACCGAGTAACATAAGAGGGTGGTTTAAAATGTATTTGCTTTGACTGCGAATAATTTTTTGGCACCTGCGAAATGTGAAAATCTTTATAAGAATCCCTAACTATTTTTTTGAAATCCATTCGCATTTGCGCGGTTCCGATATTTTTTCGAGAACTTAATAAAGGATTATTTTTATCTGAAAGAAATGGATTATCTTTGTATTTTAATTTAATTGATTCGAGTGCTAGACAAGTAATAGCTTGCAAATCATTATCGCTTGTGTTTTTAAATTCTTTTTGAATCATTGCCTCTATTAATGCTTCTAAATAAGGTTTAACATCCTCATCATTAATACCAAAACATTTAATTAAAGCGTTTATTTCTAAAAATATCCTACGATCTTTAGGCTTAGGAAGTTTTAACTCATCAATACAATGTTGCTTTATCTCGGATAAAATCATTCCATACGTTACTTTAGTTTTATCCTTAAGTAATGGTGATCCTTTATCTAAATGCAAACAGGAAGGCCCAAATATTTCAACCATTTTTTTCTTGTATTTCACGATATTTTTAAAATATTTCTCATGTTTTTCTGGATTATATTTTTGAATTACATATTTTTTATATTCTATGGAATTATGAAAATCTTTAAAGTAAATTTTTTCTTTCGAATCTTTTTTCAATTGCTTGGAATCGAGACTGTCTTTAAAATCTGGATCTTCTTTTAACTCCTTTTTGAACATTAATCCAAAGCCCATGCCTGTTTGAATATCGATATTTTTATCTTGGATATCGTCAACTATTATTGCTTTACCACTGGCAGCTCCTGTAATAAATTCATCTCCTTCATATTTGGTCTTATCGCCAATAGTAACATCGAGAAATTTTCCTGATCGACCTTTCTTTCTTAATTGAATATATTTTCCATCTTTATCTTCTGCGACTACGATAAAACCATTTTTTTGTAGGCGAATGGATAATTCTTTTGGGTTATCAGATAAAATAAGTAAATCAACATCATCAATGTTTCCAACTTTATATTCTTGTTTTGCATAACGATATAAGCCAAGAAGCAATACCGCTCCGCCCTTTATCTCAATGGTATGATCAGGGATTTCATGAGAAATTTCGCGTATTTCTAATAGGTCTTCATTAATTTTTAAAACTTCTAAAAATGCTTCCTGGTGCAGAGCAATATCCTTATCGGTTTTTAGACAATCATTATTTGCAGAATCAATTTGATCACGTATGTTATTTATATTAATCTTTTGCATACCAACATCGTATTTTTCTATTTGATCGATGGTGACATTTAATTTTGAAATTTGTTCTCTTATTTTTCCAATTAGTTCCACTTTTTTATTGATATCATCATGCGTTTTGACTACCATTTTATTTAAATCGTGAAGCAAAGACTGGAGGCGCTTTAAATCAGCTAAATTATCTGTTAAACCTTCTTCTAAAATTTCCAATAACGTCTCATCCTTTTCGATGAGGCGTGATGCTGAATTGAATTTTGCATTTGCATCAGATTCAATTTTTAATATCAAATCTTCTGTATTGATAACATCTTGTTTTAATTTCTGATATGTCGAAAACAATGCATCAGATTGTGTTGTTTTAGCTAAACTAAATTCCTTAGAAAATATTTGGTTAAACTTTTCAAAATTGAGTATAGCTGTTTTCGTTTTTTGAATAATTTTTTTATCCTTTTTAAGTTGCGCCATTATTCCATTAAACGATTGGTTTAATTGATTTTTAGCGGCTTGGGTATTTGTTTTTGTAGAAATATCACGCGAATAATTTAATTCACTTACTTTTAAAGCGAGCTTTTCCAATTTCGAGATATGAATTTCCATTTTCTTATTCGCTTGCATAACATCACTATATATATTACTAAATTCAGTGGCATAATTTAGCGCTTTATCTTGTTTTTCCTTAACTTCTTTTAAATCCGATGCTATTGCACTTTTATCTTCTTCATTCAAAATAACACTTAACTTTGCTTCACAATTACGAATACGCTCCACTTCATTATTGTTCTTTTCTAACTCTATTTTCAGCACTTCTTCATTTGTTACCGAAATTATTTCTTTCATAGATTTTTTTAGATTATTTCTTGATTCTTTTAATTGATGCTTCATTGAAGCTTGTGATCTTTTTATTTCTGAAAGTTGACTTTGAATGTTTTTTTGCTTCCTTGATACATCTTTTTTAAGACGACTTATTCTTTTTTCAGCGCTTGCCATCTCTATTTTTATTTGATCGATATTTTTTATAACTTTTGGCTCTACAATGACTTCTGATTGAAAAGATTTAGTCAATTGTTGAATTTTTTGCATGATTTTTTTAATGGTATCTAATTTTTTGGTCGCTTCTTTTAATAAATCATCATTTATTTTACTTTGAATTCGTTTTAATTCTAACTCTATAGATTTTACATCAGTTGCTTCTTTGACATTTAATGTTGACATTTTTTTTAATTCAAATTTAATAGCAGATTCGAAATTTTGCATTAATTTAAATTCTTCTTTTATCACATTAAATTTAGAACTAAAATCCATTGCTTTTTTTGAATTATCATTGATTTCGCTAGACAATTTCTTTATTTCATCGTGATCTTTCTCAATTTCTGGTTTTTTGTGAAGCATTAAATCTAAATTTTTTAATTTAGTCTTATCTTTTTTTCTCGACGCCTTCATTTCTCTTTTTTCATTTTCTATTTTTTGAATATTTTTAAAATATTCTTCTTTCATTTTTTCGTATTCAGCATTTAATTGCGCTATTTTTTCTCGCGTTGGTTTTGATTCAGAAATATTTTTTAATTCTTGGAATGATTTTAGAGTCGCTGCGGTTTTGGTTTTATATAAATTAATAACTTCTTGTAACTCAGTAGTGATAAGATGAATAGGTCTAGCATTTTTTTCAAGCGCTGACACAGAAATTTCTTGTTTTTCAGATTTTTTTTCTTTTGTAGAGATTATTTTTTTCTCTTCGGGTGACTTCTCTTTCGCTACAAATTGCTGGACCTCCACTTTTTTTTCTACTTTCTCTTTTTTTATAGGTTCTTTTTCACTTTCTTTTGTCTTATAGGACGGCTCTTCTTTTATATCAATAATTGAATCCTTGGGATCAACAAATTCAAAAATAGGTTCCGCTTTTGTAAGTTTACTAATGGTTAATGGTATGTCCAAATGTGGTTTGTCATTTTTTACATAAGGCATAAATTTGCGTTTAAAAGCTTTGCTCTTGTATACGATTGCCGGAAATTGAGTCAATTCTAAAATTAAGCACAAAGCTATTCCCATACGCGCAATTTCTTTTTGAACAATAGGATTTTTTTCTTTTTGGCATTTTGTTAATAACTTTCCGATCTCGACAGCAACATTCGATAATTTTCTTTTCAATTCTTCTTCTTGCATGACAAAACTTTTAATTTTAAATCCTACACTGATTAGAGTAAAAATTCGCACAATTTCTTTATAAGTAAAATCCTTAAAATCATTTAGCACGATAGACTTAACAAATCTATTCATTAATTCGGCATCTTGACGTTCAATTTTTCCAATTTCTGGTAGATAAGATTCATCGATTAATCGAATCATATCTTTCGGAGTATATCCGAATTCGGTAACTATTTTTTTTGATAATTCTTTTTTTACAGCGGATCCAGCGGGCGCTTTTCTAAGACCCAAAAGATACGTTGAATTAAGTTCGATAACTTTATCTACACGATCATAGTTAGTAGAATACTCAGGCGAATGCAATAATTTTAGTATTTCTAATATAATTAAACAAAAATAGTGATCATTGTTTTTATCATCATCTTTCGTTAATTCTACTGCTGTTGTAAATTGGATTAAAGCTTCTTGTTTTTGCTTATTACTTATCCTCATGTAGCATAAGCCTAAGTAATAATGTGTTTTGGAACAAATTATGCGTGCTTCTTCATTTTCCGAATCTTTTATTGATTTGATGACTTTTGTTTTAAACAATTCAAAAGCATCGGTAATTTTACCTTGATCAAAACTTTCCTGTGCTTCTTGAAAATATACAAAAGCAATATCTAATTTTGAATCACCTGTCATGATGGGTAATCGATGTAACTCATCAAAACCTTCTTTAGAAAAAAATTCCTTTTCCTCACTTTTCTTTTGTTCCCTAGGTAATTTTACATTTTGGTCATCTAGTTCCAATGTCAAATGTTCTTCATCTAAAAGATCATTAATTTCACTTGGACTAAAGAAAAAATTTAAATAGAGTCTTTTAAAATAATTACTAATCTGTAAAGATTCATCAATGACTTGTAAAACTTTTCTCGTACGGGGAAACATCGATTTATTCCATCTTTAAAAAATGTGTAGAATTATAACACAATATTTATAAATTTGATCATTTATAAATTTTTAATTATAAATTATTAGACACATTTTGAGCAATTCTAATAAATAAGAAATTAAATGCAAAAGATTGATTTCTTTCATAATTATTTATATTATGCGCGGTCTTTCTTTTGGAAATGATTATAATGCTTAGAAAAATAATTAAAATATCACCGACAATCAAATACAACACCTCTGCATTCTCAACCCAAACCTCACTTTTAACCTATATTCAGCATGCCTTTGATCGGACGGAAGCGTCAAAACGTTTTGTTGAAGCAGAGAGTCGACGTTTTTTTGCCCCTATCAAACAATCACGCGATGAGCTCGTCATTCGGGATAAAGATCCTATCACCCAAGCGCTTATTCCTTTCTATGGTATTAATGCAAGTTTTGATGTTACACATTATAGTGGCCAATACGGTGTCGATAGGCCTGTGACGACACATACGCCAGGTCCGAATAATACAACGATTACAACCTATCATATTGAAACCGATTGGCACTACATTTCAGGTACATTGAAGCCGCTCTCTTTTAATCAGGAAATGCCTTACATGATCATTTATGCAGGTTTTCGCTGGAGTAGCAAAATTCTTGAATATGCGCATCAAGGCTATAAAATTAATGCATATTTAGAGCCATTTAATGTGCATTCTATCCATAAATCTGTGCATATTGATCCTTTTCTCAAACGTGTGAACATTGCAACAAAGGTTGCATCGAAACGTCTTGATAATGAAATTGAAGAAAATATTCGAAAAGATATTCGGAAACGAAGTGGACATTCCCAAGCGCGAGTGAGTTCGTATCAAACAAATTATCTCTCTTTTGAACTCAAGAGTTTTCTTTTACCCGCTTATATTTTGCAATATCCTGACTTACCACCTCAAGTTTTACCCGCATTATTTGAGAATATTACTGAAGTGCATGGTAGCTCGCCTTTATCAGTTTCAAAATGCATGGCATTTGCGGGAGGTACGACGCTTCTTCTTTCAGCGTTAATGCCGCAAATTGCATTGCCTTTGCGAGCTGCATTCATTATAGGATCTTCTACGCTTACCGGATTGTGGGCAAAGTACCGACCTGCGAGACAGTTTTATTCGCAAGAAAATCAGCTTAAAAGAGAAAAAGCCGAAAACGAAACCGTTTATGAAACGAGTTCTGATCGACTTCGTTTTGAAGAAACTGCCCGCGATTTTAAACCTATATTTATTAAAGAAAATGAAGATCCCGAATGGATAGATTTTTGTAAGAAAATGGATTTAGATCCTAAAAAACCACTCACGGAAGAAGAAGTTCGTACCGCCTTTAACAAATTAATTCTTATTAAACATCCAGATCAAGGAGGAACAAGAGAAGAAACAGAGGAATTATTTTATGTGAAAGACGGATTATTAAAAAAAATTAGGCAAACAAAGAAAGATCCGAATCAACGGTCTTTTTCAACGGTGACAAAAGCAGGTTTTGTAGGAAAATATTCGTTGTTTTATCACTCAAAAGATTCTGTACAATCACCAAATTATTTAGCAGCA
>JABDCZ010000008.1:0-53977 GCA_013287885.1 Gammaproteobacteria bacterium
TTTTGAGAAAATTATCTACCTAATTTTCGTGGACCAGTGAATTGATTTTTTTCTTCCTCTTCATCTGATGTCGAAGGAACTATCGTAAATGCTGGCACTGGATCCGATGACGGAGTTGATGGCGTCGGCATTACAGGCGCAGGAGTTGATGCTGGAATAGCACCTAAGCCCGCATAAATACTGCTTGAAGAAGATGATGATGACGATGACGAAGATGATGAAACTGATGCTAATGGCTTAACATACTGACTTGGGTTTTGTAAAATTTTATGACATTTTTTAGCATTCGTATCTGTTAAATAATGATTTGATATAAGTTCTCGTAACTCTTTAAATTTCGCATGTTGAGTTACATCCGCACCTTTAGATAAAAATGCTTCAAGACATATAAAAGCTTTATAAAGTTTATCTGATTTAGGATTTTGGAGCATTTGATCAATCAAAATCTCAACCGCTGTATCATCTTCTTTGTTTTTTAATGTAATGTCAGCGCCTTTATCAAGTAAATGTTGTGTCGTTTTTTTAGAAAAATGTTTAGCAGCATACATTAAAGCCGTCATACCCTTCTGATTTTGTTTATTTAAATCTAAGGTTTTGACTTCAGTAATCTCTTTCGCAACATCATGTAATCCATTTTTTTGCTGCAAGCATCAATACGGTTTTGTCGTCAGCATTTACCAAATTAACATCTGCGCCCGCACGAACAAGCACTTTGACTAATGCATTAATTGTTGGTTCTTGACTTTTTGGCAACATAGTTGCTACATGCAAAGCACTATTATTATCTGTATCCACTGCATCAGGATTTGCACCAAGGGGAATTAAAGTTTTTACAGCTTCTAAATTACCCATTTTTGCAAAAGAAATAAGTGCAGTTGCATTTTTTTCTTCGGGGTTTTGTGCATTTATGAATTCTTTAGCGTCACCGCCTTTTAATGTGTGTATCTCTAAATAGTCTTCGATTTTTTCTGCGATATATTTATGTGATAAACCATAATCTTTATTTACAATTTTCACTAAATCTTTTTTAATAGGACGACTTGTTGTCATTATTATCACCTTGTTATTGATATTATTATCTATAAAATAGAAACATTGAAACGTCGCCATCATAATTAAATTTGAAATAGTTTTCAAACGAATTTCCAAAATATACCGACTGTTAATGCATAAGAATAATTTTAATACAATATATTGCCTTTCAATACCTATCGTGTAGTATGTGATAGAAATCAAAAGGAATTGATGATGAAGATGAAATATATTTTTTTCAGCTTTAGTGGTTTGAGTTTACCCATTGCCTATAAGCTCCAACAAGAAGGAAACGAAGTCATCATTGGGCAAATCACGGACATTAAAGACTATGTCATGGAAGAAGAAACAAGAAAGGCCTCTGAAAGCCTTATCCCCCGTGAAAAAAGAATACGTCTGTTTAAAAATATGCTTAAGCTACAACCTGCCGATCGTGTGATCGAGCTTTTAAGAAGCGCAAAAAATCCTAAAGAATATTTCGTTTTTTTTGAAGAAAATAATTTATATCGTTGGGCAGATAGAATTAGAGATCTTGAGGTGGAAGGTAATTTTCCGACAAAAGAAGATTATTTATTTGAAATAGATCGTGAATTTGCAAAACGTTTTGTCAAAGAACACTATCCTAAACTTTATACCCCCGAGGTCATAGAGTTTGCAAAAGTTGGCGATGCTATCAATTTTTTAAAAGATACACATGATATTTGGGTACTAAAAGGCAAGCATGATCATGCAAAAACCTATGTTCCCACCATGAATGATGTGGATCTCGCCAAAGGTCAACTCATTGAGATGCTAAATAATTTCCCCGCGGAATATGAGCGTCTTGGTTTTATCCTAGAAATGTTTATTCCATCGATTATTGAACTAACACCAGAAAAGATGTACTACGATGGCGTACCTTTAGTAACTTTATTAGATATTGAAAATAAATCTTTCGGAAGCGGTAATATTTCCATCCAAACTGGCTGTTCGGAAGATCTTGTTTTTCCGACTTACATGGAAGATCGCATTAACAAAATTTGTTTCCCTCCCATTATCGATACCATGGCTAAACAACATAAAGGATTATTCATTTGGGATGCTTCTGTATTGATTAATAAACGCGATGGAAAAATGTATTTTGGAGAATTTTGCGCAAATCGTCCTGGATACAACTCATTTTTTACTGAGCTTGCACAAACCGGTTCGGTCACTAATTTTTTTGAAAAAATTGTAAAAAAAGAATCGCCTTTTACTCTCGGTACCGTTGGAACTTCCGTTCGTATTTTTAACTTAAATCGTGACGAAGAAACCGAACAAGTATCGGGAAACATTATGATCGATTATCGAAAAGAAATTGAAAAAGATTTATGGTTGTGGGATGTACGAAAAAATCAAAGGGGAAAATTAGTCAGCGTCGGTTTCGATTGGAATTTAAGTGTAGTCACAGGCGCCGGTAAATCGATCGATGAAGCAGTGTTAAAAATGTATCGCAACGTAGAAGGATTTGCCTTTGTAGGTGCTTATTATCGTTCTAAAGATGATTATTTATCATTAGATTATACGACTTCAATCATCAACCGTTTAAATTATGGTCTCGAACGGGGTTTATATCGACTACCATTTGATGTTAAGGTGGGTCAAATTCAAGCAAAATAATCTTATCTGTGCAATAAACTATTTGATTTTTTTGGTGAGTAACGAGCAATCTCACATCGGATTCTATAATTTAAGCTATAATAATGATATCAAGGAAAAAAATAATAAAGGGGATTTTTATGCAATTCTCTATCAAAATGTTAATAATAATTCTTTTTTTTATAGGGACTGCCGAAGCAAA
The DNA here is from genome assembly GCA_013287885.1 of Gammaproteobacteria bacterium. Taxonomy (GTDB): domain Bacteria; phylum Pseudomonadota; class Gammaproteobacteria; order DSM-16500; family DSM-16500; genus JABDCZ01. The sequence continues at coordinate 2,852 of JABDCZ010000008.1, forward strand.
AGTCTTAAAATGCACAGGCCTCGATAATAAGGGAGCCGCATTAAATATTGAATTTAATTCAGATCCAGATGCGCAATCCTTAACCGTGAATGGCGAAGCCCATAAAATTGAAGCACCTACCAAAGATAAAACCGGTCTCGCTACAGAAAATTTTACCGTCGGACAAAACTTAATTGTTTATGATTCATTTATAAAAAATCCGAGTGGAGGCTATAATCTGCATCGATTTAATGCGATGACTGATGAAACTATTTTTGATGTTGGACTTGTTTGCAAAATCGCACCTTAAATTTCTAACAGAAGAAAAAAGCCATTTCAATATGAAATGGCTTTTTTTGTTAGAGTATCTTGAAATTTTACTTCAGAGTTTTCTGAATTTTTTCTGCATCATCAAGATGAATCTTAACGTGTGATCTTGTCGTATTCAAAAATTTCTTCACTTTTTCATTCGTCACATTTTTAAGAAAATCATCGTCAATCATGCCAAGTACATCTGTATGGCCTTTTACCATCATATCAATGTAAGCTTTATCTAAATCATTACCATCAAGAGAATTTAAACTATCTAAAGCATCTTTACCTTGTTTTTGAAGATCTTTAGAAGCATCAGATTCAACAGGGGCAATATTAGTTTTTTTAGCTAATTTTTCTGCGTCATTTAAATTTGCAGTATGCTGTGCGACCATCATTTTTGCATATTCATTAACTTTTTTGCTTGCTTTTTTACTCAGCACTTCTTTAGCAATAGCAATTTCGTTATTATCTACTACTTCAACTGTAGCAAGAATTTCCCCATCTTTTTGTATTTGCGCAGCGGTAGCTGTATTTTTGTTTGAGGAACTAGAATCCATAGCACTCATTGAAATAGCTGGAAGCAAAGAAATGGCCAAACCAAGCATTAAAGTACGAAACTTCATATAAATCTCCTATTTATAAACGTACTAGTATAAATACTTATTGATAACAATAACAACTCAATATAAGCCCTTATTCATCATAGGGATTTCCCTGATTTTTTATTAACCCTCATCACTAATAAAATTCATTATTTATGCTACAATAACGAATATTACTATTCTTTTTATTACTACCGTAAATCCACGCAATGATGTCTCTAAAGAAAATTCTTTCTTTTTCATGGGCTAACGACCTTGTCAAAGACTGGTTTATCCAAAAATTCGAAGCACCTACCGAACCACAAATAAAAGGTTGGGCCAGTATTTTATCCAAAAAAAATACCTTAATTTCTGCTCCCACCGGATCGGGTAAGACTTTTGCGGCCTTTTTAGTGTGTATCGAAAATTTAATTCAACAATCCTTACATCATACGCTTCGACCAGAAACGGAAGTACTGTATATTTCCCCATTAAAAGCGTTGAGTAATGATATTCAAAAAAACCTATCCGTACCTTTAGCTGAAATCAAAGCATTAGCAAAAGCGCGTCATTTGTCATTAGATGACATTCGAGTAGCGGTAAGAACGGGAGATACCCCTCCCTATGAACGGCAAAAAATGCTTAAAAATGTCCCTCATATTTTAGTTACCACGCCAGAATCGCTTTATATATTATTAACCGCTGAAAAAAGTCGCATGATGCTCGCTAACGTGAAAACCGTCATTATTGATGAAATTCATGCAATCGCGAATAGCAAACGCGGCGCACATCTCGCTTTATCACTGGAAAGATTAGAATCGTTATGCCCTCACCCACCATTGCGAATTGGTTTATCTGCCACACAAAAACCGATTGAACGTATCGCATCCTTCATGACTGGATCTCATCGCACACTTCCCAATATTATTTCTATTGATCGTGTTAAAAATTTAAAGTTATGGATCGAGCTTCCAAAAATAGAATTATCTGCAGTCGCATCCAATGAAATGTGGGATGAAATTTATGAAAAAATGGCACATTTAATAACAGAACACCGATCAACCATCGTATTTGTCAATACACGTCGTTTAGCAGAGCGTGTGGCGCATCACTTAGCTGAACGTTTAGGCACAGAAATGGTTGCAACACATCATGGAAGTTTATCCTATGCTTTGCGATTATCTGCTGAAAATCGCTTGAAAAACGGTGAATTAAAAGTACTGGTTGCAACTGCATCTTTAGAATTGGGTATTGATATTGGTAGCATTGATTTAGTTTGTCAAATAGGTTCGCCTCGTGCAATTTCTATTATGTTACAACGTGCAGGAAGAGCAGGACATTTTCATGAAGGCATTTCAAAAGCTTGTCTTTTTGCAACCACACGTGACGAATTAATCGAATGTGCCGCGTTGATTCAAGCAATTCAAGAAAAAGATTTAGACGCAATCTTAATGCCGGAAGAACCGATTGATATTTTAGCGCAGCAAATTGTTGCAATGTCAGCAACACAAGACTGGAATGAAGATGAACTTTATCAAGTTATTATCCGGGCATATCCTTATAAAAATTTATCACGTGCATCTTTTGATTCTGTCATTGAAATGTTATCAGAAGGTGTTGCAGGAAAAAGAGGGAAATATGCCGTCTATTTATATCGTGATCAAATAAATAAAATAATAAAAGGCAGACGCAATGCTCGATTAACTGCTGTCATGAATGGTGGCGCAATTCCTGAAAATGCGCTTTATTCCGTGATTTCTGAATCTGATAACGCAATGGTTGGTACATTAGATGAAGATTTTGCAGTCGAAAGTCATCGCGGCGATATCATTTTATTAGGCACAACATCATGGCGAATAATGCGTATCGAAAGTCAAACTGGAAAAGTATTTGTAGAAAATGCGCATGGTGCACCACCGAATGTTCCTTTTTGGCAAGGAGAAGCGCCGGGCCGTACATTGGAACTTTCAAAACGTGTGGCAGCGCTTCGAGAAAAAATTCATGACATGCATTCAACGGGCGAAGATATTTTTTCATGGATGAAAAATCAATGTGGATTATTAGCATTTGGTACAGAACAATTATTAAAATATATCTCACAAAGTAAAAATATTTTGGGACATATTCCAACGCAAACAACAATTATTGCCGAAAGATTTTTTGATGAATCAGGTGGAATGCAATTAATTATTCATGCACCATTTGGCGGAAGAATCAATAAAGCGTGGGGACTTGCTTTACGAAAACGGTTTTGTCGATCTTTTAATTTTGAATTACAAGCCGCCGCAACCGATAATGGCATTAATATTTCCCTGACCCCCGATCATAGTTTTCCATTGACAGATATTTTTCATTTTCTACATTCAAAAACAATAAAAGAGGTATTAATCCAGGCAGTACTGCAATCACCGTTATTTGCGACGAGATGGCGCTGGACTGCAACATGTTCATTGGCGATTTGTCGAATGAGAAATGGAAAAAAAACACCGCCACATATTTTAAGAATGCTATCTGATGATTTATTAGCAGCAGTATTTCCTGATGCAGCCGCGTGCCAAGATAATTTGGGCGGACGAGAAATTGAATTACCAGCACATCCATTAACCGAAGAGGCAATGAAAACTGCATTGACAGAAGCGCTAGATGTTGAAGGATTAATTCATGTTTTACAATCGATCGAAAATGGCAACATTCAATGTATCGGCATTGACACGCCACTCGCCTCACCTTTTTCTCACGAAATATTAAATGCGAACCCTTATGCTTATTTAGATGATGCACCACTTGAGGAAAGAAGAGCACGTGCTGTCGAAATGCGTCATATTCTTCCCGAGCACTTATTAAAAGATATAGGGAAATTAGACTCTACCACTATTCAAGAAGTATTCGATGAAGCATGTCCCGATATTCGTGATATTGATGAATTACATGACATGTTGCTACATAGTATTATTTTTCCCGAAAAACTTATTTTACATTGCTATCCAAAACATTTTTCGGCGTGGAAAATAATTATGGAAAACTTAATAAAATCCAATCGTGCAACTTACGCATCCACTGGTGAAAAATATTTTTGGATTGCGACAGAAAATATAGCTTCATTAAAAATTTTATATCCTGATTTAAAAATCCAAAATGTTTTGTTACGAGAAATTCCTTACAAAATTTTAAATCAACAAGAAATTATTACACTTGCTTTACGTCATTGGTTATCCTATCTCGGTCCTATCAGCGCATCATTGTTAAGTGATTTATTGAATATTTCTTTACAAGATGTTGAACAAACACTTATTCAGCTTGAAACTTCAGGCCTTATTTTAAGAGGTCACTTTACAAAAACTGAAGAGTGGTGTGAAAGAAGACTACTCGCAAGAATTCATAAATTAACGATTGCCAAGTTAAGAAAAGAAATTCAGCCAATTCAAGCTTCGGATTTTATGCGTTGGCTTCTCAAATGGCAGCATGTAGGGGATGGTGAAAAATTAAGTGGGAAAGAAGGATTACTTGAAATCATTCAACAGTTACAAGGATTTGAAATAACAGCAAATGCTTGGGAAAAAGAAATTTTTACGAAACGTCTCACCGATTATGATCCTGACATGTTAGATTATCTTTGCTTAATGGGCACTATTGGCTGGGGTCGATTTTCTCAGCATACCGCACTGCAATCTTCTGCAAAACAAAAAAAGCCACGTCGCATTATGCCAAATAGTCGTGCGCCTATCACTTTTTTTATACGTAATCAATTAGTGTGGACTAAACCTGAATATCAAGATATGACTTATTTAAGCCATACTGCAAAAACAATTTTCGATTTTTTAAAATGTCATGGCGCTTCATTTACGATTGATCTTATTCAACAATTAAATGCATTGAAATCAGAAATTGAAACCGCATTATGGGAATTAACTTGCCTAGGAATGATTACGGGAGATGCATTTGATAATTTGCGCGCTTTTATTCATCCGAAAAGACGAAAGCGTCAAAAAAATTATTTTACTACCGGAAGAGGTCGATGGTCATTATTACCCTCCGCGAAAGAAATCGATCATGAAACCATTTGTCGTATTTTATTAAAACGATACGGCATTGTTTATCGTGATTTATTAGTGAAAGAAAAATTAATCCCACCGTGGAAAGATCTTTTAAAACATTTTCGTGTATTAGAAGCGCGAGGAGAAATTAGAGGTGGACGTTTTATACAAGGATTTTTCGGTGAACAATTTGCTTTACCCTATGCAGTCGATTCACTGCGTACCTTTATGAAAGAACCTCCCAAAAATCAATCTCTCATTTTATCTGCAATGGATCCTCTTAATTTGACAGGAATACTCATATCGGGTGAAAGAATTCCAAGTCAACCCAATAGTAATATTTCAGTTCCAACATAAATTTTTTTTATGCTAAGATAACGGTGTTTTTAATTATTCACGAAAGGATTCATATGAAATTTAAATCACGTCATCAATTAACGCTTTTAGTCACCAGCATTCTTTTATACACCCAAGGTTCCTACGCTGCAGATAAAATGATTGTCGCTCCACAAAATAATAATTTTTCGCAAATTTCAGATATTCATTCATACATCGGATTAAATAATCATTACTCTTTTAAAGTTGCAAAATCCGTCAAATTAAATAATGGAAAAACAAAAGTTCGTATTTTGCAATATTTCGACGACATTCCAGTATTTAATGCTACACTCGCCGCAACTCTAAATAAAAATTCCTATACACAACTTTCAGGTTTTTATTTTGCAAATATTGAAAGAGATTTAACATCATCGCTCGCGACTATTTCTAAGGAAAAAGCGATACAAATAGCGCTAGAAGCAAATGGAAAACCAGGAAGTGCAGAGATCCGAAATCAACAAGCGACTTTGTATATTATTCAAGGAAAAGATAAAAAATCTCATTTAGCTTATCAAGTTTCTTACATGAATGATTTCATTCCCAGCAGACCTTATTTTATTGTAGATGCGCAAACTGGTAAAATTCTCGATCAATGGGAAGGTTTAACGACGCGTGATGCAACTGGACCTGGTGGAAATCAAAAAACGGGCCAATACTATTATGGAAAAGATTTTGGGTTTTTAACGGTGAATGATCAATGTCAAATGTCCAATGAACTTGTTGATACCGTTAATATGAACAATCGTTTGAACGGTGGCACCATTTTCCAATTTACCTGCCCAGAAAATACCTATAAATATATTAATGGCGCATTCTCTCCATTAAATGACGCACATTATTTTGGTAAAATTGTTTTTGATATGTATAACCAATGGTTTAATAGCTCCCCACTCACTTTTAAATTAACCATGCGCGTACATTATGCGATTAATTATGAAAATGCATTTTGGGACGGACAACAAATGACTTTCGGAGACGGTGCAAATTATTTCTATCCGCTCGTCAGTTTAGATGTTGCAGCACATGAAGTGAGCCATGGCTTTACTGAACAAAATTCTAATCTCGTTTATACGGGACAATCCGGTGGTATCAACGAATCATTTTCAGATATCGCTGGCGAAGCCGCTGAATATTTTGCAAGACCAAACCTAACACCGCGTAATGACTTCCTCGTTGGCGCAAGTATTATTAAAAACGGTACTGCATTAAGGTTCTTTGAGGACCCAACATTAGATGGTCATTCCATTGGTAACGCTGATGACTATTACGATGGTTTAGATGTGCATTATAGTTCTGGGGTATTTAATAAAGCATTCTATACGCTCGCACATAAACCCAACTGGGATACAGAAAAAGCATTTAGAGCTTTTGTGCTTGCAAATCAAGTGTATTGGACTGCTGATTCCGATTATATAGATGCAGGATGTGGCGTTCAAAAAGCCGCAACAGACTTAAACTTTAACGCACAGGATGTCATTGATTCCTTTACCGCCGTAGGTATTAATGCAACCTGCACAACTCCTCCGCCTTCTGGTACTGAATTAACAAATAGAGTGCCAGTCAATAATCTTTCCGGTACTTCGGGTAGTCAAACCTATTATTTTGTTGATGTAACCAAGCCCGCCAGAAAATTAACGATTCAAATGTCCGGTGGCACAGGTGATGCAGATTTATATGTACTCTTTGGTGATAAGCCAACGACTACAAAATATGATTGCCGATCATATCAACCAGGAAATAATGAAGTTTGTACTTTTAACACACCAGCAGTAGGTACGTACCAAATTATGGTGAAAGGATATACAGCATATAATGGTGTCTCATTAATCGCTAAATATTAATCTCTAAAAGGGGTAAACCGACTGGTTTACCCTTTTTTTAAAAGTTGAAACACTTCTTCATCTGTTGTTTGTGAAAATTCTTCATACCATGCACCGACCGCATAAAATGTACCGGGTCGAATAGGACAAATCATTTCATCAACCATCGATTGCATTTCTTGACACGTGTCTAAAGCCGCAACTGGAACCGCCACGACAATTTTTTGTGGAAGTTGCGCACGGATACTTAAAATTGCAGCACGCATTGTCGCACCCGTTGCAATACCATCATCAACAAGAATGACAATTTTATTTTGTAATGTAGGGAAAGGACGATTGCCACGATACACTAACTCACGTCTTAGTAATTCAGATTTTTCTTCTAATTTTACTTGTTCAATTTGAGATGGTGTAATATGTAAAGTTTGAATGATATCTTTATTTAAAAAAATGGTATTGCCAGTCGCTATCGCCCCCATCGCAAGTTCTTCTTGATGAGGGACCCCAAGTTTTCTCACAATAAATACATCGAGTGGAAGAGACAAAGCCTGTGCTATTTCATAAGCCACAGGTACACCGCCACGAGGTAATGCTAATATGATAGCTTTTTCATTATTCGCATATTTTTTTAAAAGTTCCGCGATCACTTTTCCTGCAGCGCGTCGATTAATAAACTTATCCATTTTTCATACTCATTCAAGCAGGAACTTTGGATAAAATATTTTTCTCTTGCGTTAATTGCAATACAAAAGGAACAAAAAATAACAAGAGAATTCCTGTCACAATCGATGACATTCCTAATAATCCGAAAGTATGACTGAACGTTGGATTTGTGATTAAAGGATCAATCGATTGTGTATGGCCTAACGCAAGATTTGAAAAATATCCGGATAATGTTGCAGAAACTCCAGTAATCATCAACCAAGTACCCATCATAATTCCTTGCAAATTTTTTGGGGCAAATTGCCCAACCATTGCATATCCAATCGGTGAAATAAATAATTCACCTAAACTTTGTAAAATAAAACTGGCAGCGATCCAATTAAAATGAACTAGGCCTTCACCATTCGCAAAATAAATTCCGATGGGAAGTATGCCAAAACCAATGCCGATACAAATTAATGCGACAGAAAATTGCATGGGTATCGTAATATTTATATTGCGATCGCGCAAAATATTAAAAATATAGCTTAATAATGGACCTCCCAAAATAATCACTATGGTATTAATATTCTGAACCCACTGCGGAGCAATAATATAATTTAAAAAATGTCTATCGACATTTCGTTCGATGAATAAAGTAAATCCCATTGGCGCTAATTGATAAAGTGTCCAAAAAACTACGGAAGTTAATGCTAAAATTAAATAGGCAAACATTTTGTTGCGTTCTTCATTTTTTTGTAAAAATGCGAGATACAACATCACGAGACCCATACAAACACCACCTAACAGAATGAGATTAGAGCTAAAAACATTATGCTCTAACAACCATCGCAAGGAAAAAATTAGCGTCAAAATCATCATCAGTCCGTGGAAATAGGCAAGACGTTTTTTAGCGCCCGTTATTTTAGTTAGTTTCGTATCAATATCTTTTAAAGAATGCCAAGTTAAAAAAGTTATGACAACCGCAATGCAATTTCCGAGACTACTTAAAATAAAAAGCTCTCGATATGCACCCTGCAGCTGCAAATATCCACTAATACCAAATCCAACAAAAAATCCAACATTCATGCCACTATAATTCCACAAAAATGCTGTTTCTCGCCTTTTATCGTTGGAATCAAATAATTGCGTTAACATGCAATTCACACAGGTAACATTTAATCCACTACCCCCGAGAAAAATGGAAAGACCCCAATAAAAATTATTCACATTATTAATCGATATAAGAAAACACCCGATAACTTGCGCAATCATGCCTAAGCAAAATAAACTACGATAACTTAAATAACGACCTCCAATAAATCCACCTATCAGATGTAATGCATAATTAAATGCGATAAAAGAAGCCGTAATACCTGTTGCGAGACTATCACTCAGTTTTAATCCGTTTGTCGCATATAAAACCAACGTTGAATATAAAACACTAAATGATAGCGTTGAAAAAATCTGTATAAAAAAAAGAGTCCCGGCACCTCGAGGCATTTTAAGATAATATTGACCAAAAAAATTTTTGATACGATCAAAACTTTGCATATCATCATCCTTGAGTGAAAATCTGTGATGCCATTACCTGTCATTCCCGCGCAGGCGGGAATCTATTACAAATGGATCTCCACCTGCGCTTCGATAACACTGTATAAACAATTTTATTTGCTTACTGGCCAACATTATTCTGCTAGATGTAAGCGAAAAAATACTAGCACGACTGATTATTTGATAGTAACTTAAAATAAATCATAAAATCAATGTATTCAATTTTTTTATTTCTGGAATGGCAGAAGATGGTTTTTTGTGACGTCGCCAAAAATGTGCGATAGTAAATGCAGCTTTTTCTTTTTGGTGATTTTTCATTTCAGCAATAAGAGAATTTTTTACATTTAAAGGTGTCTGATTATGGGACAATCTTTCTTCGCATAATTTTTCTTGAACCGCATGATAATTTTTACCGTATAAATGTTGAAAAGAATGCTTTCTTATATTTTCTGATTTTTGAAGATCTTTGCACGTAATAATTTTATGTAAATCATCTAAAGTTAATTTAAACTTAACATAAGTTGCTAATATATAAGTGATCATTAAGTAAAATAACTTATTTGCTTCTTTAATCGGCTCTTGACCATGCAAATTGCCAAGATCACTGTGGAGAAAATCGAATGAAAATCCATTAAAGGAATTAAATGATCCAATAAAGCTTCCATGATTCACATGTACTTTCGTATCCGGCGCATAAATTTCATCTTTAATTTGATCGTTCATCACATCAGCAATGTACTCGTGCGTCATCCAATATTGCATTTGTCTTGCGATACGCTTTACATTCACCAGATCAGAAAATATATTTTCTACGATAAAAGGAGAACAATGTGTCATGAGGGAAGAAGCGTACGCTGAATTCGAGAGGACTTGATTTGCTAAATCTTGCCAAAGCGTCTCTTTATCTATATTTTTTATTTTTTCTAAAGATAATCCTCGTAAACCCGCCAAAATAAATAATATATACTGATACTCTGCTAATAAATTTACAATAACAAAATTCGCCACCTTTTCCTGACTTGCATATACTCCGCGAAAATATTTGCGATTATAAGAGGAAACACCAATTAAATCGTTAAAAGTAATGAAACGTTGCCAGTTAATAATTCCGGAAGCTCGAAGATTATTATTCCCATTTGATAAGGATTCAAACCTTTCTAAACGGCCCGTACCATTACTAGTTCCTAATAATAAACCTGATAAAACCCAAAATCGACCAAAGTCATATCTCTCCTCCTTAATAGAATGAGAATGATGAACTAAATTTGCGAGAAATGGAAATAACATTCCATGATTCAACATAATCATTAAGTCATGAATAATAATTTGATTTGCTTTTTTATATTCACTATGGATAAGAGAAGGATCATCTAAAAATTGAAAATATGTCGAGTGTGCCGAAGGTACATGATAAACAAATCCACCGTATTTGCCGCGCTTTCCTATCAATTCATATATTTCTTCAGCAACCGATCTGGTAGAAAATTGTGTCGTTATCCACTCGTTTAATCCAATCAAGGTTATCATACCCATAGGTTCTGGAAAATAGGAATGTAATCCCAATTTATTTCCTTCTCTTTTAAAATATTGCATCGTTTTATATTCTTGTAATAATAAATCGATGGATTCATCTTTTTGTTGTATCCTAAAAAGTAAGGAATCATCCATCGAATTTTTTAATTGTAGAATTATCCCTTCATTTTCATGCCTGATAAATTTTTCAAATTTCCAGTCTTCTTTTGTAAAATCATTAATATTTTTAGTAGGCATTTCCATTATTTTTTCTTCGTTGAAGCGAAATGGCATTGTTAATGATATTTTTTCATTTACAACCTTCGGAACATATTGCATGACATCTTCAGCAAACCATATCCAATGATCATTGGATTGTCCTCTCTCAGAAAAATCAATCATTTGTAATAATGAATTTTTTTCTGTCAAAGGTTTTATTTCATCGCTATAATCGAACATAACATTGACAAACCTAGAAATTTTTTTAGGATTGTCGACAAAATATTGATTTCGTTTACGTTGATAATTTAATTTCGCAATCAAACTAGGCTTTAATCGTTGATGATGAGAAAGTATTGCAACAATCCTTTGATCATCATCATTTTCATTCGTAATGACATTTGAAACGAATTGATTAAATTCCTTATTAGAAAAATATACAAATAATACATTTTGTAATTCAGTATTTAAATCAAAAATTTGAATTTTTAAGGAATAGATGAATTCACGGCAAGTTTTTCTTCCGACTTTCTTTAAGAATAAATTTAATTCATGATGAGATAATTTTGATTTTAATAGCATTTGAAATAGAAAATCATAAGAATTATTTTTATGATGCATTTTTTCAATCGTAGACATAAACAACCGAGGAAGCAATTGATCTCTAAAAAATGAATAGTTAATTAATTCAATATCATTAATTGTTGTCATTGCTAACACATTACACGCTTTGTCTGTGAGTGTGGGAACTAAAAAAGATAATTCTTTAATAACACCCGGTGGAATTTTAGTGAAAGTCAGCGAGGGAATAGATTTTTTTTCATCCTCGATCAATCGATAAATAGAGTGAAATTCATGAAAACTCTTGGCCCCATGAATAGCATCGAATTGATCATGTGTCATGGTGACAGTGCTGCACCTCTGATAGTTATCACTATATTTACAACGATGACTGCGATCAATTAATTGCGAAGCAACCTTTTTACTCCAAAATGACGTTTGTAAATATCGTATAAAAAGCCTAGCATCTTTTGGATTAGCAAAGTGATAGTCCATTTCATTTTTACTGAGTGTTGAGTGTTTAATTGAAGTATAAATATTATTTCTGGTATCACTCATAAATTATCCTTATTTATTCATTTTTTGTTTATATTCTAAAAAAACTTCAGGTTTTTTTATTTTATAATTTTTCCAAAAATTTTGTATCACTAAAGCGGCATGTTCTTTTTTATGATGCATGGCTTTATTTTCAAACTCTGTTTTTAATTCAGGCGTTAATGTTTTTTGTAATACTCTTTCGCCACAAATCAACCCCTGAATATGATGATAATTTTTTTTAGGTAAATGCCTAAAGGAATCACTTCTGATTTTTTCTGATTCTTTAATATTTTTTTCGTTAATAATCTGATGCAAATCTTCTAGCGTTAAGCGAAAATTATTATAAAATACAAAGATATACATAATTGACCAGTAAATTAGTTTATTTTGTTCTTTAATTGGTTCTTGACCATTTACTGGCCCTAGATCAGGATTTTTTCCATCAATGGAACAACCATAAGTATCATTAAAAGTCCCCTTCCTTAATTTTTTAAATTCAACCTCAATTTCAGTATCACTGTCATATATGTCTTCGCGCACAATATTTTTTTTAATGTCGCTAATATATTCATTCGTCATCCAATATTGCATTTGTTTTGCGAGTTTTTGTGTGTTTACTGCGGAACTCAAATGCGTTTTAATTTGTTTTTCTGGAAAATGCGTCATGATAGAAATTGCTAAAATAGCATTATCTAACATTTGATTTGCAAGATTTTGCCAAATTTGAGAAATATAAACAGATGATAGATTTTTACTTCTAGCTTCTGCTGTTAAGTCAACTCCTCTACGACCTGCGACAAGAAATAAAACATATAAATATTCAGCCATCACATTTGCTAATAAATAATTACAGGTTTTATTTTTATACATTCCCCATGTTTCAGAATAATACTCTTTAACACGCTCTGTTTCACCAATCAAATCATCAATAGAAACACGATCACCTAAATCTGCAAGTCCAGTTGCTCGCACATTTGGATAAGCCACCGATTGCATCCAATTAGTTAAACGCCCTGACCCTTTTTTATAAAAATTTCTTAATAGATTAACAAGAACGATATATCTTCCCTTATCAGCACGATCCGTGACATGTTCTAAGTTATGAAAAATATCGGCTAATTGCGAAAATATGACACCATGCTTGAAAAGCGTGAATAAATCATGAATGACAATTCGATTGACACGATGAAATTCATCATTTGAAATAGAAATATCATGTAAGTAAGTAAAGTAATTATTTTTGGAATTATCAACATGATATTCATATGCGGCATATCGATTTTTATCTCCAATCATTTCATATAAATCTTTTTTTTGTTTTTGATTTGTTATATTTGAAGATATCCATTTTTTTAAATCAGTGAGAATAATGATATTCTTAGGTTCCGGATATTGACTTTTGAGTCCATATTTTTCTGCATGATCAAATAGATATCCTGCCGTTCGATATTCTTTAATAAGCTCCGCTATTTTTTCATTTTTTTTCTGAATTTTCAAAGCAACTATTTTTTTCGTTTCCATCTCAAAAAGTAATGTTCGTCCTTGCATTCGTAGGAACTGATATTTATTTACTTCATTCAATTTCATCGTGTTATAATGTTCCGGTAGTTTCATTTCATAAAGGTAATTCGATAACTGTAATTTTGTTGAATGTTTTCTTACTGGCGGAGTGGAATCTAAAACATATTTAGTAATTTTGGACCAATGATCGATCGAATCACCACCATCGAATATGCGTAAATAATTTAACATTGATTGATTTTCACATATTTTTTTTAGTGCTTCAGGATGCTCGAATAAGCTATTTATCCAAAAAAATAATTCTGATGGATAAGCGCATAATTGTTTAAAAGTATCCGGTACCTCGTGAAATAAAAGTAATTGAAGCCTAACCTCAGGTTTTAATCGTTTTAGAAAATGTGAAATACTATATTCATTGCCATATTCAATCAAAATTTGAAAAAAGGTTTGCGCATAAGCATTTTTATGGAACACAATTCTTTCGTAAGTATTGTCATTCATGTTGTCTAGCAAGTGAGATACCTCATTTGGATGATGCCTTGCTGTTAACATGAGAGCATTCCAGTCATGAAACAAATTTCTTTCCATAAGATGATTAAATAATATTGGTGAATGCATGACTTTGGAATAAAAAGCACTAAATTGATGTGACAAAGAAGTGATTAACACTTCAAACAAACATTCATCGCTTTTTAGTAGTGCAATTTGATTAATAAAATGCGGTGTATACATATTAAGACGTGCAATTAATTTATACCATACATGATTGTCCATCCATTCCTTAATCTGCATGAGCTCATCGAAACCATTATTCATCTCTACCCATCGATTAAATTGTTTGATGTTTAATTCAGCGATCAATGCATCGGTTTTAACTTTTTCATTAATTTTTTGTTCTATATCTTTTTGAAATAATTCGCGTTCGCTAACACTATAAAAAAAATATTCCACTTTTTTAGGATGACACTTCAAATACTCTGGGATGGGTAAATATTTGCTTTCTTGCATTTTAGTACGTTTATTCAATGGAATATTAATTTCAGTCTCATCAAATGCTTTACGTTTTTGATTTGATCTCATTTAAAAATAACCTCTTTGTTATAATTCATTATTCAATCACACACACTATAAAATAATACAGCAACGTTTTTTCTCTGGGGGTTCTTCAGAATTTATTGGATTGGTTGGTTTTTTCTTTACAAAAAGAGAAGCTTTATTTAAGGTTCTCAACGGGAAAAATGAGGAATGTTTTTTTTCCGCTGTAATTTGCATGATTTGTTGTTCGTCTTTATTTAGCAAAGGTAGTTCATATTGAACAGCATGATAGGCATTGAAAAAACTCGTTAACCCTATGGGTAGCAAAACGAGTTTCATTATTAAAAATGTAAAATCTGTGGTTTTACCTAATAACTGATTACAAATATAAGATTCGAATGCCGCCATTGCCACCGTACCAATCATACATTTCAAAGGTAGCCATGATCTGCAAAGATGTTTATCGTTACTTGGTCGATTGGCATTCTTTAAAATTATTTTGTAGGAAATCCAGAGCCAAGCTAAATCGAATAGAATACTTAATGCTTGTTGCATAAAAATTTCATCGACGGTATATCCAAAAGCGTTTGAAAACTCTATGCTCATCTTGGTGGCTTTAAATAATAATGCATAAGGAACCATTTCTTGTGCATTATCAAGCGGAATAAAAGGCAGAATAAATTGACTTTTCTCTCTTTGGTGAATATCAAATAATTCATAAAAAGATTGTGTTTTATGCGAAAGTTTTTGCACTTGCTTATCATTAATATTGACATATTGTGATATTCCAGGCGCGAATGTGCCATCTCCGGAAAGATGTCCAATGACAAAATCAGCTTCCCGCATCATCGCAATATCGTTACTGCCATCGCCATTTGCCACAGTAAAATATCCATTATTTTTATAATGTAAAATTAATTTTCCTTTATCTGCGGTTGTCATTTCAGAAAAAATGATATTGGGTCGATTTTTCAATTCAATATTCATTAATCGGTCGAGCAGTCTACATACCAAATCATTTATTCCCGCAAAAATTACCGTACTTTTGGCAAGATTTTCATGAGGCAACGCGCTTTCTTTCGCATCAAGCGCTCGGATTGTGATGATGTTCTCGATTTGATCCTTACAAAGAACACGAGCAATGTTCTCCGCCGCTTTCGCAGTATCCCCTGTCGCAATAATGACGGGGACTTCTACATTTTTACAGAGCGGAATAAATTGCTCTACCCCTTTTTTCACAGGATTATCAACAAGAAATGTGCAGTGATATTCTAATTTCGAGATAATATCGTTCGTTATAAGTGTTTCTATGGACTGAAGATCATTTTGATGAAAAGCCTGCAACACACTTTCACACCATTCATTACTTACCTCACCTCTTGCAATACACCAATCACGCGATAAAACATTTTGTCTCACTTGCATGATATTGTAGTCATTTAATAAATTGGTATTATTAAATTTTGGAATACGGGGAATTCCACAAAATAATAAATATTTTTTGTCTTCATCAACTGAAATGGTAAATCGCCCGCCTAAACTCGTAAATAAACCAAGATGGTACGTTTCAATTATTTTCTCCATTTGCTGAAATTTTAATTTTTTCTTCAAATGGTTATGATTTAGTACCTCGATCTCTACACATTTATTATCTTGTAATATTTTTTTAAATAAATATAAAATTGCATGCTCTTCAGGTTCAAAAGCTTTTTTGTTATTAGTATATATTGATGAAAATAGTTCGAAGGAGTGTAGAAAAATAGGAATATTTTTTGAATATATAAAAAGAGGATTATTAAATCTATCGGTCTTATAGGTGAGATCGGCACTCGCACCCATATCTTTCGTCCATATCCCGAATGATTTCATACGTGTTGTCGTGAGAGTACCCGTCTTATCGGAAATAATAACGGCACCTTTTGGAAATTTATCAGGATAATATCCAGAAATCGTATTCCAAAAACCACTTATTCGCAATGCATCTGAAATATCCAATGGTATATCAGGCATGACATAATTTATTTTTTTCATAAATTTACTGTTTACCATTTCTCTTAAAAACGATTCAGACAATGGAATCATCATTTGAAAAACTGAAAAAAGTAATTTAATTGAACGCAAAAAGATTATAAGTAAATTTCCTTTCATAATAATTGCAGAAAGAAGTGAACTTATTAATGCCATATTGATGGTATTTATTTTATATTGATTAATAATGGCATTAATAACTGATTTTTTTTCGTAATGAATATCCGTCAGAGATTCTTTTTTTCGTGCGACTCGAATAAAGAAGTTTGCATGTTTCCCTAAAAAATCAATTTCTGCACCATTTAAAATAGCGACCTGCTTATGATCTTGAATGGCGCGTTGATCAATTTCAATATCATCAATAATATTAAATTCTCTTGTTTTATTACTTATCCAAATATTTTCACCGGTATATGTTTTTAAATTCACTCTTGATTCACGTGCTTCCTTTGAATCAAGCTTAAAATCTCCGCGATAATCTCGATCAAACGAAAAAATTTCACCGGAGATAGGTACGCAAGAAAAATCTATATTTTTCCCGCACCAGACTAAATCACCACTTTTCAACTCATATATTTTCTTTTCTTCGAATCGAGGGGGTATATATCCCAATTGCAATACAAATACTTTTGCGGTATTTTTTTTAAAATCTTCTTCTACTTTATTTAATTGTATGAATAACTTTCGTAAAACTTGCGGAATAAGATCGATAAGTAATGATGGGAAATTTCTTAATTGTCGCGATATCCCTTTATCACTAAGAATATTATTAGCAATTAGCCCTAATTGAAAACCACGTGAAATTGATAATTCGTTTCGCAGTAACGCATAAAACTGAAAAAAAGTATTGGTAACTGGTGTTTCGCCACTTGAAATTAGCGTACTCGTCGCTCGCTGACCGCCGTTCTGATAATCTTTTTGAAAAAATAATTTCTCTTTTTTTTGTACAATCTCTGCGAGGAACGAAGGAATAAAAAGCCCACTTAACATTAAACTAATTAATAAAACATAGGATTCGTCTAGAAAACTTTCTAATATTTTTTGTGTACCATTTAATGTTCCGACATATAAATTAAAAATCGCGAATAATTCTAAACTGGTTGCAATATAAAAATCTTTATGGGAGTCAACTTTATTATCTGTCAGTCGTGATTTTGCGGAATTTTGCAATATATAGATACTGGCCACTAACTTTGGAATAAAATCGAAATCATCAGAGCCGGTAATTAAATTTCCTATTTGTTTTGATAAAAATGCTTCTAATCCATAAGCGGTTCCCGCCAGTGCGAAAGGCAAGATAAAATTCTTCAATTTAACAAAATCAATTTTATCAAATGAAAATGTTATCCATAATGTCTCGTAAATTTCCTTCAATACGTGCAGAAAAAAATTTTCTATGTATATCCATCGATCTGGAATTTTTCCAGGCAGAGAAATGAAAGAAACCGGACGCGTATGCTCAGGAATTGCATCCAATTTTTCATCATTATTTTTCTGCGATGATGAATAAAAATGTTGCGTTGTCGGTTTAATTTTTTTGAAATATAATTTTGTTTTTTGTTCTTCTTTCGTTAATTTAAATTCTTTTCGTGGATTATAAAATTCTTCTTCATGGCGAGCATCCATTATTCTATCCTTAATTAATATATTCCAATTTCTCTTAATCTTTGTATTAAATATTCCGTAGAAGTAAATTTTTCACTAAGTCGCACATGTTTATTAGGATGTAAAAATAAAGGCATGGAATATCGGGAACAATTTTCATTATTGTTTGTTGGATTTACCACACGATGCGTCGTTGATTTATAAAAATTTTCTGTGCACATTTGTAACATATCGCCGACGTTTACAACAATATTTCCAGCATCACAATTGACAACGTGCCATTGATTATTTGCATCAAGCACTTCTAATCCTGGCGCGGTCGCTGCAGGTAATAACGTAAGGAGATTAATATCTTCATGCGCCGCAGCACGCACCGCACCGCTTTCAATTTTACCAATAGGTGGATAATGTATTACTCGAAATAAAGTATTTGGACTATTTGTTATCATCTCTTTTAGCGGCATCGATAATTTTTGGGAAACTGATAAAGGTAAAAATTTTTCAATCCACACTAATAATTCCGCAGCTAATTTTTCCAGTAATTGATAGAGATGCAATGAAATATCTTTTAAATCATTTGGAATACGTCCCCAAGGATATATATGATAAAATTCTTTTAAGTCTCCGATAGAGTAATTTTTCGCATTTTCAGATTGAAAAGGAAAATATCCATCTTGTGTCGATTTTTCATATAAAAAATTTTGCTTTTCATCAATACTTTGTGAAAAAAATTGTTCCCACTGTCGATACGCATCATAAATGATTGCGGATTCAATAGGATGATTTTTTAAAACTGCAAAACCCGTATTAGCGAGAGATTGCGTAAAATAATAATCTGCGTCGCTCGCGGTATAATCAATCATAAGTATTGACATATGCTCTCCTTGCAAAATGTATGTCATATGAAATAACAATTTAATTTATTCTGCAAGAAAAAAATCAAAGAACAACCACTTTTAATTCTTAAGGTTGCCTTAAGCTTTGCGTGCTAGCCTGTCAAAAAAATTTCTATTGCACTTCGTCACTGTCATAAAGGAATATACATGTTAAATAGAGATACGTTATCTATCAATCCAACTCCATCTATTCAAGAAAGTTCGCACATAGAAGATGTCTTACCATTTACTGATGCACCTGATTTCTTAGGTGGTTTTGATATCGATAATACCTTAATTCAATCGGCAGAAGCTTTAGGGAGTGACCAATGGTTTATGAAATTATTGGAATTTGCCTATGATAACTCTCCTTCCAAAGAAACTGAAGCATTAGTTATTGCGATTTATCATGCGCTACATCAATATCATACAACAGTAGAATTGGTAGAAACTGTCACTGCACCGATGATTAAAAAGCTTCAAGCTAAAAATACTCCATTGATTGGCTTAACTGCTCGTGGAAGAGAACTAAGCGATACCACTGTTAACCAATTAAAAAGTGTGGATATCGAATTTAAATTGAATAAAACCCCTAAAAGCTCTTTCGGATTGACTGTCAAGGGCGTAGAAAATGCTGCGCTTTATCATCACGGTATCATTTTTTGCGGAGGGTCTAGTAAAGGCGATTGTTTACAAGCATTTTTTGAAGCAATCGATTGGCAACCTGCAAATGTAGTGATGATTGATGACAAATTAAAACATCTAAAAGCAATTGAATCCACGATTAAGCCCAAAGGAAGCCAATTTTTTTGGAATCCGCTACGGCTATCTTGATGAAAAAGTAGCAAATTTTAATAAAGATGCGGAGGAGATGAAAAAAGCGAATCATCAATTATTGGAGGCTTATCATAAATTTCCCACCAACGCTAAACAGGCGATTAATAAAATTTTTCTTTTCGAACCACGCCAAAAATATAAAGAACCAGAATCGAAAGACATACATAATTTGGGTTATAGTAAATGGTTGTGAAAACTATACCTGTTCTCATGTATCATTGGGAATAGGGCAGGCTGTCGTCATCAACTATGTCATGCCAGCATGCTTTAAGCTGGCATCCAGTGGGCACGTAGCGAAGCCTCTATGGATGCCTGCCAGCATGCTTAAAGGTGGCATTAAAGCATGCTGGCATGACATAGTTGATGACGGTTGAGTTTTATGGGACAGTCCTTAGAACTGAGAAATAGGTATTTCCTCAATAAATATGATATAGTGCTGTTTTTACATAAAAACCTTTAAATTTTATGCACGTTATTTCAATTAATACTTTCAATACCATCATACATGCAGCGGATGTAACGCTGATTAAGACGACTTATCATCGTCCCAAATTATTAGAAAATTCCGAAGGTAAAATGGTAAAAGTTTTTTATGCTAAACATAAAAAATTTTCATCAAATCATCGCAGACCTTATGCTTTACGTTTTTCTGAAAATTCCATCCATTTACAAAAAAAAGGGATTCGCACTCCTACGGTTGATGTTTTACAATATTGCAAAGATTATGATGCTTATATTCTTTCATACTCAAAAATTCCTGGCGAAAACACTCGAATTTTAGCTAACAAAGATTCTCATTTCATTATCCCAAGAATTGCTGAATTTATTGCATTGATCCATCAGAAAGGTATTTTCTTCCGTTCTCTGCATTTAGAAAATTTACTGTATGATGATAATCAGGGTTTTGCTTTATTAGATATCGTGGATGTAAAATTTACACGACATCCGCTTCCTATTTTTTTACGGTATCGTAATTTAAAACATATGTTTGGTATTCATGATGATCGAGAATTTTGGAAAAAATATGGCGTCCGTCAATTTATGAATATTTATTTTGATGCAGCACGTCTTTCATCTTTATCAAAAAAAATATTATCCACGTTATGCAAATGATGATCTCTTAGCTTAATAATCATCACTCGTTCGTGTATCCCAATCCATCGCAGGATCATAGTAATAAGAATCATAATAAGAACTACGATAGAAATATTCAGGTGGAACATAAAAATCGCCACATCCGGAATGACAAGGACTTGGTTGTGGTGCACCCCATTCATAACGGCAACTGGGAACATAATACGCGCCACCACAAGTTGGATATACACGATATTTTACAATACTACCGCCGTATCGTCTTTTATAACCGCAATGCGATTTATAGTGTCGTTTATATTTCCTATATTTTTTCTTATAAATTTTACAAGGCGAAGATGCATAACAAGGAGAAGCATAACTTCCAGGATACACAATATAATATTCAGCAAAAACGCCTGTGGTAAAAAGAAAAACGACTAAAAAAACGGTGATTTTTGATATGGTTGAGAGGGACTTTATCATTCTAATACTCCCTTTTTTATTTATCCATAGACTTTATTTTATCATTAGAAAAAAGAGAGAAGTGCCAATATTTTTTAATTGTTTGAATGTATTATAAAAATATTTTTTATAATAACTTAATGCATGATCAACAATCACACCATCATGAGAAAATTGAAAAATATGTACCTTTTAATTCAAAAAATTTTTGATCAAATGAGCTTATTTTTTTGTAGATCCAATGTTAACTGCTGGTATAGCGCAACAAAAGTTTTACTAAAGACAAAATATGGAAATTTGATTTTTTCTAAATGATCTAATGTAATGCCGAAGGGAATATAGGATTGCTTAGATTCAACACGTAAAAAAATGGGGCAGATAGCATCTGCAGCTTTAGCAATTTTTGCTTCCAATGTATTTTTATCTTCAAATTCGTGCCATAAATCATGAAGCTCTTTTCCTAGCTCAGGATAAATATTCATAAGTTTATCCATTGCTTCAGCTTCAATTTTTTCTTTATTTTTTCGACCTTCTATATCAAAAGCGAATACATCACCCGCGTATATTTCAACAATATCGTGAATCAGGGACAGCTTAATTGTCTTTAATTCATCTATTTGAACAAACTCATTTTTTAGTTCTTTCATAAGAATCATGACAATCATGCTTGCCGACCATGAATGTTCTGCTGTACTTTCTTTTCTATCTTGCTCAGTTGTCGTATTTCTAAATACGAATTTGAGTTTATTAATTTCTAAAATAAGTTGATAAATATCACGAATACTTGACATAGCTATACTGGTCACTCAAACACTTGGGGTTAGTTATTAAAACACATCCTATTACTTAAAGATAGTTTGATCCATATTGACATAAATAGAAATTCGATTAATATGTCGGGTTATTAAATAAAAATAATAATAAAATAAATGTCAGGGATATTAGACATGATAATAAGAAAAATAAATAATAAAATATCTGAAAATACATTAATAAATTTGTTTTTAGAAAAATTAACCTCTTTTCCCAATCGAACTGCAGTTTCCTGTATGGGTAATTCTTTAACCTATATGGAATTGACAGATAGATTATTACCTCTTGCCGCATACCTGCAACATAAAGGGATACGCAAAGATGAATGTGTTGGTATCTATGTCGAACCATCATTAGATTTAATGATAGGCATTTGGGGGATTCTTTTTTCAGGCGCAGCTTATTTACCATTAGCTCCCGAATATCCAGCCGAACGTATCCGATTTATGGTGTTAAATACTAAAGTCAAAATTATCTTTAGCCAGGAAAAATTAAGAGAACAATTAAAAGAACTACTACCAAATGATATAGAAATTATTACTGAAGTGGATTTAAAAAAATTTGCCACCATCAATAATGATTTTCTTTCCTATCCACATCCTAACGAAAATCTATCAAATCATTTAGCTTATGTTATCTATACTTCAGGAAGCACTGGACAACCCAAAGGTGTAATGATCGAACATTATAGTATTACAAACCAATTGCGGTGGATGTCTTCAGAGTTTAATTTAAATGAATTTAGTACGGTATTGCAAAAAACCCCTATCAGTTTTGATGCTGCGCAATGGGAAATTCTTGCTGTTTGCTGTGGATCTCATGTTGTTATCGGTGCACCGGGAATTTATCGTGATCCTGACAGGTTAATTCACTCGATAATAAATAAAAATATTCATGTTTTACAATGTGTTCCCACTTTACTGCAAGCGCTGGTTGATAATGATAAATTTATAGAATGCAAATCATTGAAACAAATTTTTTGCGGTGGAGAAGTACTTTCAAAAAAATTAGCTATTGATCTTTTCAATGTAATGCCTGAAGTTGATTTAATTAATTTATATGGGCCAACAGAATGCACGATCAATGCTTCTGCCTATCAAGTTGATAAAAATAATTTGCATAATATGTCGAATGCATTATCCATTGGAAAACCGGTGCTAAATACGCATTTTTATGTTTTGGATAATAATAAAAATATAGTGGATGATAACCAAATTGGCGAACTGTACATAGGCGGAGATCAATTAGCACGAGGATATTTCAATCGGATAGATCTGACACTTGAAAAGTTTATTTCCTATCGTTTTAATAATAATACTAGGGTGGAACGCTTATATCGAACCGGAGATTTGGTATGTCAAATGACAGATGGAACATTTCAATTCTTTGGCAGAATAGATAATCAAATAAAATTGCGTGGGTTTCGAATTGAGCTTGATGAAATAAAATTAGCTATCGAAAAACATGAATGGGTAAAATATGCTGGTATTGTCGTAAAAACGGATTCAAACACGGGATTTCAAAAATTAATTGCCTGTGTAGAGCTAAATACTAAAGAAGCCGCTCTGATGGATCAAGGTAATCACGATCAACATCATCAATCGAAAGAAAACAAATTACAAGTTAAAATGCAGCTCTCTCATTCAGGCTGTCGGTCAGATAAAGAAATCAGAGATAAATTCACTATAAAACTACCATTTAAAAATCCTACAAAGAAACAACGCGCTCTCGCTTTTGCGAGAAAAACTTATCGGTTCTATGAAGGAGGGTTATTAGATATAAATGTTATTCTTCAATTATTAAAAAATCGTGAAATAAAATCAGCAAAAAACAATATTGCCTCGTTCAACTTAATTGAATTGGGGCATATTTTAAGAAATTTTGGGCAATTCATAAGTAAACAAAGATTATTGCCTAAATATGCTTATGCATCACCTGGTGCTCTCTATGCTACCCAGTTATATTTAGCAATTAATAATGTCGCTGGCATTCCCGATGGATATTATTACTATCATCCTATCTATCATCAGCTTTACTTGATTAATACAAATAAAACAATTAAAAACACTCAAATAACAGTGACTTTTATCGGAAAAAAAAGTGCTATTGAATCTATTTATAAAAATAATATTTTAGAAGTTTTGGAAATTGAAGCAGGACACATGCTTGGGCTATTCGATTTAGTTCTTCCTAAGCATTCATTAAAAATTGGCAAAGGCGAATATTGTCCAGAAATAAAAAACAAACTGTATTGCGCAGATGAGGATTATTACTTGGGTACTTTCCCAATTATTACAAATGATTTCGTTATGAATGATGAATATTTGGATATCTATATTCAATCTCATGAATCTAAAGTAAATCATTTGCCTGCCGGATTATATCAATACACAAATGGAAATTTAGATAAAGTTTCTAATGACGTTATTCAAAAAAAACATGTCATTGCCATTAATCAAAGTGTTTATGAAAAAGCTTCATTCGGCATTATTTTAATAAGCAGAAATTCTAATGAGTGGCTGCAATATATTGAATTGGGAAGAAAACTTCAACATTTGCAAATGAACCAATTAAAACTAGGGTTGATGTCTTCCGGTTATAGCTCTAAAAGTGGCGATGATTTACCTTCCGCAAAACCGCTCCAAACGATATTAAAAAATATAGGACGAGATTCTGGACCTTTTTATTTTTGTATTGGTGGTCTCGTGAGTGATGCGCAAATAACAAGTGATGGGATGAATGAAGATATCGTACATGCAAAAGGCCCTTCAGAACTACTCAAAGATGATTTATCTCATTTGTTACCAGATTTTATGATACCTAATAAAATTATGATACTAGATCATTTACCGCAAACCGTGAATGGTAAAATTGATTATAAAACATTGGAAAAATTGCTGGCGAGAGAAGAGCACTTTACAAAATCTAATGCTAATTTGATTGCACCAAGAAATCGAGAAGAAGCCATCATATTAGATATTTGGAAGAAAATAATGAAAATTGAGGAAGCTTCCGTCACCGACAATTTTTTCGATGCCGGTGGCAATTCATTGCTTGCAATGATTTTAATTAATGAAATAAGTAAAAAATTAGGGTGCGAAATTCCCGCGCAAATTTTGTTTGAAACACCAACGATCGAAAAATTAGCTTTAACCATTAATAATCAGT
This sequence comes from Gammaproteobacteria bacterium, assembly GCA_013287885.1. Taxonomy (GTDB): domain Bacteria; phylum Pseudomonadota; class Gammaproteobacteria; order DSM-16500; family DSM-16500; genus JABDCZ01. Next base: position 28,402 of record JABDCZ010000008.1, read on the forward strand.
GCGACAAAAAAATATCTAGAATAATACCCTTATCCTTGTCTGGAACAAATGCTCCGATTTTTTGCTGGCCCGGACTTGGCGGCTATCCAATGAATTTAAGATTGCTCGCAAATCATGTTCGTCTCAATCGTCCGTTTTATGGAATACAAGCCAGTGGTCTGAATAATTGCGAAATCCCAGGCTCTTCCATCATCACCATTGCAGTTGAAGATATTAAAGCAATTAAAAAAATTCAGGCAAATGGACCTTATACATTATGGGGATATTCATTTGGTGCTAAAATTGCTTTTGAAGCAGCATATCAATTAGAGGAAGCAGGTGAAATCGTAGAAAATTTATTTTTAATCGCACCGGGATCACCTCGCGTAGATTTTTATGAAAATACCCAACATTTAAATAAAATTGATTTCACAAATAAAAATTTTATCTCAATTTTATATTCTGTTTTTGCAAAAAAAATTAAATCAAAATCACTTGATGAATGCTTAAATGTGGTAAAAGATGAAAAAGGATTTATCGATTTTATTTGCGTTACATTTAAAAATCTTGATCGCACAATCGTCAAAAGAATTGTGAATGTGGTATGTAAAAATTATAATTTTCAATACACTGACAAAGAACTATTTAAAAGAAATGTAAGAACACCCATCACCATCATCAAGGCTAAAGGTGACGAGACTTCGTTTTTTGAATCTCATTTTATCGATTCTATAAATCCCCCGACCACTATTGAATTACCAGTCAATCACTATGATATTTTAAAAAAATCAGGTGTTGAAATTCTCGCAGAAACTATTCATCAACAATTAACCGATATATCAACTACAAAAAAAATCAATGGAGAAAATAACATGCCTCATATCAATATCAAACATTTCCCTATCAATTTGAGCTTAGAACAGAAAAATGAACTTATACGTCGTTTGACTGAATCCATTCAAAATGTTTTTGGTTGTCAGGAAAACGTAATATCAATTGCACTTGAACCTATTAATAAAGAATTATGGCAAGAACAAGTATATATACCTGAAATACAAAAAAAATGGGATCTTCTTTGTAAAATCCCAAATTATTAAGGTGGAATGATACATGAAAATAGCATCGTCAAAAATACCCATTTTAGTGACAGAAGAAATTCAAACTGCACTTCATAATAAAAAGCCAGTAGTTGCGCTTGAATCCAATGTCATTACGCATGGATTAGATTATCCTGACAATCTTCATACTGCATTGCAGGTTGAAGCGATGATAAGAAAAATAGGAGCAGTGCCTGCAACCATAGGTATTGATAATGGAAAAATTCTCATTGGAATGAATACTGAAACCATTGAAAAATTCGCCACTACCTCTCATATTCCTAAAGTCAGTAGTCGCGATCTTCCTATCATTCTCGCGCAGAAAAAAATGGGGGCGACTACTGTAGCATCATCAATGGTTGCAGCTGAATTAGCGGGCATTCCATTTTTTTGCTCTTCTGGTATTGGTGGTGTGCATCGTGGTGCTGAAAACACGATGGATATTTCACCGGATTTAATTCAATTCACGCGTACCAAAGTCGCAGTCGTTTGCGCCGGTGCCAAAAAAATATTGGATTTGAATCTAACGATGGAGTTTTTAGAAACACATAGCGTACCTATTATTTCTTATAAATCTGATGATTTTCCAGCGTTTTATTGTCGTTCGAGCGGAATAAAAAATTCCTACCGTATTGATGATGAATTTGAAATAGCTAAAGCAATTGAAATACATTGGGGGCTTCAGAATAATAACGCTATATTAATCACCAATCCTACCAAAATCGAAGATGCGATCGACAGTGATGAAATCGAATCTGTTATTGCAACTGCGGTTTTCAATGCAAAAAAAGAAAATATTTCTGGAAATACTTTAACAAAATATCTCATGCGAGCAGTCGACAGTGCAACGCTTGGTCGATCAGCAAAAGCAAATATGGCCGTACTCGTCAATACTGCAGAGGCTGCAGCGAAACTTGCCGTTGCGCATGCCTATTATTGTCATTCTCATGAATAAAAATAGGGTTTAAATAAAATGAACAAGCTGGTTATCTTCGATTTAGATGGTACGTTATTAGATACACCTCGCTCTATTGTTGAAACAATTACGGCAACTTTTGCAGCAATGCAATTTGAAAAATGTAGTTTCGATGAAATGAGAGCAACTATTGGTTTACCGCTTGAAATTGCTTTTTCTACACTTACCAATTTAAGAAGCAATCATGATTTAATAACATCTGCCGTCAAAAAATATCAAACGTTATACAAAGAAATGATCCTGCCTAAAGCAAAAGAATTACTTTTTCCGAATGTAGAATCATCGTTACGATATTTACGAGATAATAATTATAAATTAGCAATCATTACCAATAAAATTTATCAAAGCGCGGTTTCTATACTTTCTTCATCTGAAATATTGCATTACTTTGATGTAGTGGTAGGAGCAGATCTCGTAGCGCATCGCAAACCTCATCCAGAAGCTGCAAATAGGGTTCTCAATAAATTAGGAGTCTTATCAGAGAATACCGTGATGGTTGGTGATACCCATCATGACATTTTAATGGCTAAGAATGCAGGTATTCAATCAATTGCAGTGACATATGGCATTGATGCTAAAAAGGATTTGGCTTTGTCTCATCCAACATGGATAGTCGATAATTTTTCTGAAGTACTAAAAATTATTGTGGAGCATAATGCATGATGCACCAATTAAAATACGGATGTTTTGCAATTTTTGCTGGGACACTTCTTGCATTAATGATTGAATATAATAGTCAATTGGCAGTACGCTTGGGTTCAATCATTTCAGCATGGATCGCGCATGGCGTAGGCACGATCGTATCACTCATATTGGTTTTGCTATTATCTCGTATTTTTAACATTCATTCGCAAAATCATTCACATCCTACCAAAACGCCATTATGGATTTATCTCGGTGGTATTCCTGGCGCGTTTACTGTTGTATTGGCCTCCATTGCGTTGAGTGGCTCATTATCTTTGGCAGGGACAATTTCTCTTATGTTGTTGGGGCAAATTTTATTTGGTATTGCATTAGATCATTATGGATTATTGATGGTGCACCAAAAAAAAATAACTCGCAAGGATTTCTATTCTGTCATTCTTTTGATAATAGGTAGTGCCATGATTATTTATGGAAGAGGACAATAATGACTTCACTTTATATTGCCATCGCTTTGCTTAATGGATTGCTAATATCAACCAGTCGCGTTATCAACGGACAGCTCGCTACAAAAATTAATCCGCTGAAAGCTTCATTCTTTAACCATGTGATAGGATTTTTGATTTTATCCATCATTATCACTCTCTTCGGACAATGGTCAAATCTTCATGCATTTCCCGTTTCATTTTCATCATTAGCCGGTGGATTTTTTGGCGCATTATTTGTTTCAATAAGTAGTTATGTATTTCCTCGGTTAGGCGCATTAAAAACTGCAATATTAATTATTGCAGGTCAGTTGATTTCTGCGCTTATTCTTGATTGGTTAATACATTACATCACTCCAAGTTTATTACAATATCTAGGCGTGGTTGTAATATTGATTGGGGTTTTTTTATCAAAAAAATCAAGTTCGCATCATAATAATAAGAGATAAATAAAATGATATCATCACCAATAATCGACAAATTACTATCCGATCAAACTTACCATATTGAGTTTAACGGGCATCTGACTAATCACGTCAAACATGCTGTCATTGCATTGACTAAACTTGGTATGCATGATGAAAAGGTGCTTGCTTACTATAAAAATTACGCTAAAGAAACACCGTATGGATTTGGTCTCGAACCTGCTCGACCCGATAAATTACTTATTACTGAACAAAATTGGAAAAATTTTCTAGGAAAACGTGTTGGATATACCGCTTTTTGCAATTTCTTCGATCGACAGGAAAAAAAGCTTGGATTAAATAGGGTACTAAACGCCTACCTTCCTATTCTTTTAGAAGGTTGGGCAGGCGCGTTCACGCATGCAACAATTCATTTAGGTTGGGCATTAGACATTAATCATCGATGGATGATCATAGAAGGCTTAAGCTATATGGCCTATACCTATGTATCATGTCATCCTGATAGGGTACCGTTGATGGATGAGCATGAAAAGATATCAGAGCATTCTATCATTGATTCCTTTTTGAAAATTACAGAATTTTGTGAAGATAATAAGATTGAATTAACTAACGAGATAGAAAATTTATTTAACGATCCACACCATACCTTTGATGACATTCATCCAGAATTATTACGATCTGGTCTTCAATTCAGAATTGCGTGTTTGTTAGAACAAGGTCATCCAGAGATTTATAAAACCGCAGGCTCACTTAACCATCAACCGACACCAGAAATTTGGGAACAATTGTTTTATGTGGTAACACTTTTATATTTAGAAAAACCAGGTAATTTTGTAATACTTCATTTAATTACCTCATTACATGCTATGGGACAAATATCTCGTCATGTATCTCATGAATTACAGAATAAAATCTTAAAATGTTTTTGGATAGGTATGCTATGTATTCTGTTTTCTGAAAGATATTTTCCAAATAAATCCAAATTAATCGCATTAAATAATATATTTAATAGCAAAATAGATTCCGAAGAATCAACCCGATTATGGGAAGAGAACTGGCATGAAATTATGGAACGCGCTTTTCTAGAAGATGAAGAACACAATCCAAAACTAGTTTATGTGTTACGATTGCTGTGGCAAAGGACTAATAAAAAATCTATCTATCGTGCAGCTGCTGCTCAATTTACTACAACTCCAATATTACCTCCATCATTTGAAAATAAACCTGAATAAAGAGATAACCAATGCTTAAAAATATAGAACAACAATCTAAAACCCATTTTTATTTAATTCGTCAAACCAATCAATTGCGCGCTATGCATACGATTATTCGTCATAAAAATGCGAGTCGTCAGGATTTTATTCATTATTCCACTCGCATTAATCGTTTAGTACTTGAAGAAGCACTGAATCTTTTACCATTTCAAGAAGAAATGGTACAAACTCCTGTGGGTCACATTTATAAAGGCCTCCGATTTGCATCTGATATTTGTGGCGTATCGATTCTTCGGGCGGGAGAAAGCATGGAAACAGAATTGCGATTAATGATTCCTGCCATTCGCATAGGAAAAATTCTCATTCAAAGAGATAAAATAACTAAATTACCTCGTTTATATTATTCTATTTTTCCTGAAGATATTAGTAAAAGACATGTCATTCTGATGGAACCAATGTTAGCAACCGGAGGAAGTGCCTTGTCAGCAATACATTTATTGATTGAGAAAGGTGTGTCTGAAGATAACATTGTATTAGGCACTTTACTCGCGGTTCGCCAAGGTATAGATGCGGTTTTAACAAAATACCCCAAAGTCAAAATCGTGACATCTTCGCTTGAGGAAGATTTAAATGAACAATGTTTTATGCTACCGGGCATAGGAGATTTTGGGGATAGGTTTTTTGGCACTTAGATTAGTTGCGACGCCTTTTTAAAAATTCGATATTTTTAAAAAGGCGTGGATACTTTTTTAAACTTGCAAAATATTCACTACCAATAAATAAATGCTTACAAAAAAGGAACCTAGCAAAAATATTTTTCCGGGTAATAATTTATTTTGCATAAAACCTTTTTTATATCTTCCCCAATACAACATCATTAAAGGAATAATAATTAATAAAAGTAGACACCAAATTCCTGCATAATGTAATGCCGTCACAAAAATGCCTGGTGAAATTAATACGATGAATAACGGCGGCAAAAATGCCAATAGATAAACAATAATTCCTGATTTCGATTTTTTTTGAATGGATAAACCATCTGCAATAAAATCGGTTAAACAAACCGAAACACCGAGAAAGGAAGTCGCTGCACAAATGGAAATAAATAATTTCACCATTTCCGCCACTAAAGCGGTATTCATTTTTAAAGTCATGGCATTCATTAACATAGAATTCGTATTTTCTGAATTCAATATATTAATTAAACCATGTTCTCCCGTTCTGCTTATAATACCTTGAATGAAGAAAATCCAAATGGCATATAACAAAAGAGGGATGAGACTGCCAATAAGTACGACTTTTTTTAATACTTTGTCATTATTCAAATAATTTCTTAAAGAAGGAATAATAATGGCATAACCAAATGAAGTTAACATTACCATTAGCACGCTATTATGCCATTCATAATCTCCTTCGAAGGGAAGAGTAAAATTAACATGTTGACTCATTGCAACAACCAAAATAAAAAAAGCGACTAATTTAAGAAACATTAAACCACGATTAAGAATATCGACAGAATGTATACCACGATAGACAATCGTACCAAAAATTCCTAATACTAAAAAAATAGAAAACCAGATCGGAATTGCAATATGAAAATTAAGTAACAAATTTTGTAAAATATCACTTAACCCAGATAAATAGGCGCAAATTAAACTATAAAGCAATAATAGATAAATTACCCAAGTGAGAACTTTTCCGAAACGCCCAATCGTATGGGATGCCATACTCACCATATTCGTATCGGATTTCAGCCACAAATTCACTTCAAGCAAACTATAAGCGCCGACGGTCATCATGAGCCAACTAAAAAATAATAGGAAAAAGCTCATCGCGACGCTTTCATGTGCAGTCACAATGGGTAAGGCCAGCATCGCAGCCCCAACTGATGTGCCTAATAACATTAAAATAGATCCAATGATTTTTTTATACATTATTCTAATCTCATCAATTATTTAGCCGTAAATTATAACATGTTCAAAAAGTGTTATAATGGAAGTAATATAAGAATATAGATGATCGCTAGACGGAGGTCTATATGAAACGCAATAATTTTTCCCTCTATTCTTGTCTTTTCTTATTTTTAACCACTGGAATTGCATTTGCAGATGAGAATAGCGCAGATGAATTGCCAATGCCTCCGCCGAGCAATATTCAATGTATCCCGACTATCGCTTTACCTGTTTATCCTGAAGCAGATACGTGTGCTGCTTATATTACTCCCGAAGAAGATACGATAGTAAGTACAGATAACGAGGAAGCCAATACGGTTAACGATGAGTCCATGTCGGAACAACAAAACACAACAACACAACAAAGCAATACAAACAACAATCCCACCGTCACACATTATTATTCAAGCACGACAACTTACTATCCTGCTTATTCATATCCTTATCCTTATTACAACCCCTATTATTATCCTGGCTATTATGACAATTCGGCATCAGGAATATTTTTAGGATTAGCAACGGGTCTTGCCATTGGCGGGCTGTTTTATGCAATAAATCACGATAACGATGACTATTATAACCATTATTATAATAATTATTTTAACAATTATTATTATCACAATAACGGATATTGGAATTCATGGCATGGAGCGAATGGTAGTGCGGGTTATTATCATGGACCAAGAGGTGGTGCATATTATTGGTCTGCTAATGGATATCACGGCGGCGGTTATTGCTATCAAGGAAACTGTCATCATAATAACAACATGTATAAAGCGAATAATAATAACTTTAATAAAAACAATAACAATTTGTTAAAAAATAATAACAACATGTATAAAGCAAATAATAATAACTTTAACAAAAACAATTTTAATAAAAACAATAACAATTTGTATAAAACGACGAGCCCTACGCATCACTTCTCTAATCAACAACATTTCAAAGAAAATCAAAACTTTAATAGAATGCCTTCAGAGCATTTCAATGTTAATCGTCACCAAAACTTTCATTTTAATGGAGGAAGATTCCAAGGACATGGATTTGGTGGCAGTTTTCATAGTGGCGGTAGTTTTCATGGTAGACATTAATATTAATTAACTCATTTAAAAAACCCGGAAATTTAGCCTAATTTCCGGGTTTTTTTTACATCAAAAAATATTCTATTTTACATTCAGTTACCTTTCCAGGTTGATCAAATTAGGAATATTTCATTGACTAATGATCACTCATCAGCCATAATGTTCCCCTCTCTTGCAGTATTCAGAATTAAGTTACAAGTTTAATTCAATATTTACATTCATTTTACAACTTTTAAAATTAACTAATTAACGAGTAGTGGTACATATGAAATTAAAAATTGCATTATTATCATTTTCATTATTTATTATGGTTGGTATGGGGCCTTTTTCCTATTTTTTCCAATCTGCGAATCAATTAACTCACAATAAATTTGATTTAATCATTGGCTCTAAATATTGGGTCGATAAAACTATTCAAACCATACTCGCACAAGCCAATAATTTAGATCCAGAAGTTTTAAAAGTCGGATTAAACGCTTATTTAAAAGCACGAAAACTCGGTATGGATAGTAAACAATTATTAACGTTAGTGGATTATTCCAAACCTTCCGCTGAACGTCGTTTATGGGTTATTGATTTAAAAAATCTGAAAGTATTATATAACACTTGGGTTTCGCACGGAAAACACAGCGGCGATGCAACCTCAACTTCATTTTCTAATACGCCAAAAAGTTTAAAATCCAGCTTAGGCGTTTTTGTTACTGATGAAACTTATATCGGTAATAATGGTTATTCTTTGCGAGTAAAAGGACTTGAGCCGAATTTTAATAGTAATGCGTATGATCGAAATATTGTGTTTCATGGCGCCAATTATGTGAGCCCAGGTAGAGCTAAAGATGGAAAATTAGGTCGTAGCTGGGGTTGCTTTGCACTCAGTCGTGATGTCATTAAACCCCTTATCGATCTCATCAAAAACAATACATTGGTTGTGGCTTACTACCCTGATAAAAGTTGGTTAAAGACGTCGAGTTTTGTCCGATAACTTGACGTTGTCATTCATTTTTTTCTATACTAGTTAACAATTCACATTACCTTACAGCCAACATTCGGAAAGCAGAAAAGGAGTTCCATGGCTTCTCAAATTTTGGTGTCATTCTTGTCATGAATCACACGAGACCTTTTCTTGGATTTGGACTCGGATTAAGACCCGAACATTATAAAGATATTCTATTAACCAAACCGAAAGTCGATTGGTTCGAAATCATTACAGAAAATTATCTCGTAGAAGGCGGTAAACCGCTTTATTATCTCGATAAAATTCGCGTCGATTATCCTATTATGATGCATGGCGCTTCCCTTTCGCTGGGTAGCACCGATCCTTTAGACTATCATCACCTTGCTAACGTTAAAAACTTAAGTGAAAGAATTGAACCGCTTTGGATTTCTGGCCAAATAGCCTGGACTGGAATTAATCAATATAAAATGCATGAGCTTTTACCGTTACCTTTTACGAAAGAAGCCATTGACCATGTCGTGATGCAAATTCAAAAAATTCAAGAATTTTTGGGACGAAGAATTTTAATTGAAAATGTATCTAGCTATCTCACCTACGAACATTCTGAAATGACAGAATGGGAGTTTATATCCGAAATTGTGACTCGTGCAGATTGTTTTCTTTTATTGGATATTAACAACATTTATGTCAATGCGATAAACCATGAATTTTCACCCCTCTCTTATTTAAATGGAGTACCAGGTGAAAGAATTTATCAAATGCAACTTGCAGGACTTGCCTATCAAGGCGATCCTATCATCGATACACATGAGACGATAATAAGTCATGAAGTATGGGAATTATATGAAGCATCGTTACAACAATTTGGGGCCGTTTCTACGATGATTGAGCGAGATTTGAATATCCCACCTTTAAGCGAATTATTAAAAGAATTAGATAATGCACGTCGTATCTCAAAAAATATTTTAAAAAACCAAAGAGACATTTTTGCTGAATTGGTATAAAAAACTAAACTTTTACGAATATTTTTTAAATAACCCTTTTTATTCAATAAGTTAACCGATGGACAAATAATGCCATTTATAGTATAATTTTTATTCACTTCTTTGAAAAAGAGTTTTATTGATGCCAAATATCCATTTTGTCCTTCGATCAAACAATAAAGATAAAGTCATTACCGTAGATACTGACCGGACGCTAATGGATTATTATGATGAAATAATGATAGCCATTTCAGAAATGACGCCTGAATTAAAATCTGAATTAGAAGATCATGATCTTTATTTTCAAAACAATAAAATTGATCTCAATAAAAAAATAAACGAACTAGAATTATTAGAAGACAGCATCATAGAAGCAAAACCATGGGTTGAAAATCTTAAGGATGATTTTGAACTCGGATTTTTATTGTTAAGTCTGGTTCCAGAAAAATATCAAAATAAACTGGTTGGCGTAGAAGAGCCGGATGATCCTGAACCTATTGAAAATCGAAAAAATGCGCTTGGCTTAGCGTTTGAATGCAAAGATCAGAAATTAGATGTTGATTTTATACAACTAATTCACAATACGTGCAAAGGAAATAATTATCCTGAAATTAAAGGTGGAGAATTTTTCGATACGAGAAAAGCTGGCGCACCCTTTGGTTTTCATTTCACAAACTTAAGTGTAAAGGCTTATAAAGATGCCATTGCTTTCGCAAAAAAATATGCTTCATTTGGGATTCAAGCCAAAATAGAAAGCGATATTATTTTTAATAAAAAAATTAAAGATAACTTATTATCTGATATCAATAACTTCAAACTATTTCATACAAAATTAATTGTAGCTTATAGCTCCGCCCGTTCCCAATTTCCTGAACATTATAAAGAAAAACCACCCATTTTCTTTTATTCTATTGATCACACCGTTCTTGAGTGTAATGCTGTTATGTCAAAAATAATTGAAAACTACCAGCTGAAAGTCCAAAAAGCAAAATCATTAAACGATGATAATTTATTATTAGAGGCTATCATTGAATGCCATTATGAAATATTAATGTTACATGGATTTCAAGACTTAAATACTCGAACTTCTATCATTCTTCTTAATATTTTATTGATGCAACATAATTTCCCACCCTCTAGTATTTTTCAATCTGGAATTTCTAAAGAAGAACTTTTTTCTGTTATTAAAAAAGGAATGTTACAAACCTTCCAATTAATTGAAGAAAATAATTTTAATGGAGAAATTCCCTCACAACAGTATTTAGATGTCATTGCAAAATCCAAAGAAAGAATTTCAAAATTACATGATTTCCCTGCACCAACCTGGATTGTTCATTTCGATTCTGAAAAAAATGCTATTCAAATTGGGAAGGGATTAACAAGATTAAAAATGGATAATCGTCTTTTTTCACCCATTGAAAAATTACGGTATTCTTCTTCATTCAAAGATACAAGGTCACAAAGTCAAACAAGTTTATCGACGAACTCTTTTGAAAGCCACGGAAGTTTAACACCGACAATTTCTCCATCCTCTGCGAGCAGTTTTGGTTCAACGTTCTCACCTTCCATTTCAACTTCCTTTGCAAGTAGCTCTGGCTCCTCTCCAAGTGACTCGAGAACGCCGGAAGGTTCTCATTCTCCTTTGATGAGTACAAGAGCTATTACTCCTGATGATTCAACTGAAAGAACTACCTCTCCAGAGGCTTCGATTACACGCTCTTTTTCGGAAGAAACGATGTCGTCACATCACAAACCGAGACTTTTTAAAAATTCTAATCGAAATAAAGAATACAGACATACACCTGAAAAAAATAATTGTAAATTGATGTAATTTTTTTATTAAAAAGTATTGGAAAAAATGAAGCCAGACACTATAAAAACGACGTTAATTGGTATATATTAGCTCGTTTGATTGCTCCTATAAAAACCTTCTTTCTTTAGGAAATTTATGAATATTTCGCAAGTGACTTATATTTGGATCGATGGCAGCAGCCCTACTCAAACGCTCCGCTCTAAAGTGAAAATTGTCCCTTATAAAAATAGTCCTTTAAAAGTAGAGGATTTGCCACAGTGGAGTTTTGATGGATCTTCCACTTATCAGGCTTCTGGACATGACTCTGACTTGATTTTACAACCGGTTTGTCTTGTCAAAGATCCTGTGACTGGCACCAATAATTTTCTTGCATTATGCGAAGTTCTTAATCCAGATGGCACACCCCATCCCACCAATAAACGCGCCAGATTGACCCAAATCATGAATGAAGGGGGTAAAAAACACGACCCTTGGTTAGGTTTTGAACAGGAATATACCCTTTTTAGCGGCCAACAGCCCCTCGGTTGGCCAGACCGTGGCTACCCAGCACCCCAAGGGCCATTCTATTGCGGGGTAGGCGCAGATGAGGTTTTTGGCCGGCATTTAGTCGAAACCCATGCGCAAGCCTGTATCGATGCGGGTATTATGCTTTATGGCACAAATGCTGAGGTTATGCCAGGACAGTGGGAATTCCAAATTGGTTATCGTGGTATTGATAGTGAAAGCGCAGATCCAGTGACAGTATGCGATCATTTATGGATTGCTCGCTGGTTGCTTTATCGATTAGGCGAAGAATTTGATATTACCGCAAAACTTCATCCAAAACCTGTCAAAGGCGATTGGAATGGCGCAGGCAAACACACCAATATTTCAACTCGCGAAATGCGCGACCCAAAAACAGGCATGGATGCAATTCACAAAGCAATTAAAGCACTGGAAGCACGTCATAAGGATCACATCGCGGTCTATGGTCATGATCTTGAATTACGTCTCACCGGCAAACATGAAACCGCACATATTTCACAATTTTTAGCTGGTGTGGGTAATCGTGGTGCTTCGGTTCGCATTCCAAGACCTGTTGCAAACAAAGGTTGCGGATATTTAGAAGACAGAAGACCTGGCGCGAATGCAAATCCGTATGAAGTTGCTGCAATTTTGGTTGAAACTATTTGTGATGTGAAGACGAAGGAATAAAATTTTTTGTCATGCGTGCCCCCTCGTCGTCCCGCGGCTTGTCCGCGGGATCCAGAATGGCATATCCGCTCTCACTGGATCCCGCGGACAAGCCGCGGGACGACGTTTCATACACATCAAGCCACAAAATTTCTCAACTCTCGTGTTCCACTGTCTTTACAATAAAAACGTACATCACCAACTGTCAGAATTTGACTTGGATCTATTCCATTTTGATAAATTAACTGGCTAACATTATTCTGCATAGGTAAAGGTAAATCACGAATTAAAATATTATCTGAATTATCAGACGGAAAAAATTGGCGAATACAGCAACATAATGTTGAAATAGTCACTCCAGCAGATAATAAGGCGCAGAAAGATACCATGATAAGATCAGAACCTTGAGATTCATAAGAAGGTCCATTTTTAATATCAACACTTTTTTTTGCGAGTAAAGCGGTGACCGCTGACAACCCGCCAATCGTTATTAAAAAACATAATTTTTTACATAATTGACTGCGTACCGTTCGATATTTTTTTAAGTCTTCTTCAAATGTAGCGAGGAATGGATCAGTTTCAGGATTTTGAAAGAGGGTAAATGACATCATTAGAATTTTCCTTATTTTTAATTTTATCCTATATTTTTAAATCTTTTGCGGATGTCATTATGTAATAAAAATAAAAAAAGACAACAAGTTTCTTTTTAGCTTTCGTGTACCATTTTTCCATCTAAAATTCGGATAATACGTTTCGCACGTTTTGCTAAATTTAAATCGTGAGTCACGATAATAATGGTCTTTCCTTCATCTACACATTCTTCGAATAATTGAATGACTTGTTCGCCAGAGCGGCTGTCCAAATTACCTGTGGGTTCATCCGCTAAAATTAAATTGGGATGATTGACGAGTGCGCGAGCGATGGCGACACGCTGTGATTGACCGCCGGATAATTCAGAAGGGCGATGATGTAAGCGGTTGGCGAGTCCCACACGTTCTAACAATTGCAGTGCGCGCGCTTTACGTTTTTCTAATGATAAACCTGCATAAACTAATGGTAAGGCGACATTTTCTTCAGCGGTTGCATATTCCAATAAATTAAAACTTTGGAAAATAAATCCAACTTCACGATTACGAACATTCGCTAATTCATTTCTTTTGAGAGAACTCACTTTTTTGCCATTTAAAATATATTGCCCTGCAGTCGGAGAATCTAAACATCCTAAAATATTCATCAACGTCGATTTACCAGAACCGGAAGGCCCCAAAATCGCTGCATATTCTCCACGTCGAATAGTTAATTCATCAATTTGTAAAGCATCAAATTCTACTTTTCCAATTTTATATGATTTTCGAATATTGTTAAGTTCAATTAAGTTTTCATTTTTCATGACGTAATGCCTCTGCAGGATGAATTCGTGATGCTTTTCGCGCGGGGAAAATACCGCTTAATAAACCAATCGTTCCCAAGACGATCATCACAATAAAAATTACATTGAAAGATAAAATAGGACGCGGATTGCCGAGATGATCCATTACTTCAGAATGCACAGGTAAATGTTGTAAAAAATAAACGAGAGCAAATGCGAGTAAAAATCCTAATAATCCTCCCATTAACGTGGTGAGAATTGCCTCGCTAGTGTAATACCATAAAATTTCATGTGTTCTCGCGCCCAAACTCATACGAATACCAATTTCACGTGTGGCACGTTTTACTGAAATAAACATGACATTCGCAATACCAACACCCGCGATAATCAATGTTAACCCGCCAATAATTCCCAAAATCCATTCCATTCCTTTCAGAAAAAGGATTAATTTTTCTTTTTCTTCCTGTAAATTAATGACATTCAAAATGCCTGGATCATCTGCATTCAGTGCGCGGGTTCTTGCAATCAATCTTCGCACATCTTTTTCGATGCGAGGAATTTGTGATAATTCGAAAGGCGCAATGATAAAACTCGTATAATTTCGGTTTGCCGTTAATGCTTGGTAGGTACTATAAGGAATCCAATTCATAAAATCATCGGGCATTTTTCCGGTTTCTATCAATTGAATAATTTTACTTTGTACACCGATCACTAAAAAAGGTGTGTCTTCAATAAAAATATATTGTCCGACAGGATTTTCTTTTGGTTTAAATAATTTTTCGACAGTGCGAATCCCTAAAACAATGACTTGTCGCCGATTGATATCATCTAATACATTTAAAAATCGCCCCGGCGGATCTACTTTAATTCCGTGAATGTCAGCATAGTTTGCATTGACAGCCATGACAGGTCTGCCACGTCGCGTCGCTTTTTTGCTTGCACTGACTAATTTTACATTCCATTCTGCTTCGCCCGTAACATCCGCTTTATCCGATAATTCTTTTTTTAACGCATGTAAATCATCTTCCGAAAAATTTACTTTCACACCGTTCCCTTGGCCTTGAAAGCTTTCGGTGCTCACAGCCCCTGAAATAATTAATGCACCAGTACCTGAATCTTTGATGGTGTTTCCAAAGGTCACTCGCAAACCTTCGCCGACGGCAAGCATTAAAGCAATTGTAAATGTGCCCCATGCTACCGCTAAAATAGTTAAAATTAAGCGAGTTTTTTGCACCATCATATTTTTTAGAATTTGTGAGATCATGATAGTAGTGCCTTCACTGGTTCCATATTGGCTGCTCTTTTTGCGGGGAAATAACCTGCTAAAAGACCAACGGTCATTAAAATAAAAATTGTTAAACCCGCTGAGAACGCTGAAATATAAGGATTACCCATCCAATCAGGCAAATGTAAATGAGAAAGCACAAAAAGAGAGGCGATCGAAATACCTATTCCTATTGCGCCGCCTAAACCCACAATTAATAATGTTTCACATAAAAATTGTAACAAAATATTTTTTTCGCTGGCGCCTAGCGCTTTTCGTAAACCAATTTCCCGTGTTCTTTCTGTTACAATCAGAAACATCATGTTTGCAACACCTAAACCACCAACGGAGAGTGTGAGGGCTCCACAAAATCCCAGAAATAATTCAATAATAAAAAAGAACCAGCTAATAAAAACTTGTTTATCTTCTAAATCCGGCATATGAAATGCTTCATCATCACTGGGATCATAATGTAATTTTGCTGCTAATAAGTTTTTTAAATTATTTTTTATTCTGACAGAGTCTTCAATATTTTTAGGAGTTAAAAAAATCGTGTTGATATCTTCAAGACCTTGCAATGCAAGATAAGTCGTATAAGGAATATACCCTCTCGTTTTATTACCTGAAAATACAATACCCGTATTTTTATCTGGATCTGAAACACCAATCACGACAAAAGGAATTTGCTGAATATAAATAGTTTTTCCAATTGGATCTTCCATTGCAAATAAAATTTTTGTGAGAGTTGCATCGAGATAAACGACACGATTTTGTTGTGTTAAATCCAACTCGTTAAAAAATCGACTTTTTCCCGGAAGAATTTTAAATTGCATCGTCGTTTCATATCCAGGACCTACACCCATTAATGAACTTTTTGTTTCTTTATTCTGATATTGAAATAAGGATTCTTTGGCAAATTCTGGTGAATACCATTGAATCCCTGGAATATTTTGCATGATTTCTAAAAAGTCATTAATTCCTAGTTGGATATTTTGACCCTGCGGAATGCCAGCGTAAGGTTTACTTGTCCTACCTGCCCAAGCAAAGATAGTGCCATTATTTAAAAAAGCGAGATTTTCCATACTTTTTTTATAAAAACCATTCCCCAATGCCAGCAACAACGTCACTGTCATCGTTCCCCACATGATGCCGAACAAAGCGAGGCTGGTTCGAATCTTATGGGTCCATATGCTTAATAAAATTTGTCTACTAAGATCGATGAAATGCATTAGCTTTTCGAAGTCATTGTATTGTTATCAAGAATTTTGTCGCCTTCTCCTAATCCTGATTTTACTTCGGCAATAATACCATCAGAAAGTCCGAGAACAATTTCTTTTTCAATAGGTTTTGATTTCGATTTATCTGGTTGTAGATTCACATATACTTTATTATTTTTAAAAATTAAAACTCTCTCAGGAATGACCAAAACATTTTCTGCCTGTTGAACGGTAATTTCAGCCGTTGCCGAATATCCTGCGCGCAATTTCATATCTTTAGGTAAAGTTAAATGATCCAACTCAATATTAAAACCTACGTTAAAAGGCGAAGTAGTGGTGGTCGTAGTTGTACTTTGATTATTGGCTTGTAAATCTACTTTTCTTAACGTGCCAGTTACATTCGCATTTGGCATCGCAGCAATCCGAATATTGGCGATCATCCCTGAAGAAATTTTTGCAACATCCACTTCATTCACTAAACCTTTAAAAACAAGGTCATTCATGTTTGCAATCACAAATAACACAGTACCTGCTTGCATATCGGTTAAGGGAACGACCGGATCACCGAGATCGACATTACGTTGTAATATATAACCACTTATCGGGCTATTAATCATGGTTTTAATACTTTTGCCGGCAATATTAGTCTCGCCTTTTAGCAATAGTGCGAGTTTTTGTTTTGCCATTTCGAGACGTGCTTTATTCATTGCAACATCTTTTACCGCAATCGCATAATTATCCGGTGTTTCTAAAGATAATTTTAATAATTGTTCTAGACGTTGCCGATGGGATTCTGTCTGCTCCACAATCGCTTCTTGTTCTTTTACATTAGCATGGGCTTCCGCAATACTTTGGGGAGTGGCTGTTGGAGAAATTTGTAATAATAAGGCATTCTGATCAACATAATCTCCATCTTCATGGAATAGTTGTCCGACAATACCTGAAATATTAGATTTTACGCTGATAGTATGTTTAGGAACGATGCTGCCGACTGCAATAATTTTTTCTTTTACCGTACCTGTTTTAACAATCACCGTTTCTTCGGCGGGATTATTATTCTTTTTACAACTATGCAATGAAACCATTATGACAACGAGTACAATGATGATGGTATCGATAATTAACCATTTCTTTGAAATCATAATCTTTTTCCCATGTATATTTTGCGTACAAGGATTGTAACATAAATTCTTTCTAGATTCTTCTTTTCATAATATACTCGGAACAACCATTTTTTGAGGAATTTCCATGCAAAATGATCCCATTGTCATCGTTGGTATTGCACGCACTCCCCAAGGTAATTTATTAGGTGAATTAAAAGATCTATCCGCACCTGAATTGGGTGCCATTGCGATCCAATCTGCCCTCCATCGCGCACATGTGAATGCGGAAGATGTGAGTGAAGTTATCATGGGATGTGTCCTACCGGCGGGCCAGGGTCAAGCGCCAGCACGTCAAGCCGCCCTTCTCGCCCAAATTCAGAATAATGTGCCCTGTACGACGCTCAATAAAATGTGTGGCTCAGGCATGAAGGCCGTTATGTTGGCTTGTAACACACTTATTGCGGAACCAGATAAAAAAGTACTAGTCGCAGGCGGGATGGAAAGCATGACCAATGCACCCTATTTACTACCAAAAGCGAGACAAGGGTATCGATTAGGACACGCAGAAGTTTTAGATCACATGATGTTGGATGGCTTAGAAGATGCTTACGAAAAACGCCGTCCGATGGGTTCTTTTGCGGAACTTTGTGCTGAAAAATATCATATTACGCGGGAAGAACAAGATGATTATGCGATAGAATCTTTAAAGCGTGCACAAGCATCGATTGAGAAAAATATTTTTGAAAGTGAAATTGCACCGGTGGTTTTGAAAACAAAGCAAGGCGAAAAAATCGTAAAAAATGATGAACATCCTTTTTCAGTCAACATTGAAAAAGTGAAACTTCTACCACCCATTTTTAAAAAAGATGGAACGGTTACCGCCGCCAATTCTTGTTCGATTGCAGATGGCGCAGCCGCCATCGTCTTGATGCATTTATCGGAGGCAAAAAATAGAAATTTAAAACCACTAGCCAAAATTATAGATTATAGCGAATACGCAAAATCACCCGAACAATTTACCACCGCACCCATTGATGCCATGAAAATGTTAATGCATAAATTACAATGGACCGTGGATAAAGTTGACCTTTTTGAAATTAACGAGGCTTTTTCGGTGGTTCCCATTGCCGCCATGCGCGAATTAAAAATTCCTCGCGAAAAAATCAATATTCACGGCGGTGGTTGTGGCTTAGGCCATCCCATCGGTGCAACTGGCGCGCGAATCATAGTGACATTAATTGCAGCATTAAAAAAACATCATAAAAAATATGGTATCGCATCACTTTGTATTGGTGGTGGGGAAGCAACGGCAATTGCATTGGAAAATATGTGATGAAAGAACGTGAATCCATGGAATTTGACGTAGTCATTGTGGGAGGCGGCCCTGCAGGATTATCTGCAGCCATTCGTTTAATTCAACTCAACAAAGATTTATCGATTTGTGTACTAGAAAAAGCGGCGGAAATTGGCGGACAAATTTTATCGGGCGCAGTTTTAGAACCTCGCGCACTCAATGAATTAATTCCAGATTGGCAAGATCAAAAAGGTTTTATCACAACGCCTGTTTCGAAAGATCAATTTATATTTTTAAGTCAAAATAAATCTTTTCAACTCCCGACACCGGAACCGATGCATAACAAGGGAAATTATATTATTAGTTTAGAAAAGATGTGTCAGTGGTTAAGTGGTTATGCAGAAAATTTAGGGGTAAATATTTTCCCGAGTTTCGCGGTGACTGATGTAATCATGGAAAATAATCAAGTATTAGGCGTTATTACCGGTGATAAAGGTATCGATCGAGAAGGTAATCCAACGCAAAGTTATCAACCTGGTATGAATTTATTCGCTAAACAAACCATAGTTGCCGAAGGTTGTCGTGGATCTCTTACTCGAAAGCTGATGCATCATTTTCAATTAAATCAAAACAATGATCCACAAACCTACGGTCTTGGCATTAAAGAATTATGGGAAATTCCAGAAGATTTGCATCAAGCAGGATTAGTCACTCACACTATCGGATGGCCGCTCGATCATAAAACTTACGGGGGATCATTCGCGTATCATTTCGAAAAAAATTTATTATCGATTGGTTTTGTCGTCGGTTTAGATTATCAAAATCCATACCTCAATCCTTATGAAGAATTTCAACGATTCAAAACGCATGAAATGATTCGTCCACTTTTAGAAAAAAGTAAACGCATTGCGTATGGCGCAAGAGCATTGAATGAAGGTGGTTTTCAATCTATTCCAACATTAACTTTCCCGGGGGGACTATTGGTAGGATGTGCTGCGGGATTTTTGAATGTTCCCAAAATTAAAGGCATTCATACCGCCATGAAATCCGGCATGGTGGCAGCGGAAAGTATTTATGCAACCCTTAATTCGAGCGAGTATTCTGCTAACATACAAAAAAGCTGGATTTGGCCTGAGCTCAAAAAAGTAAGAAATATTCGCCCCGCGATGAATTGGGGTCTCTTACCAGGACTTATCTATGCGGCTTTTGATACCTATATTTTTAGAGGAAACGCGCCGTGGACTTTGCGTAATCATGCCGATTATTTACAATTAAAACCGGCGGATCAATGCAAAAAAATCGAATATCCTAAACATGATAATAAAATCACTTTTGATTTAATGAATTCTGTTTTTTTAACCAATTCATTTCACGATGAAAATCAGCCATGTCATTTAAAATTGACAGATCCCAGTTTAGCGATTGAGGTCAACTATAAAATTTATGCCTCTCCCGAAAGTCGGTATTGTCCCGCGGGCGTTTATGAAATCGTACACGCCGAAAAGCCCTATTTACAAATCAATGCGGCCAATTGTATTCAATGTAAAGCTTGTGATATAAAGGATCCACGACAAAATATCACGTGGACACCACCGGAGGGGGGTAGTGGGCCACAGTATACGATGATGTAGAGAATTTGTCATCCAGAATAAGTCGACGATAACCCGTCGTCCCGCGATTTATTCGCGGGATCCAGAGCGACAATGCAGGCGTTCTGGATCCCTTAGGACTTGCCGCAGGACGACGGTTATGTAGAGACCTCTGATGTTTTTATTCTTGATCGAAACTTTCTTGATGAAGCTTGACGTCCCCTCGTCTACGTTCGGCATATTTTTCAAGTTGACGTTCAATGGCATGAAAGGCTTCCCGTACAGCGATGTAAACATCTTCATTTTCTTTTTTATTGACAACTAGTTCTTTGCCGGGAACCGAAAGGTCAATTCGCACCCCGAATATTTTCCCCTGATGCTTGTGTTTTTGAGGCACTTCAACAACAACGCGACAACTATTAATGTGGTCATAATAATGTTGAAGTTTAGCTGATTTATCTCGAATATGTGTTTCTAAAACTTGTGAATTTGGAATATCACGAATGGTAACTTGGACTGGTAACATATGAGAACCCCCTCTTTTAACTCTAATAATTATAGAAATCTAATAATTATAAAACTTAAAGCCAGATCCTTTGTACGCTACATTGAAAGGAAACCCCCTTAAAAAATGCTTCTCTCAATATTAAGTATAGACAGAAAATTAAGGGGTTCGCCATCATTATTTTTTATTTTTTTTATCCTATTGAATCTTCTTGAATCTTCGGAAAAAAGGGTGCTATATTTTCAGATAAAACGTCATTTATCGAATGGGGTTGCCACATTGGATGGCGATCTTTATCCACTAAAAGTGCCCTAATTCCCTCGAAAAAATCATGTGAATTTAAAAATCCTTGCATGATACTAAACTCCATTTTCATACAAGCATCAAAATCCAATTCATTCGCAGTTTGTAATTCTTTGAAAGTCACTTTTAAACTTAATGGTGATTTTCCATTAAGTATTTCAAGGGTTTTTTTGGCCCAATCAGTATCAGAATTTTTTAACGATGCGGTAATTTTTTCGATAGAATTTTTTTGAAAATATTCGATAATTTCTTTTTGTTGTTTTAATAATGCTGAATCACCTGCAGATATCGAAAATGTCTCAAGAATAGTCGTCACCGCTTTTTTATCTGGCAAGGAATTTTCTGCTAATTTTTGTGTGATATTTGTAAGCTGATCTCCCGACACTTTTTGTGTCACAAGACCTAATGCAATACAATCATTTATTCCAATTTTTTCGCCAGTTAAGCCTAAATACAATCCCACATGATAAGGTAATCGTGATAAAAAATAGGAAGAACCGACATCAGGAAAAAAACCAATCGTGGTTTCTGGCATTGCAAAAATTAAATTTTCTGTCCCTATCCTATGAGAACCGTGAATGGAGATGCCCGCACCTCCTCCCATCGTAATGCCATTTAAATAAGAAATATAAGGTTTAGGGTAATGAAAAATACGCTGATTTAAATCATACTCATCTTTAAAAAATTGAATGAGGTTGGGATCTTTTTTTAATTTTTTATCATACACCGCCCGCACATCTCCGCCCGCACAAAACGCGCGGCCCTCGGACGCTTGTAAAATTATCGCTTTAATAGAAGTATTTTTTTCCCAACTTTCCAAATGTTCGCTCATACTTAAAATCATCGAATGACTTAATGCATTTAAAGCATGTTGACGATTAAGTGTAATGACGCCTAAATTCCCATTTTTCCCTGCTATTTCTTCGAATAAAATATCAGACATGATTATTCCCCTTGAAAAACTGCTACGCGTTTTTCTAGAAAAGCTTTCGTCCCTTCAGATTTATCTTTAGTCGCGCAACATAAGGCAAAATGCGCCGCTTCTAATTCTAAAGCGTCATCCATCGTTAAATCATATCCATGGTTAATGACAGTAATAATACTCTTTAAAGCAAGGGGTGGGAGTTGAACAATATTTTCAAGTAAAGTCTTTGCGCGCGTTAATAACTCGTCTTTCGGAACGACTTCGTTCACGAGCCCGATAGAAAGTGCTTCCGTGGCTTTGATGGTTCGCCCCGTTAAACAAAGGTCTAATGCACGTCCTTTTCCTACTAATCGTGCGAGGCGTTGTGTCCCTCCAAAACCAGGAATTACACCTAATTTTATTTCGGGTTGACCAAATATGGCGGTATCAGCTGCAATTCTTAAGGTCGCAGCCATGGCTAACTCTAGTCCTCCACCTAATGCAAAACCGTTGATTGCAGCAAGCGAAGGCTTTCCTAACGACTCTAGAGAATTAAAAATTTCTTGTCCGCGACGTGCAAAGGTTAAACCATCTTTACCATTTAACATCGTTAATTCATTAATATCAGCACCGGCACAAAAAGCCTTACCCTCTCCTGTTAATAATAATGCTTTAACTGTGGAATCATTTTTTATTGATAATAGCACTTCAGAAAATTGCTGCATAAATTCAGCATTTAATGCATTCAAAGCGCTGGGACGATTAAAGACAATTTGTAAAATACCATTTTCTAACGTTTGACATTTTAAAATTTCCATATGATTTTACCTCATAATCTTTCAGTTTCATGTGGTTTGCATTCTATAACATTATGATCTGATTGGATAATTAATTTTTTTAAGCTTGTCTCACACCTTAATTTTATATTTGATCTACAATGTATTTATAGGAGTTTAAAGGTTGCAAGGAGTGCTTCTCCACCAAAGTACAACAAGGAGAGCACCATATGATTGTCATCATTACTTCACTTCTCACTATTTTCTTTTTTCTTTTTAGTGGGATCGCCAGCGCGAAACCTTATGGTAGTAACCTTTGCGCGAATGATTCCAGCTATCATTGTTATAAAGTGAAAAGGAAAGATAGTTGGAAAAGTTTGTTTCCGAATCCAGATGAACGCGATGTAGTCATGCGAATCAATCGCACAAATAATCAATTATATCCCGGTATGCGCATTTCGATTCCTAACAACATCAATACCAATCCCCTAACTTATGCGCCGATAAGTAATAAAATTGATGCGCCGGGTCAGAAAACTATTATTGTGTCCTTAAGCAAACTTGCTTTTGGTGCATATGATGCAGATGGAACATTAGAACATTGGGGACCCGTTTCTGGTGGTAGAGGTTATTGTCCCGATATACATCGTAAATGCACTTCTCCTATCGGAAATTTCGCTATTTATAATAAAGAAGGCGCAGGCTGCAAATCTACAAAATTTCCCGTTGGAAGAGGAGGCGCGCCAATGCCTTACTGTATGTATTTCCATAATGGTTTTGCATTGCATGGTTCTTATGAAGTACCAGGATATAATGCAAGCCATGGTTGCATTCGGATGTTTGTGAATGACGCGCAATGGCTAAACCAAGAATTTACGGAAGGCGCAGGGAAAGTAGCAGTCATTATAAGGAATTAATGGATTCCGTTTTGAGATTGGTGGAGCGATTTTTGACGGCAAGTAATAAAATGATGATGCTAAACATCGCAATCACTAAAAAATCCCAACCAAAAGGAATGACATTCTTACCCCCAAATGCACCAAAGTAAGAAATTAATGTTAACCCGCCGAGGTATGGAAAAATCCAATAAATTGACTTAAATCCCATGTTAGGGAATGAATTTTTTTTATTTAATAAACTTAATGAAAAAACCACAAATCCGATGAGTATCGCAATCGCGAGCTTCCACATCGTGTCCCAACCCGTCCAATAACTCATTAAATTACAGAAATAAAAAGCAAGTAAACAAATGACGGGTGCCGCAGGAAGACGAAATAAACGTTTTTCGTTCGGCAAATCGAGTCGTAAGGAAAGTAAAGCAATGGGACCAATCGCGTAAGAAATCACCATACCAGAAACCAAAAAACTCACCATCGCTTGCCAACCATGTAGAGGTAAGAAGAGAAACATACCAATGACAAAGTTCACAAAAATAGCGGCAACAGGAAAATCTTCTTTGTTAAGGTAGGAAAGAAACTTTGGAACATAACCAATTCGACTCATGGCATAAAGAATGCGTGCCGTGGAAGTCACATAAATCAAGCCTGCACCGCTCGGTGATACAGCAGCATCGATATATAAAAGTTTTAATAACCATATTAATCCTAACCCTGCGGCGAGTCCCGCAAAAGGTCCGACATCACCGACAAAACTTAAATTTGCCCATCCTTGCAAAAGCGCTGTTGGGTGAAGTGCGCCAATAAACGCAATTTGCAAACCCAAATAAAGGATTAAACAACAAACCACAGACCCCACAATGGCAAGAGGAATGGCGAAAGCTAGCTTTTTTGCTTCGCCCGCTAATTCCACACCGTGTTTAAATCCGGTGAATGCGAAAGCAACCCCACCCGTTGCGACAGCGGTGAGAATGGCTTGCCATCCTGTCACTGAAAAACTGGTATGTAAATCCGAAAAGTTCGTTGAATTAAAACTTACTTTTATTAAAGCAAAAATAGTGAAAATAATAATCGCGACTTTAAATGAAAAGATAAAAAAATTAAAACGCACTAAACCTTTAAAACTGACAATATTAATAATGCAAAATGTAAGCATGAGTACAGTAGCCCATACCAACCCTATCACGGTCAATTCCGGTGTATCATTCACTGTATGCACGAGAGAGGTAAAATAAGTCGACGCGTATTGTAGGACCGCTTGCACTTCGATAGGCGCCATCGTCAGCGCTGAAAGCCAAGCAATCCAGCTTAGCGTAAAGCTCGTTAACGTCCCATGACTCACTTCAGGAATTTTGGCAGTCCCGCCAGCCACGGGAATGAGGACTGATAGCTCAGCAAAGGTCAGTGCAATGATGGCGGTCGCAAAACCGGCAATAATCCATGCGATGATCGCGCCAGACCCGGCAATTTTTGCAGCATATAGAGGCGCAAATAACCAAGCGGAACCAACCATTCCGTTGATACTTAGTATTAAAAGTGTGAAGGGGGAAAATCGCCTAATTAATTCCATAAAATGGATT
>JABDCZ010000009.1:0-53430 GCA_013287885.1 Gammaproteobacteria bacterium
GTTTCTAAATATTTAAGGTTTGCATCGCTAAAAGGACCATGCGTGTGAAGGGGATCTTCCATTTTTTTGGCTTCTATTTCTGTTTTTCGTACACTCCAATTTTTTTGAATACAATTTTCCGCGAGTTTTAGTTGTTGTGTGAGGTCAAGTCCCGCGAGAATTTTGCCATGACCTTCGGTTAATTTTTTTTGAATTAAAAATTCTTGTACTTTCGGATGCAATTTTAAAAGACGTAATGCATTAGTAATCGATGTTCGAGATTTTCCGACGGCTGTTGCGATTTGCTCGTGTAAATAACCAAATTCTTCGATCAATCGTTGATAAGCTTCGGCTTCTTCAATCGGATTTAAGTCAGCACGATTAATATTTTCAATAATGGAGGCTTGGAGTGCCTCTTCATCGGTGAATTCATTCACGAGACAACTCACTTCATGAAAACCGGCAAGCTGCGCTGCGCGCCAACGCCTTTCACCCGCAATAATTTCGTATTTATTTTTGGTCAAAGGACGGACGACAATAGGTTGTAAAAGTCCGCCAGTGGTTTTGATAGAATCAGCAAGTTCTTGTAATTCAGTCGCATCAAAATGGCGTCGTGGTTGATATTCCCCACGCATCAATTGGTCTAATGACAATTGTTTGAGAATCGGTTTCTGCTTTTCCACTAAAGTCCCTTGAGTATAAAAATGACAAAATCATAACATAGAACTTATGATGATCCAAAAATCATCATCATAACTCAAAAAATTAAATTATTTGTATCATGGGAGTGTTTGTTGATACTAGGCTCTCGATACATAGATCCGGGTCGGGATACCAATTATTAATAAAATTAATTTTGACATGCAATTTGGTCGCAATCATTTCTGACTCTTCTTCCGGCTTTTTTCGTTTGCGATCGCAGGGGATGGTGATTGCTTCTTTTTTAGTTAAATCTATTTCTTCAATTTCTGATGGTGGTTGTACTAGAATGTAACCATCCTCTAAGGCTGAATGTGTATTTTGAAAGGTTTTTGCTTCTTTAAATAAGTCCTTAGCTTCCTCATTGCCCATATCAGCGGACGCTTTGGAATATAGCAATGCTTGGTTGAGTAATTTTTTGGGGTTGATGGGAGAACTTAATTTAGGTCGAGTAATATAATGTTTTCTTCGATATTCATCGAGTTTTTTATCGACGGTCGTTTTTTCATGGAAATCTTTGACTTTAAAAAAAAGCATTTTCGCCTCAAGAAATAGCGTGTCTCCTGCTTTTTTTCGTTGATCGTCGACTGACTTTTCGGTCTCTCTGACTTCAATATTTCGAGTTCCTGACATTTAACACCTCCTTGAGATTAAACAATTAGGCTATTTTTTTTCTAGTGCTTCTGTTGCTTTAAGCCACACATTTTCATTTTCTTGCAGTGCATGTTGAAGAGAAGATTGCTCTCTTAACAGGTCATGCAATTCCTGTTTTTTCAATTCCTCGTATAAAGTATTTTCTGATAATTTTTTTTCAATAATATCTAATTGTTTTTGCAATTTTTCCATTTCTATTTCACATTTTTTTATTTCTTGTATAAACGCTTTCCTTTGTTCGCGTTCTTCAGAATCTATTTTAGGCGAAGCTTCAAGGATAGGTTGTTTGGAAGTGGAATGGGTTTCTTTACGAAATTGAAAGAGCCAGCGCTCATAATCATCAAGATCGCCATCATATATACTTAATTCATGATTTGCAACCAACATTAATTGATCCACTGTGCTCCTGACGAGGAAGCGATCATGCGACACTAAAATCATTGCACCTTCATAATCTTGTAACGCTAAACTGAGTGCTTGACGCATTTCTAAATCTAAATGGTTGGTCGGTTCATCCAGCAATAATAAATTTGGTTTTTGCCAAATGATGAGCGCTAATGCTAAACGAGATTTTTCACCGCCCGAAAAAATTTTCACGGGCTCATGCACGCGTTTTTCAGGGAATCCAAAACTGCCGAGATAGGTTCTTAATTCTTGCTCGCGATGATTGGATGCAATATCTCGCAGATGATCTAGCGGAGTTTCATCTAAACGCAAATGGTCCACTTGATGTTGGGCAAAATAGCCGATATTTAATCCTGCATTTGCAATTCTTTCACCACTTTCAGCTGAAATTTCGTTCGCAAGTAATTTAATTAAACTCGATTTCCCGGCGCCATTGGGTCCCAATAATGCAATACGGTCTTTCGGCGTAATACTGATATTGAGATTGTGTAACACTTTCTTTTCACCATACGCAATGCTTGCATCTTCGAGTCGCAATAATGGATTTGGGCATTTAGAGGGTTCTCTAAAATGGAAATGAAAAGGCGTTTCTTCTTGTATCGCACTTATAATTTCCATGCGTTCAATGGCTTTTACACGGCTTTGTGCTTGACGGGCTTTCGACGCTTTTGCTTTAAACCGGTCAATGAACTTTCGTAAATGTGCAATATGCTTTTGTTGTTTTTCGTAAGCGGCTTGCTGAAGCAACAGTGCATCCGCACGTTGTTTTTCGAAAGTGGAATAATTTCCCGAATAAACAGTTAATGCTTGATGAGCAATATGCGCAATATGATTAACGACACGATCCAGGAAATCTCGATCATGTGAAATTAACAATAAGGTACCCGGAAAATCCATTAACCATTTTTCAAGCCAAATGACGGCATCTAAATCTAGGTGGTTGGTGGGTTCGTCCAATAATAAAACCTCTCCTCGACCCATGAGTGCTTTGGCTAAATTCAAACGTACACGCCAGCCACCGGAAAATTCGCGCATCGTTTGCGATTGTTCTTTTTGCGTAAACCCTAAACCATTTAATAGTTGTGCCGCACGAGCGGGGGCCGTATAGGCATCGATTTCACTAAATCTCGTGTGAATGACAGCAATGGCGTGCCCATCGTTTTGTTCTTCTGCAATTTTTAATTCGTTTTCTAAATTTATTAATTCTTGATCGCCTTCCAGCACAAACTCTAGCGCCGTTTTATCAGAAGATTGTGTTTCTTGTGCAACGTGGGCTAGTTTTAAGCGTTTCGGAAATTCAACTTCACCGGTATCTGCCTCAAGTTCAGATAGTAATAATGAAAATAAACTGGTTTTCCCAGAGCCATTTTCACCAATGAGGCCAATGCGTTGTTTATGATAAATAGTCCAGTTCACATCTTTCAAAAGAAGATGTTTGCCACGTCGTAAGGATACGTTTTTTAAAGTAATCATGTTTTTTATATCGATATGCATCGGGGTGACAGGATTCGAACCTGCGACCTCTGCTTCCCGAAAGCAGCGCTCTACCAAGCTGAGCTACACCCCGAAAAATCAATGGCTTCGGTCCACGACAAAGTCCGTTAGCGTCTTTAATGCATCTCGATACGGTGAATCGGGAATATCAAGTAGCTTTGTATGGGCTTTTTCTGCATGTGTTTTTGCAAGCTTCGCAGTGTACTCGATGGCACCTGTAGATTCAATGATTTCCATAATATCGGTTAAATTATCTGGTGAGCCTTCTTCGATCGCTTTTTTTAATATTTTAACTTCGGAGAAAGTACCTCGTCGTAACGCATAAATAAAGGGAAGGGTGGGTTTTCCTTCAATTAAATCATTGCCAATATTCTTTCCGGTATCTTTAGAATAATCCAGCGCATCATCGATCAATTGATAGGCGATCCCTAAATGTAAGCCATAATGTTGCATCGCTTTTGTGTAAATCTGAGACTCGGTAGCGAGCGCTGCACCTGTTTCAGTTGCGACTTCAAAAAGTTTAGCGGTTTTACGTTCAATCACCTCAAAATAGGCAGCCTCTGTCGTGTGAGGATTATGACAATTGAGGAGCTGTAGCACTTCTCCTTCCGCAATAATATTGGTGGCATTGGAGAAAATATCGAGAATTTTAAGATTTTTGAGTTTAACAATTAATTGAAATGCGCGGGAATAAAGGAAATCCCCGACCAAAACACTTGCCTCGTTACCCCATAGCGTATTGGCAGTCTCATGACCCCGTCGCATGCTGGAATTATCAACGACATCATCGTGTAGTAAG
This sequence comes from Gammaproteobacteria bacterium, assembly GCA_013287885.1. Classification (GTDB taxonomy): domain Bacteria; phylum Pseudomonadota; class Gammaproteobacteria; order DSM-16500; family DSM-16500; genus JABDCZ01. Next base: position 4,031 of record JABDCZ010000009.1, read on the forward strand.
GTCGCGGTATGGATGAGCTCAATCGCGGTGGCTAGTTCAATATGTTGTTTTTGTTGATGCGCTAAGGCATTGGCTGTCAGTAGGACAAGGAGAGGGCGAATGCGTTTTCCGCCGCATTTTAGGATATATTCGACCACTTGATTAATGAAAGGAATATCAGACTTGAGTGCTTCGCAAATAAAATGATCAGTTGACTCTAGGTCAGTTTGCACCAACGAGCGTATGGATTGAAGCGGCATGGGCGATTTCTCAAATATTATCAGAGCTTTCGCATGCTAGTTTGGAGAGTGGCTTTTTGTCAAGTAATTACATAGAGCCCACTTGCACTCACTCTTAAGAGTATCTATAATGCCTGTCCTTTCAGGTGAGAAAAAAAGCGTTTTTGGAGTACGAAATAATGTATGCAGTAATTACCAGCGGTGGTAGACAATATCGTGTAATGGAAGGGCAAACTTTAAAATTAGAAAAATTAGATGCTGAAATCGGCTCGAAAGTCAGTTTTGACAGCGTATTAATGGTTTCAAATGGCGAAAATATCCAATTAGGACAACCATTTGTTTCCGGTTGTAAGGTTGCTGCATCCGTGGTTGGCCAAGGTCGACACAAAAAGATTCATATCATGAAATTTAGACGCCGCAAACATCATCAAAAACAAATGGGTCATCGGCAGTATTTCACCGAAGTGAAAATTGAGAAAATTAATCTTTAAGGGGATTTTGCAATGGCACATAAAAAAGCGGGTGGTAGTACGAGAAACGGTCGTGACTCAAACCCAAAATATTTAGGTGTAAAACGTTACGGTGGTCAAGTTGTCAATGCAGGCGAAATTATCGTTCGCCAACGCGGTACGCAATTCCATCCTGGCCGACATGTTGGCATTGGTCGTGATCATACGCTTTATGCATTAGTGGCAGGCAAGGTCGTTTTTGGTCGAAAAGGCGTAATGCACAAGCGCTCCGTTGCGATTGAACCCATTGCGACTGATGTGACCGAAACCGCAGCGTAAAGCCACGTTTTAGCGTCAAATCCCTCATTTAACATAACCCTCCTTTACGCTCGCGCGGGGAGGGGAGTAATCCTATGAAATTCATCGATGAAGCAAAAATTCGCGTCGAAGCTGGTAATGGCGGGAATGGATGCTGTAGTTTTCTCCGTTTAAAATTTATGCCGAATGGCGGTCCTGATGGAGGCGATGGCGGTGATGGTGGCAGTGTCATTATTACAGCCGATGAAGGCATTAATACGCTGGTGGATTACCGATATGCCAGAATTCATCGTGCGGAGCATGGGGAAAAGGGCGGGACCCGTAATTGCTCAGGCAAAGCCGGCAACGATCTGATGCTTCGCGTACCTGTCGGCACGATGATTTATGATGAAGATACGGATGAACTCATTGCGGATTTAACGGAAAATGGGCAAAAAGCCAATGTGGCGAAAGGTGGAGACCACGGCATCGGCAATACTCGCTTCAAAAGCAGCGTAAATCGATCGCCACGACGCACGATCCCGGGCTCACCGGGGGAAAAGCGCAATCTCAGGCTTGAGCTCAAAGTATTGGCGGATGTAGGCTTAGTCGGCATGCCCAATGCGGGAAAATCGACATTAATTCATGCCGTGTCAGCGGCAAGGCCCAAAGTTGCAGATTACCCCTTCACCACACTTTACCCTAATTTAGGGGTGGTGAGAGTGTCGGCGCACCGAAGCTTCGTCATGGCCGATATTCCCGGTTTAATTGAAGGTGCCGCGGAAGGTGCGGGTCTTGGGATTCAATTTTTAAAACATGTCTCTCGCACGCTGTTATTGCTGCATGTGGTGGATATTTTCCCTCCTGATGGTAGCGATCCCGTTGTCCATATCGAAGCTATCGAAAATGAATTAAAGAAGTTTAATATCGATCTTTATGAAAAAGAACGATGGTTGGTATTGAATAAAATCGATTTATTTCCAGCGGATGAGGCCGACGCTCGAGCGGATGATATCGTGAAAAGATTGGGTTGGAAGGGAAAAGTATTCAAAATTTCTGCTTTGAGTCGCGCGGGGACTGAAAAGTTGGCGCAGGCGGCGATGGGTTATTTAGAAAAAGATGATAATAAGTAAATCATGTAAAAGATAATAAAGTCGCGGCTTTCGGATTCTAAACAGATACTAGGTAATTCAGGTTCATTTATGTCGCCATGAATTTTTATATCGACAGACCCACGCAAATCTTTAATTGTTTTCATCATGTCTCTTTATATTAAAGTGATAATTCTAGTCAGAGTGCCAATACCTGCTTCAATCCATCATCAATGAGACAGATTTCGTGTGAAGAAAGTTCTCCTTCAAAACGAAGGAACCGCTTTTTATCTAATGCGCGAAGTTGATCTAGCACCGCGCAAGCATTTGAATTATTAAAATAAATTTTAATGCTTAATGGAGGTTTTTCTGGTGCTTTCGTGGAAAGTGGTACTGCGATGACGGTGCTACGCGCCTGATTGATCGGGGTAGCACCGACTAATATCCAGGGACGTGTTTTCTTTTGCTCACTTCCCTGTACACTATGTTCTTCTATTAAATAAACTTCGCCTTTTTGAAACTTAAAAACATTTTTAGACATCTTCTAAGCCATCCCCGCCAAATTCGTTATCCCAAGTAGTCATTTCTTCCTTCAGGCTTTTGCTATTTTCAAGTTCCTTCGCAGAGATATAAAGATGTTGTTCTCGTGATTTAATTTCTTTTTCCAAAAGGCTTGCTAAAACTTTACTTCGTTCTCTCACGGGAATGACAGCCTTCATTCTTATAATCAATTTATCGGGAAAAGAAAACATGACTTTTGACATATTTTGCCCCTTTTCTTGCAGTTATATATATTATAGATTATATATTATAGATTATATAAAGTCAATATTTAACCACATGAAAATACTGAAATTATAGATTAAAGTGGTATGCCAGCAATAAAACCTTGCTGGCATGACAGGAAGGATTAAGCAGCTTTAGCGCTCAATTTTTTTAAGTGTGAGCTAATGCGGCTTTTATGACGAGCGGCTTTGTTTTTGTGTAATAAACCTTTGCTAGCCATACGATCAATCACAGGCTGAGCGGCTTTGAAGCATTCTTCTGCGAGTTTGAGGTCTTTCGCTTCAATCGCATTGTAAACTTTTTTAACATAAGTACGCACCATGGAGCGTAAGCTCGCGTTGTGCTGACGGTGTTTTTCTGACTGGCGGGCGCGTTTTTTCGCGGATGCAATATTAGCCAAGGGATTCCTCCAAAAATCATCAATTAAAACGAAAGGGAGGTAATATGCCTGGGTTTCTGGATATTGTCAATTTAAAAACCTCTCCGGATCGGGGAGTAGTAAGCACCCTCACCCCTACCCCTCTCCCACGAGTGGGCGAGGGGAATTTTTTCTCCGCCTCCGCGCTTTTTACGCCTGAGATATATCATGTTGCTTGGCTGCGTCATAAATTGAAAAAAACAACTCGTTTAGAAAAACTAAACTCGTTATTTTTTTAAATTTATGGACTTACCAATCAAAATGATATATCTCAGGCGTAAAAAGTGCGGAGGCGGTTAAAAGAAGTCCTGCAAAAGATCCGGTTATTGCAAGAGAAGTACTTTCCTGTATCATGATGACATTTGAAACAATGGATAGTAGCAGCATGAGCAAAGCCCTCGTAAAATCGACTGGTGTTGTGTCCGGCTTGACGCTAGTTTCTCGTATTTTTGGATTTGCGAGAGACATGGTGACTGCTCAGTTTTTTGGGGCGACGGCAGCCTTCGATGCCTTCCTCGTGGCTTTTAAAATCCCAAATTTTATGCGTCGTCTATTTGCGGAAGGATCGTTTTCGCAAGCATTTGTGCCTGTTTTATCAGAATATCAAAAACAAAAAAATCCCGATGAAATCAAAAACTTTGTCAGCGCAATGGCGGGGACACTCGGTTTTGTGTTGCTATGCGTCACCATTGCAGGGATGGTGTTATCGCCCTGGATTGTGAGGGTCTTTGCCGCAGGTTTTGCGACAGATGATCCACGCTATTCCCTCGCGGTGACGATGTTACGAATCACTTTTCCCTATTTAATGCTCATTTCTTTGACGGCTTTTTCAGGTGCGATCTTAAATACCTATAGTCGATTTTGGGTGGCTGCGATGACTCCCATATTTTTGAGTATTTGCATGATTACCGCTGCCATTTGGGTTTCTCCGCACTTTCATACGCCCATTATTATTTTAGCTTGGGCAGTTTCTATTGCGGGCATGGTGCAATTATTATTTCAGTGGCCTTTTTTAAAAAAGTTAGGGGTTTTGCAAAAACCACGAATTAATTTTAAAGACCCAGGCGTACGTAAAGTGTTAAAACTGATGGTGCCTGCATTATTTGGCGTTTCTGTTTCGCAATTAAATTTATTGGTGGATACGTTATTTGCATCCTTTCTCATCGTAGGAAGTGTGTCTTGGTTATATTATTCGGATCGACTGTTGGAATTGCCGCTTGGTGTATTTGGCGTTGCGATTGCAACCGTAATTTTACCGCATTTATCCCGCCATCATGCGACGAAATCGGATGAAGCTTTTTCGCTTACGATCGATTGGGCTTTGCGTTGTGTTTTACTCGTGAGTTTACCTGCAACGGTAGTCTTAGGAGTAATGGCCGGACCAATGCTCAGCACATTATTCCAACATGGACGTTTGTTCGATGCTTATTCTGTAGAAATGGCGCAAAAAAGCTTAGTCATGTTTGCCATCGGCGTCACTCCTTTTATGTTGGTGAAGATTCTTACTTCAGGATTTTACGCAAAACAAGATATGCGTACGCCAGTTCGCATCGGTATTCTTTCTATGATTGCGAATATGGTTTTTAATGTGATATTGATATGGCCATTGGCGCATGCCGGCATTGCGCTTTCGACTTCTCTCGCCGCGTTTTTGAATACGAGTTTTTTACTCTATTTTTTATGTAAAAAGAAAATTTATACGCCTTCATCGGGTTGGAAATTTTTTGCGAGCCGAATTATTGTTGCCAATTGTATTTTAGGCGCATGGCTTTGGTTTGGTGCGGGGGACCTCCAAACGTGGACGAGCAGCGCCTGGACTTGGAGAACGGGACATTTATTTATGTTGCTAGGATCGGGTGCGCTCATTTATTTTGCTGCGTTATGGATAACAGGTCTTCGCGTACGTGATTTTATTATTCGTGAGCAGCCAATTGCGGGTTAGCCGTTATTACCCCCCATCCCAACCTTCCCCCACGCTCGCGCGGGGGGAAGGGGCAATGCATATCAAGTTGAAAACTAATGTTAAAATCAAGTTCCTTCCCCCCTTGTGGGGGAAGGTTAGGATGGGGGGTTTCTATGAGCATTTTTAGATAATTGATTTACCGGATACTCTGAGTTTTTTTCTTCAAAGGGTCTTCGTCTTCGATCAAAAAACCCCATAACTCCCTTCGCATCTTCATAATTCATCGGATAAATAAAGGTTAATAATAAACAAAATAGAGTAGGTGTCAGTTTATTTTTTAAAATATCTGCTTTCAATAACGTTTGAATTTCAGGATGTGCAAGGCCAAATTTTTGATTGACGTTGAGATCATTTTTTTTATCATGAATATGATTTAATGCCGGAACTATTATGTGGCTTCCAGGTATTTGCCACGAAATTTGATTGAAAAAAACTGGATTTTCAACACACTTTAAAGCATTTAATAATAAGCCAGAAGTGGAAAAGCGTGATTTTAAAAGACGTTTTTGCGTAAAGGTAAAATGCAAAGAAATGTTATATTGATGAAACCATTTCTCTAAAAGATTTAAATATCCGCATTCTAGTGCGACATCCACATATCTTTCCGTATGTGATAAAAAAGAAGGGTATTGCTTCAAAAGTTTTTCCATAAACGTATGATGACCATATCGAATTAACGTTTGCATAATCCCTGTGATATGTTCCGCTGAACTATCTGGATGAGTTTTTATATAATTTTCGATATATTTTTCTTCATGATTAAATATGATGGCGAGAATACTCATTTCATATTGAAGCGCTTGGTCGACTGCATGATATTTTTTTTGATATGCTTCGTCTGACGCTTTTAGTAATGCACGAGTTTCTATTTTTGCTAATTCGCTTTCAGTGAGTGGATATGGCGAGTTATCAATTAGTTTTTGGTTTATTTTTACATGTCCTTGCAATGCAGCGCCGTATATAAAATTGAGATAATATTCTTTTGAACACGAGGTAAATTTGGGAAGGTATTTATCTAAAAGTGCTTCGTGACCACCATAAGATAAGCTTTGTAGATACATATTGAGGTCTTCTTTTTCATTTAATAATGCATATTCATGACCGCCCATTCCTGCGCCCTGAATGATCCAATCTTCCGAAATATCATAGGCTTCTTTCAGTGCTTCCGCGAAAGCGAAATTGCCAGCCGCGGCCGCTCCCATGGCAGCTCTGGTCGGATTTGCGCCATAGGAAATTAAAAATTTGACGGGACCTTCATGCCCCAAGCTTCCCAGCCAACCCGCGCTAGTCCAAAAACCTTTATGTTCATCAATGCAAGCGCCTTCTTTCAATAGTTTTTGTAAAGTTTTGAACTCGTAATGAAGCGCGGCACGACAGATTTGATCAAAAAATGGCATATTAATCCCTTTAAAGTTAATTATCTTTATTTTTTGTCGAAATTTTACTAATTTTTATGATAAATGCTTAAAATTTATGCTAAAATATCAGCCAAGTAAAGCTGATTCAGAGGTTTTTTCCATGACGCAAAGACATATTATGAGTTACCTTGGTCTTAAGGATAACAAATTCATACCACCTGCGATGGATTCCAAAGAACCTCCACCGATTGCAGAATATCCTAATTTTGATGCGTTGCAAATTGAGATCCCGCAATTTCTCGTGCAGAAAGAATTACATGATGCTTTTAAAGGAAATTTTAAAGCACATGTGGAAGATCATAAAAAAACGGATTTAAGTCAATGGATATTAGATGTCAGAAGACCCGGTAAGCAAAATAAAAGATTAATCACCGTCAATGGCAAAAAAATTCCTGAAGCTTTAGCGAGTAGTATCCATGATTTATCGGATCAAGTTTCGGAAGAACATGAAGCATATCTCATTACTGAACTCTCCGTGCAAGGAAAAGACATGGTTATTAAGCAGCATAATCAAGCTTATATTGGTTTTTCGGCTTTAATGCTACAAGATATTTTGTGCAAATTTAAAATGATCGCTTCATCGAGTATAGGCTGTGGTGGGGTAAGCTCTTCTATCGATGTATCATTTCAAAGAACCGATAATAAATATATCGTTACTGCCATCAATAAAGATATGCCTGCCATTTCTGAGAGTGATATCGAAGGTCCTTATCAAGAACTTTTTAGCAAAGATACGGCTTTAGGATTTCAACAACAATTGCAATCGGATCAGGATGATTATAAAGAAACAAGAAAACTCGTTACCAACGATAATAAACTTGCGATGGTTTTTGCGCTTTCCTATCTGCAAAAATTAAAAAATAATGAAGTAAAACCATCGAGTCAAGAACTGCAACAATTTCACGAATTTTTCTTAAATATAATGAATGCACTTATAAAAACAACAGAAGTTGCTGAGATTTTTTATGAATATATAACAATCTGGAATGACTACCAAGCACAAAAAAATATAACGTTGGAGATCCAAGATGATAAATCCATTAAAGCCGCCATTGATTTAACTGTGTTTTATTTTCAGCATACCATCGAAAGTGAAAAAATTATCCCCCCTAACGATTTGCAAAAATTAAATTTATACTTTGTGTTTATTTCAGACCAAATAGTTAATCCCTTTAGTCAAGGAGTTGCTTATGAAAAATATGCAGAGGCTTATTGCCTAGCTCAAATATATAAAAATAAAATGAGGATTCCAAAAAAACCTTCCACACTAAATTTTTTAAATTTTATGTCAATGCCGGAAAAGAAAAATGCGCTCAAAGATGTGCATGAATTAAATGTAGAAGCGTGGAATTATGTCCGAAAAAATATCGTTAAAGAAAAAGAAGCGAGTGTATTGCTCGATATATTAATAACCAAAATAGATAAATTACCTGAGGATATTCTTATTATTTATCTTTTAAATCTCAGCGTATTTTTTCAGGCAAAAGCAGTGATAGAAAAAAATCTTCCTTTTCCTGATCAAAAGACGGAGAAATTTTTTCAAGATGCAGCCAATCCATTAAATATATTTAACCCAAAACAATTTCTAGAAAAATATCCCGATGCAGAACTTCGGTCAGAAAAGGCCATAGAAAAATTAGATTCATCACTGAAAAATGTACATCAATGTGAAAGGAGATTGATGAAAATGGAAAAGCTGACGTTTAAGAAATAACACAGATGTAGATGTAGGTGAATTAGACTATGTCATGCCAGCATGTTTTTATGCCACCTTTAAGCATGCTGGCAGGCATCCAGTTGACATTTAGCGGAGCCGCTTGGATGCCAGCTAAAAGCATGCTGGCATGACATGGAGCCTAAGACCCAAACCCAGGTTTTGTCTCACTAATGTAAGCGGGTGGCGGAAATCTTTTTGTATCGCTTTTATCACGATCAGGTAATCGAGAAAGAACATCGGCGTAAATGGTTTCGATCTTATTTTGCAGAACATCCCATTCCACTTTCCATTTGGCAATTTTGGTGAGTAAGGGGTCTTTCAGATCGCGCGCGCGCTCATATTGTTGATGAATGGTGGAGCTTTCTCGTAGGCTTTTGACATCGTAATTGTTAGCGATAGCATCTTCGATTTGTTGGAGCGTTTTGACATGAATAGTACGTGTTTGATCCCATGTATTAACTAAGGTTGTACTTAATTCTTCTTGTCTTCTCATCAATTCGTCTTGTCGTTGCTTCAATAATGCAATGGTTCTTGAAAATTCGGCACCAAGCACTTGATCTTGTGTCAGGGTTAAATAGTAATTGCTTGCGGCTTCAGCCTTCGTAATGCGATTACTTGTCGATTGTAGGGCATCTGATGCGCGAGCAAACTGGACATTAGAGATAATCGCGCGAGCAGCATCAGCATTCGAAATATGCGGGGTATTGGCTTCGTTTTTTAGGGAGTCAATAAGTATTAGAGCGGTGCTACCCAACAATGACATAAAAACCCTCTTTTGTATGTTCCATATATGTTATAGCATAACACTTTTTACTAAGTATAGTCATTATGACAACGAAAATCATTCGCGGATTAACCAATATTACGAGGAAAAATCAAGGCGCCGTGGTTGCCATCGGCAACTTTGATGGGGTACATTTAGGTCATCAGGCGATTTTAAAAAAAATAAGAAAAGAAGCCTTGGAACGAAATGTTCCAAGCATGGTGATCACCTTTGAGCCGCAGCCATTGGAATTTTTTTCAGACGAAAATATGGTTCCTCGTATCACGCGTTTTCGAGAAAAATTTCATGAATTTTCGCGACAAAAGATTGATCAAGTGCTGGTCTTGCGGTTTAATAAGGCATTTGCGGATCTTAGTGCGGAAGACTTTGTAAATAAAGTACTTTTTGAAAAATTAGCGATTAGTAAAATTTTCGTCGGGGCTGATTTTCATTTTGGTGCGAAGCGTTTGGGCGATGTAAATTTTCTAAAAGAACGCGGAAAAGCACTCAATTTTGCGGTAGAAATCACAGAAGATATTCAGTACGAAGGCGAAAGAATCAGCAGTACCGGCGTCAGGAAAGCTTTGCAAATAGACGACCAAAGCCGCGTAAGGCATCTACTGGGTCGAACCTATGCCATGATGGGACGCGTCGTGTATGGAGACCAACGGGGTCGTATTTTAGGGTTCCCGACCGCGAATATTTACCTACACCGACGGGCGACCCCCGTCATGGGGATTTATGTGGTAAAAGTAAAAGGGTTGGGTGAAAACCCCCTGTTGGGCGTTGCCAATATTGGCACGCGTCCGACCTTCGGTGGGACAAGGATATTATTAGAAGTCCATATTTTCGATTTTAATAAGAATATTTATGGTAAAAATGTCAGTGTAGAATTTTTGAAAAAACTGCGGGATGAAGCCTATTACCCGAGTGTCGATTTGTTGAAAGCACAAATTAACCAAGATGCCATTGATGCAAAAGCATATTTTAAAGATGAGGATGAAGCATGAGCGAATATAAAGATACGTTAAATTTACCCAAAACTGATTTTCCGATGAAGGCAAATTTGTCAAATCGCGAGCCTGACATTTTAAAAAAATGGGAAAATTTACATCTTTATAAAAAATTGCGTGATATTGGAAAAGATCGTCCTCGATTTATTTTTCACGATGGCCCCCCATATGCGAATGCACATATTCATATGGGAACGGCGGTCAACAAAATTTTAAAAGACATGGTCGTTAAATCAAAAACATTGAGTGGTTATGACAGTGCTTTTATTCCTGGTTGGGATTGTCACGGTTTACCGATTGAATTAAATGTCGAAAAAAAAGTGGGAAAAGCCGGACATAAAATTTCAAAAACGGAATTTCGAAAAGCGTGTCGCGCATATGCATATACACAAATTGATATTCAACGTGAAGAATTTAAAAGATTAGGCATTATCGCTGATTGGGAAAATCCTTATCTCACGATGGACTTTACCTTTGAAGCAAATACCGTTCGTGCGCTTGCAACAATTATCGAAAAAGGTCACGTGCAAAAAGGCGTAAAACCGGTTTATTGGTGTTTAGATTGCGGTTCTGCACTCGCGGAAGCGGAAGTCGAATATGCGGATAAAACCTCTTCCGCGCTTGACGTGCGTTTTCGAGTGGTGGATGAAGATAATTTCCCAGTGATCGAAGGCACAGGCCCCATCTCGATTCCGATTTGGACGACAACGCCATGGACGTTACCCGCAAATATGGCGGTCGCTTTAAATCCAATGGTTGATTATTCGTTGGTGTTATGTGGAAACGAACGTTTGCTTATCGCACAAGCGTTAGTGGAATCGGTGATGAAACGTTATGGCATCGAAGAATTTCGTGTGCTTTCGACAGTGCGCGGTGAAGCATTTCAACAGGTGACATTACAGCATCCTTTCTATGAACGTACGGTACCGTTGATTTTTGCGGATTTTGTGACGGTAGAATCGGGGACGGGTGCAGTGCATATCGCCGGTGCGCATGGTATCGATGATTTTGCAGCGAGCAAAAAATATAATCTACCACTCATTAATCTTTTAACCGATGAAGGAACATTTCAAAAAGATGCCCCATTGATTGGCGGTATGCATGTCACGAAAGTAAATGACATCATTATCGAGGCATTGCAAAACCGAGATAATTTATTATATGCCACCAAAATTACGCATAGTTATCCGAATTGCTGGCGTCATAAAACACCGGTGATTTTCCGTGCGACGCCGCAGTGGTTTATTAGTATGGATAAAAATGGTTTGCGAAAAGAAGCGCTGGCCGCCATCGATCGTGTCAATTGGATTCCGGATTGGGGACGCAATCGCATTTATTCCATGATTGAAAACCGTCCCGATTGGTGTATCTCAAGACAACGTACGTGGGGAGTACCGATCGCCGTATTTTTGCATAAAGAAACCGGTGAAATGCATCCCGATACGATTTCTCTGATGGAATCTGTCGCGAAAAAAGTCGAAAAATCAGGGATTGAAGCTTGGTTTTCGTTAAATCCGTCTGAAATTTTAGGAAAAGATGCGGATCAATATTCGATGTGCCAGGATGTATTAGATGTATGGTTTGATTCGGGGGTGACGCATGCGGCTGTCCTCAAAGAACGTCCCGAATTGGGTTTTCCTGCGGATATTTATTTAGAAGGTTCTGATCAACATCGCGGTTGGTTCCATTCGTCATTGCTGACGTCGATTGCCATGAATCATGCGGAACCTTACAAAGCGGTTTTAACACACGGATATGTGATTGATATTGAAGGGCGGAAGATGTCAAAGTCTCTCGGCAATGTCATTGCACCCGAAACCATTATCCAATCCAAGGGCGCAGATATTTTACGATTGTGGGCGGCATCGATTGATTATCGCGGCGATATTTTTATTTCTGATGAAATTTTAGAACGCGCGGCGGATACTTATCGACGTTTACGAAATACCGCAAGATTTTTATTAGCAAATTTGTCGGGTTTTGATCCTAAAAAAGATCTCGTACCTTCGAATCAAATGTTATCGTTGGATCGTTTCATTGTTGATAAAGCGCGCGTTTTGCAAAAAGAAATTATTGAAGCTTACGACAATTATCAATTTCATCAAATTTATCAAAAGATCCATCAGTTTTGTTCGCTCGATCTCGGTAGTTTTTATTTAGATATTATTAAAGATCGACAATACACGACAAAATCGGATAGTTTGGCTCGACGTTCTACGCAAACCGCGATGTTTCATATCATTGAAGCGCTGGTGCGATGGCTCGCGCCAATTACCACATTTACTGCAGAAGAAATTTGGCAGTTTATTCCAGGTGAGCGAAATGAATCGGTATTTTTAAATACTTGGTATGAAAATCTCGTGGAGTTGAATGACCCTGTCATGAATGCAGATTTTTGGGAAAAAATCCGGAAAATTCGAGATGATGTGAATAAGGTGATTGAAGAAAAACGGAATGGTGGGGAGATTGGTTCTTCGCTCGAAGCCAATGTGAAAATCAGTTGTGATGCAGACACCAAAAAATTATTAGATTTATTGGGCGATGAATTACGTTTTGTTTTTATTACATCTGGCGCTTCCGTTACGGTTGGGAACGAGGGAATTCAAGTTTCTTCAGTCAGAGAATTGCAAAAATGCGAACGTTGCTGGCATCGTGTAGAAGACGTAGGATCAAAGCCAGGATTTCCTACGTTGTGCGGTCGATGCATAATCAATATCAATGGTGAAGGAGAAATACGGAAATATGCCTAAAATAAATTTTTGGGAAAGCGGTATTCGCTGGATTTGGCTTACCGTTCTCGTGATTGCGCTTGATCGTATCTCGAAAGAAATGGCGCAATATTATTTAAGTATGGATCATGCCTGGCAGGTAATGCCAGGATTCAACTTGATTTTGTCCTACAACAAAGGCGCGGCATTTAGTTTTTTAGATGGGGCGAACGGATGGCAAGTATTTTTCTTCGGAATTATTGCAGTGATTGCAAGTGTTGCGTTAGCCATTTGGTTAATTCGGATTCCTTGGCAGCGATTTTCTGAATGTATCGCGTTAAGTTTAATTATTGGCGGCGCACTCGGTAATCTTTGGGATCGTCTGCATTATGGACAGGTTATTGATTTTATCCAATGGTACGCAGGGAATTATTATTGGCCGACGTTTAATATTGCGGATAGTGCGATTTGTGTTGGCGCGGTGTTGTTGGTGGGTGGTAGTTGGTTTCAGAAAAAAAGTTGAGTTAGATAGATCGTCATCTGAAATATCCCTGAATCCCTATCTTTTGAAAGTTTTAATTAATACCGTCATTCAATATTCACACGATCAAACTAAACTCGTAGCGGCTATTGCCATACCAGCTGCTATTTATATAGCACTACCCATGATTATCAATGTCGTTTTACGATTCTTTCAATATATTAGTTTACATTTATACCCTTACATAAAAGGTACCTCCGGTTAGTGAACTTTAACGAATTTAAATTTTGACTAAAGAGCGTTAATGGTATAATGTTATAGTTATCAACTGGTGATAACTAAATGGCCCACGATAAAAATATTAATACGCTCCTCGATTTAGACGGTGTTGTCATCGAACAAGTCGGTGGGTATTGGACCAAATTTGAAGTCCGCCGCATACCAAAAATTACGGAAGAGATACCTCATGGTATCCGTTTAGCCTTACGTTGCATGATCGTCATGGTGAACGTATTATGGGCTTTGACAATGCTCATGCTGTAAAATCCAGGAAAAAAGGCACCCATCAGGGTAGAAAAACATATGACCATCGCCACCGCCACTCAAAAGATGAAGGTATCTCTTATGAATTTGTTAATGCGTATCAATTACTTCAAGACTTTTGGTCAGAGGTTGATAAAACACTTCGTGCACTTGGATTAGAAGAGGAAATATGAGTATGAAGACTCTTAAAATTGGCATTATGTCACAAAAAGAAATACGTGAACGAACGCTTGCAATTGCACAGGGTAAATATAAGCCCAAACCGGATGAACCTAAAATTTGGTTTACTTCAATTCGATCTCTCGCTGAAGTGTTGAGTGACGAAAACCAAGCGCTATTACAGGTTATAACAGATAAAAAACCTAGTTCTATACGAGAATTGGCTGATATTACAGGACGTCAGCCTAGTAATTTGTCCAGGACATTAAAAACATTATCTGCATATGGTTTTGTGAAACTTGAAAAACTTAACAAAACTGTATGCCCTATAGCGCAGGCTACGCAATTTAATGTAATCTTTGGCGTACATTGGCGGAAACAGGCGATCAATAAAAGAGTATAGTGTTTAGATATAATTAATAATTATATTGATGGCATGACGACTTCTAAAAATAGTTTTCATAATGATTATTGTTAGGGGATATTTTGTAAGATTATCTTATACCGTTTTACATGATGACACATGTTTCTTTAAATTCTTGCGGAATATATTTTTCTTCTGCATTTTCTTTTATGACTTTGAAATAACCGCACGACGAAGCTCGGGCATCATATGAGGCTATCATTTTTACGAGATCTAAAGGTAAAGTTTTAGTCGTGGCTTCGTCAATTTTTTTTATGAGAATGTCTTCGATGCAGAGCCATTTAAATGTTTTTAATTCGTTAATTAATTGTAGAGTGCTTTTAGATAGTTTTTTGAAATCATTTTCATAAATATCATAGTTCAGCTTCGCGCCTTTAAAAAATAATATTCTGAGCGTGTTTTTTTCGTTACTTCGGACGGCATAGTCTATTGCGGTGTATCTACCATTGTCATAGTTAATGTCCGCCTTTAAATCAAGTAATTTTTGTAGGCAGAATGAATTCCCTCTATCCGCAGCATACATGAGAGGAGACTGCCAAAATTTATTTTGTATATTGATATCAGCTCCTTCACTGATTAATATTTCAATGCGTTTTGTCATAAAGTCACGGGTAAAATAAAAAGACCACTCAATAAGAGAATGTAATAGAGGTTTGTATGAATTAAGGTAAATATAATCTTTACCTTTTGCTTTATTTTTATTGAAAAATCTTTCTGTGGCTCGTACATGCATGTTTCTTCTGTTTAAAATTATTTTTATCGCGGGATCGGTTGTTAATTGTATAAATAAATCCACGTCGCTTTTGGCGGGATTTTCAATGTTTGGTTTAATCCATAGTATGTTTTTATTAAGATAAGATTTAAAATCTTTAAAAAAAACGAGGTCATGTTCTTTTGGATTCAAAAAATCGAAAAATGAATTGATCAATTGTTTTGGACCGTCTTGCATCTTTTTACTTAATTCGAATAAAGCTCTGGCTTCCATTTAGAACTGTCCTTATTATTTAGTTTTTGTATATTAGAATTTTATTTTTGTAAAGACAAGGAGAAGTGTTTTTGGTAATAAAAATAAAGAACATTAGCAAGAATCAAAGCGATAGTATTAAATAATTTCGTTATATTTCAATATGTTACCAATAGTGTCGACGGCGTCGACACTTTTTAATATGAGAGTATTTTTATGTCAGAGAAAGAAGTTATACCACAGCTTTTAGCCGATATAAGCCTGTTAATTGATTCAGCCAAGGCTGACGCTGCTAAACAAGTTAATTCCATTTTGGTAATGCTATATTGGAAAATCGGTCAGCGCATATATCAAGAAATTCTTAAAGAAGAACGCGCAGAATACGGTGAATCCATAATAAAAGAATTATCTAAACAACTTAAAAATTACTACGGGCAAGGGTTTGGATCTCGAGTATTGTTTAGAATGATACGTCTTGCAAAACTATATCCAAACGAAAAGATAATGTCGACACTGTCGACACAATTATCATGGTCACATTTTGTTGAATTAATCGCAGTAGATGATCCTCTAAAAAGGCAGTTTTATACTGAAATTTGTCGGTTAGAACATTGGAGCGTACGTGATCTACGCAAAAAATTGGATTGCATGTTATACGAAAGAACCGCAATATCACGTCAACCAGAATTAGTAATTGAACATGATCTTAAACATCTCCAGAAAAATGAGGAATTAACGCACAATTTGGTTTTTAGAGATCCGTATATTTTAAATTTTCTTGATTTACCTGCAAATTTTAGTGAAAAAGAACTTGAAGACTCCATACTGGATGAACTATGTAAGTTTCTGCAAGAACTAGGAACTGATTTTTGTTTCATAGCTCGTCAAAAACGTATAACTATTGATAATGAGGATTATTATATCGATTTGTTAATGTACCACCGTGGACTCAGGCGACTTATAGCGATTGACTTAAAATTAGGTAAGTTTAAAGCAAGCTATAAGGGTCAAATAGAATTATACCTGCGTTGGTTAGATAAATATGAACGCAGAAAAAATGAAGAACAACCTTTAGGGCTTATACTATGCGCTGAAAATCAACATGAACATGTTGAACTTCTAGAATTAAGTAAAAGTGGGATTCATGTAGCACAATATCTAACAGAGTTGCCACCAAAAAATATATTAGAAGCAAAACTACATAAAGTAATTAAAATTGCACGAGAGAAAAATGAACGTTTACGATTGATAAATACTGATGAAGCAGAGGATGATGATAAATAATATTATCTTACACACTTAAAGGTTCAGAAAAAAATGCATAAAAATAATATTAATAAAGATTGAGTAATATTAGCATTGCTGCTCTGGTGACTGATATATTTACATTCAGCGAAATTGATGTAATAATTTCAATGCTTAATTTATTTTACGTCAGTTCGCTATAAGAAATTTGATAAAAAACATCAAATTTCTTTATTGATGAACTGACGTGTAGAGTGGATCCCGGACAAACAAAAAACGTTTTCCGGGATAACGACTCTTCTGACATAAGCACGATGTGCTTATGTCGAATTCACGTTATTTTTCATAAGGAATTTGTATGAATTTCGTGGGAAATATTTTAAAAGCACAGAAAAACCTCTATCAAAACTTCATTGAAACCCTTCGATTCCAAAAACATAGTCTTTATAAATATATGGCGTTATCTGCTTTCGAAAGTTCAGTGACTTTTGCGAATCAACATTTAAAAGGTGCTCGCCGATTTCATCGTCGAAAAGATTTAATCCATTTTTGTCTGGAAAAAGCACTCACGAGCCAAATATCCGAAGGCATTTATGCAGAATTTGGTGTATTTCAAGCGAAAAGCTTAAAAATGATTAGTGATTACATAAGCAAAACTAAAAATGTTGTGTATGGGTTTGATTGTTTCGAGGGATTGCCAGGAGATTGGGGAACGATTTTGCCACAAGGCGCATTCGCTATAAAAAAACTACCAAAAGTTCCTCATAATGCAGTTTTGGTGAAAGGGCTATTTACTGATACATTACCAACTTTTATTAAAGAACATTGCAATCCATTTTCATTTATACACATTGATTGTGATTTATATCAATCGACCAAAGATATTTTTGATTTGATAAAACATCAAATTGTCCCAGGCACCATCATTTTATTTGATGAATATATCAATGTTGTTGACTGGGAAAATCATGAATATCTCGCCTTTAGGGAATTTGCAGAAAAGAATAACGTTCAATTTGAGTATCTTGCTTATCATTCAGAGCAAACATTAGGATCGGGAACAGAAGTTGCGATAGTAATTAAATAACTTCTACACAACCGTCGTCCCGCGACTTGGTAACGCGAAGGATCCAGAAAGCCTGCAATGCTGCTCTGGATCCCGCGAACAAGTCGCGGGACGACGGTGGACAGAGTCCAATGAACTATGGAAATCAAATGAAAAAAATAATCACGGTGGTTGGTGCAAGGCCTCAATTTATTAAGGCGGCTGTTGTTTCTAGAATATTGCAGAATGATCCTGACATGCATGAAATTCTGGTCCATACGGGCCAGCATTATGATGCCAATATGTCGCAGATTTTTTTTAACGAACTCAACTTACCCACTCCTCATTATCACCTTGGCATTGGATCTCATCAACATGGCAAACAAACGGGCGATATGCTCGCGGCCATTGAGGTTTTATTGTTAAAAGAAAAACCTGATTGTGTGCTCATTTATGGCGATACCAATTCAACGTTGGCAGGCGCACTGGCTGCGGCCAAATTACATATTCCTGTCGCGCATGTAGAAGCAGGGCTACGCACTTTTGATCGTAAAATGCCTGAAGAAGTTAATCGCATTATTGCAGATCAATTGTCCACCTGGTTATTTACCCCAACCGAACAGGCGATTATCAATTTGAACCAAGAAGGTTACGCAGATTCGCGGATTATCCCGGTGGGAGATGTGATGTACGATGCGGCGCTTTTTTACATTGAAAAAGCGGTACAAACTAGCCATATTTTACAGCAGTTAAATTATCAGCCGAAGGAATATATATTGGCGACGATTCATCGTGCAGAAAATACGAATGATCCGAATGCCCTTAAAACTTTATTTCAAACCCTTGATCAATTGGCGCGAACGAAACCCGTCGTGATGCCATTACATCCTCGTACCAAGCAAATTTTAAATAATCATGATCCATCATTATTAACCAATTCTCTGATTCAAATCATAGAACCGGTAGGATTTCTTGATATGATCATGTTGGAAAAACATGCCGCGCTGATTATGACGGATTCAGGTGGTATTCAAAAAGAAGCATTTTTTTATCAAGTACCTTGTATCACCTTACGCAACCAACCAACAGAATGGATTGAAACGGTGGCCCTTGGGTGGAATAAAATTGTCTCTCCATCTGATGCCGATGGTGTTCTTACAGCTGCCATGAATGCATTGAATTCGCGTGGTATCGAGAATCAATTTCCTTTTGGTCGCGGCAATGCAGGGAATCTTATTGTGGATTTTTTAAAAAAAGGAATGATAGATGCGCATTTGGATCATTAATCATTATGCTGCTCCGCCTACAATGGCTGGCGGAACAAGACACTATAATTTTGCTCGAGAGTTGATGAAACGAGGGCACGAAGTTTGCCTTATTGCTTCCAATTATAATCATTTTTCCCATCATTTTATTAAAACCGATGTGCCTCTTGGCGAGATGGATTATCAATCCGAAGTGCCATTTATTTGGATTCCAACACCACCGTATCAAGGTAACACGATTAAACGTTTTAAAAATATCGTCACTTTTAGTTACCGCTTACTATTAAAAAAATATCTATCACGGAACGCGCCCCCGGATGTCATTATCGGATCCAGTCCTCATTTATTTGCGGCATTCGCTGGAGAGTTATTGGCAAGACGTTTAAATGTACCATTTGTATTAGAGGTGCGGGATTTATGGCCGGCTGTTTTAGTAGATTTAGGCATGTCACCAAATCATCCTATGATTAAATTAATGCAGTGGATGGAACGTTATCTTTATCAAAGGGCGAAACACATCATTACGTTGTTACCCAATGCGGATACTTATTTACAGCAATTTTCTGTCGCGCCCAATAAAATAACCTGGCTGCCAAATGCGGCAAATCTTGATGAAATACCACAACAAATTCAACAAAAAGTATCCAATAAATTTACTATCATGTATGCGGGTACGCATGGTCTTGCGAATGATTTAGAAACCGTGATATTGGCGGCCCAAATTTTAGAACAAAAAAATCTCGCGCATTCTATACGTATTTGTTTAATTGGAGATGGGCCTGAGAAATCTCGGTTGCAAAAACTTGCCGCTCGCACCAATTTAACCATGGTTGAATTTATGGACCCTGTTTCAAAAAAAGATATTTATTCCGTACTCAATCAAGCGGATGCTTATGTAATATTGTTAACGGATTCTCCGGCGTTTCGATGGGGAATTAGCCCAAACAAATTATTTGATTATTTGGCAATGGGTCGCCCTATTATTTTTGGTATCAATACGCCATTTAACCCTATTGAAAAATATCGCGCGGGTATCAGTATTAAACCTAATGACCCTACTTCTTTAGCTGACGCCATTGAAAAATTGTCGGTGTTACCACAACATGAGTTAGATGAGATGGGGAAACGCGGAAACGCGTTTGTGAGAAAGAACCATCATTTGACGCATTTGACGGATACGCTGGAGGCGTTGTTGGTTAATTTAAATAATGAAAGTGAGTTGTCGATTCAGGTCCCGTGATTAATGGGGCACCGTCATTGTGAGCCGTCGGTGGGCACGCTCTGCTTTGCCTACCCTACATCTCGTCGTCCCGCGGCTTGTCCGCGGGATCCAGAGCGGCATCGAAAGCTTTCTGGATCCCGCGAACAAGTCGCGGGACGACGCTAAGTGAAGCCATCACCGGCGTATCCTCATCCAGCGCCATCGCATTCACGCTGCTATTATTGGTGAGACATTTCCCGTTGTTCAATAAATCGAATTGCCATCGATGTCGAGGGCAGGTGATATAACGTTCCTCTTCAATCCACGCGCATTTCAAGTCACCACCTTGATGGGGGCAGTAGCGGTCTATGGCGAATCGACCATGCGCCGTTTCGACGAGGATTCGTTCACTACGCGATTCTACTCGAAGGACCATATTGCAGTACGCATCCAAATCTTCAGGTTCCAAAATGAGAAAGCCTTGCACCAATGGCTGATACACATCAGGTGCGCGACTGAGTTTCATGCGAAATGTCAGGGAAAAATCTTCCCAGGTAAGATGACCATCTAAAACACGCGCAATTTCCCATGATGGGGCCATCATTTGATAATGATCTTCGCTTCCATCGAATGTTGATTTTTCAATGGAATCTGATTTGAAATCAATTTTAAGCGATTTTTCAGCATCATCCGAAAATGATATGTAAAGCGGAGATTGAATACGTTTAGCGAGTTGCATGTTTTTCAGTTTTAATTGTAACTGCTCTCGCAAGCGATCGAATACTGAATCAATATCTCGGAGGGATGCCGCTTTTCGATCTGCGAAATAACGTTCATATTGTTGTGCGTATTGCGTTAAATAGGTCAACCTATTTTCATCCGTCACGCGATCGGATTTTTTCGTGGTTAACTCACATGATGCTAGATCAAGGACATCACCCGGCATCATTTCGCATACGGGAATTTTCGGCAGTCGTTTTTTGAGAAATTCGATAAATTTAGGCGCAAAGGGAAAAATATTGACGGGTTCAGTATTGAGATGAAATAAATCTGGATCAAGAAAACAAGCAGGCCCCGCGCTCGGAATGTAGACGCGTGGCGATACATTATGAATGGCTCTCGCGACAGATTCGAATTTGGTCATCATTTTTTTTGTCGAAATGGTGGTATATTGTTCTTCTGAATAGTCATAACAAGTCGGGTGCCACGTTGCCCCTGAGAATTGACAGGTGAATACATCAATTTTGCCGTTCTCGCGTAGAATGGCTATCAAGCGATCGTAGAGTTTGCAATCATTCATATTCAGCGCGGTAAAACCACCGGCATTGATCAAGAGTGCAGAGTCACGATTCAATTCAGAATCATCCAAATAAAGACGCAAGCTACCATCACTTAACGTAATCACCTCCGCATCACTACAACAATGTATTTTTTTACAGTCATAGGATTTAAGCGCAGCATAAAGCGCATTTCTACGAAAGTTTGGGATGATCAATTCAAAATCCCGTGATTGGAGGGACATCAAAAAATCGAGATCGAAATGATCCTTATGTTCATGGCTAATATAAATATATTTGTTTTTTTTAGAGTGCAAAAATTTGTTTTGAATTACAGCCGCCATGTCGTGATTTTGTGGAAATTGAAACCATGCCGAATCAAATGCACCAAATGCGGAAAGCCAAGGATCTGTAATGATAATAGATTTTTCAGTTTCAAAACAGAATCCTGCATGACCAATAAATGTGATTTCCAAGGGATGCTTCCTCTATGTTGAAGTCACGTTGAGAGCGCTGTATTTTTTCATGTGATGAAAATATCGGTGCGACTTATTCGGTTTTACATGATTATAAATCGTACCATCTATTTTAATTCCTAAATGTTTTAAATTTTTAAGTCCCATCTCAATTTCATGGATTTTGTGCCGATTCGCGCCAATTAATAATAAATGCATTCCGACATCAATTCCAAATAAAATCTGATCATTCATATATACACTCGATGTACCATTAATAATGATATATTGATATTGGTTTTTTAATGACTGTAACAGCGTATTTAATTTTTTACTTAACTGTAAATCCATGCGTTTTTTATCTATTTTACCTAAAGACAATAAATGCAAGTGAGCAAAATGAGGTGATTCTGAAACCGCATCTTCGATGGAAACTTCATGATAAAGAATATCTGTCAGTCCAAGTAAATTTGTATTCCTAAAATATTGCTGAATATGACTGTGATGAACATCTACATCAATGAATAAAACTTTATTGCCCGCATGCGCCAAAATATTAGCAAGATTGATGGAAATAAAAGTCTTTCCAACGCCATTCGTCAATCCCATGATGGTGACGATCGGATTTGCACTTTGGTGCAAATGAAATTGGATAGTATTTCGCAAAGTCATGATTGCATTCAAAGTGAAATCATAATGCAATTGATTAGTGACTAAAGGCAAGTAAGCCAATTTTTTTTGTGTAAATGATTTTGTAAAACGTCTTTGCGTTTTACTATAGGGAATAACCGCAAGATTTTTAATTCCCCAAGTCTTTTCGATCCAGTGCGGATTGTCAATTTGTCTCGCGAATATTTTCCAACTCAGTACGATTAAACAACCCAGAATGAAACCTATCGATAGACTGATGAAGCCAATGATCAATAATTTAATGGGTTGTGAAAATTCAGGTGTTTTTGCGGGTGTAAGCACTTGTATGGTGTTGACGATACTCGTTTTCAAAAATTCTAATTCATTCACTTCATCCAACGCGCGTAAATATAAACTGTTATTGATTTCAACTTCTCGTGAAAGATTGATATTGACTTGATCTTCGCCTGGAATTTTTTTCAATTTTTGCTGCAGTTGAGCTTGTCTTTTTTTCAGTTCATTTTTTTTCTCATCGAGTGATCGCATGTAAGGATGATATTCAGTAAATTGTTGCGATAAATTAATTTTTTTTAAAGAAACTTCTTCAATTTGTTTATCAAGCTCTGCAATATGATCCATTAAATATTTAGATTGTAACTGAATGTTTATTTTTCCATGCGAAGCGCGATAGGTATTTAATTTATTTTCTGATTGTTGTAAAGCATGCCGAGTCTCTGTCACTTGTTGATGCAAAAAATTTAATGCAACATCAATTTGTTTTTGTTGATGAAGAATACTTTTTTCCTGAGTAATCGCGACTAACTGATTGAGTATTGTCGCGATGAGATTCGGATCTTGTCCGCGCAAGGTAATTTGAATAATTTCAGTTTTATTGGCTAAGTTTTCTTGGCTGTTAGAAAGATTGACGATCAATAATTTTCGACGTAGTTTATCGATGACTTCAGGGGCGGGATTTTGACTATCAAGATGCAGGGATTGAACCAAAGGCATCAAGATAAAATTCGATTGCATTAAAGCAATTTGCGCTGCGGCCGATTCTTCTCCCACATTAAATCTTAAGCCCCGATGATTATTTGTGCCCGGGGTTTCTTTGGATAGTTGATTGGGTTCTATGAGTAAAATAGTACTTGCAAGGTATTCTTTCGGTTTAGTTGTGACATAAAACATCGTGAGGATAAAAAAAATGGCTGTGATCAGGATAATAAGCCATTTTTTTTTGAATAGTGTCTCAATCATCGTGTGCAAATCGATATAGTCAACGATGTGTTTTTGGTTGTCCCCACTTTTCATATGACTATCCATTATTAATAATTGATTTAGTATACCAAACGGTTTCAATGGTCGGTAACAACTGATTAAGCACACGATTCCAACGTGTCGCTGCTGCTGATGAAACATATAAAATGTCACCAGGTTTTAAAACAAAATGTTCTGCTAATAGTAATGATTCAGGCCTCTTCGCATTCAACCAATATACCTTAGGCTGATAGAGATTCACTCCCGCGCGAATAATATAAACATGGGAAGGATCAGCTGCATTTGGATCAAACCCACCAGACATGCTGATGGCATCCGTAATAGAAAGTATTTGATCGGAAAAAGGAATAAATCCTGGTTTCATTATTTCGCCAAAAACATATATTTTTTTACTTCTGAAATCGGCCACTCTGACATTCAATTCTGGATTTTTGAGATATTTTTTCAAACGCATGGTCAACAGTGCACGCACTTCATCACTGGTGTAACCTGCGACAGTAACAGTCCCGACCAGTGGAAAATAAATGGTACCTTGTTGATTGACAAGATAACCTTCTTTTCCGGCCATGCCTTGTGTGCTTAAGGTTGAACCTAGTTGTGTAGAAAATAATTCTTTTGGCGTAAATTCAGGATGATTCCATACCACGATATTTAAAATATCCGAAGGTGCAATACGATAAGCGCGATGCGAAATATTTTGCTCCGCAATCGTTTCTGGAGTGATTGAAATTAATTGGGGATTAAATGTCGGTGATCGCACGTGCCCTTGATGCGACATCGTTGCCACATCAGGATTTTGCATACCTGGCATGATACTACAAGCTGCAAGTGTCATTGCCATCATCATCGTACTACATATTTTCATCATCATATTTTTTTACACATAAGCTAAAGTTTGATTAGGGATTTTTGTTTCATCTTTGGTATTAGATATTTTTGTCGTTTGATATTCCGGTACTAGTTTGCATAATAATTTTTTTAATTGATTTTCATCGCCAATTTCGCATGCTATTTCAATTTGATTGATGATATCAATAATGTGATTCCAATCATATTCTTTAACTTTGGCTTGTTTAATTTGTGGGTGCGTTGTATCGCAAATACTTTCTGATGTATAGAGTAATTCTTCATGCAATTTTTCCCCTGCACGAAGACCTGTGTATTGAATTTCAATATCTTTACCTATTTCTTTGCCGGATAATTTCACCATTTGTTCCGCCAAATAATTAATTTTTATTGGTTCACCCATGTTTAATACAAAAATATGCCCTTCATCAATGGCGGCAGCTTGCAAAATAAGTTGACTTGCTTCGGGTATCGTCATGAAATATCGCGTAATATCTCGATGTGTCACCGTCAGTGGCCCACCAAGTGATATTTGTTGGCGAAATAGCGGAATGACACTTCCTGCAGAATTTAATACATTTCCAAATCTTACTGTCATGAATTTTGTCTGCGTTTTTTTGTTATACGTTTGACAAAAAATTTCTGAAGCGCGTTTTGTGGCACCCATGATGTTGGTAGGGTTCACTGCTTTGTCAGTCGATATGAGCACGAATGTTTTGATATGATTTTTTTCAGATAATTCTGAAACAATACGCGTCCCAATAATATTGTTATGCATTGCAACGCGGAGATTAGATTCAAGTAAGGGTACATGTTTGTAAGCGGCGACATGAAAAACAATACTTGGTTTATGAAGGGTAAATATTTTTTCTAGTTCAATTTTATCTGTAACACTGCAAAGATGCGCGTGAAATTTTGAAGGATCAATTTTTTTTTGTAATTCCATGTCGATCGAGTAAAGGTTAAATTCATTGTTATCAACAATAATTAATTTTTTAGGATGAAAATTACATATTTGACGACAAAGTTCTCCGCCAATTGATCCACCACCGCCAGTTACCAGTATGATTTGATTTTCAATGGTCGATTTTATTATTTCAACATTTAGATAAATTTGATCGCGACCCAATAAATCTTCTAATAACACTTCACGTAAGCCACTGGATTTGACGATGCCATCAGCAATGTCTTTAATAGAAGGTAATGTTCTAAAAGGAATTTTAGAGAGTTCACAGTATTTGACAATTTCACGCATCTGCTTAGAACTCGCAGAGGGAATCGCAATTAAAATTAATGAAATTTTATATTTGGTCACAAATTTTGGAATGTCTTTGCAAGTGCCAACCACACGAACACCTTGTATTTCACTGCCATGTCTTGAAACATCATCGTCAATAATCACTGCTGGAATATATTGATAAACTGAGAAAGATCGAGATAAATCTCGAATAATTCCTTCTCCAGCACTGCCACCACCGACAATTAAAATACGTTTGCCTTTCGAAAAATGTCGATAATTACTGTATAGTCGAATGACTAAACGAGAGCTCGATAAAAATACGCCAAACAACAAAGCATTAATAATATAAATGTTGTAGGAAATATGAATTTTTTCAATGGCAGCGTATAGGATACAAAACAACGTTCCTAATAGTATGGCGCGTACAATCCTCATTAGATCCGGGATCGAAGCAAAACGCCAGATGCCACGATATAATCCGCAAATAATACAAATGCTCACTTCGATTAAGCTAAATTCAGCAATTAAAATAGTATTTAGTGGAAGTGAACCGAGTGGATTTGCGAGTGATTCCGCTAAAATCCACGCAACGATGATACACAAACAATCAGAAGTAAAAGCAATCGAACGTTTAAGCCATTTACTCAAATCCTTTTTATGCCTATTCATCTTCATACATCCATTTTGATGATTAATAAACGAGAGGCAAACTAATATTTTTGTTATCGCGCGCCGATAAATATGCTGCAATCAAAATTTCAAGTGATCGCAAACCATCGCGACCATCGGTATCTGCAGATGCTTTTCCGCATAACGTATCATAAACATTTTGATAATAAATTTTATGATTAAAATGCGCGGATAATTCCGGCGGACTTTTTAATTGTTCTGCTTTCACATCTTCTTCTGCATCTTTCGTATCGAATTCCCAATGTTCAATTTGATTCGCAGATACGCCACCAATTTTGACAGTACCTTTTTCACCTAAAATAGTGAGTGAAGCTTCTAAATTTTTGGGATAGGTCAGCATCGTAACATTCATCGAACCTAACGTTCCCGATCGCCAGCGTATATTTAAAACGCCAGTATCTTCTGCTTGCATATTGATAGAAAGTGTCGACATCATCGATTGCACACTTTGTACCGGACCCATTAACCAATCGAGTAAATCAACGTAATGGCTTGCTTGATTCATGAAAGCACCACCATCAAATTCCCAAGTGCCTCGCCATTTTGATTGATCATAATAGGATTGCGGACGTGTCCAAAATATATTGAAATTGGCAAGATAAATACGGCCAAAACGATTTTTTGTAATCGCGCGCTTCAATAATTGTAAAGCGCCTTGATTTCGATTTTGTTTCACCACAAATAATTTAACATTCGCTTGATCACAAGCATTTACCATCTCCACACCATCCGACCAGCGAGTTGCCATCGGTTTTTCTGTGATCACATGTTTTTTGAATTGTGCGATTCGTTTGGTTTGTTCTGCATGCATGCCACTCGGCGTACAAAGCGTCAAAATATCCAACTCTGGTTTCGCCGCAATCATGGTGTCAATATCAGGAAATCCCTGAATATTTAATTTATTAACGACCGCATTTAAATTATCCGCATTTTTATCGCAAATACTTAACAATTCAAATTGATCGGAGAGCTCTTGAATTGCGTTAAAATGATTCGTAGAAATTTTTCCACACCCAACAATTCCAATTCGAAATTTTTGATTTTTCATGGGATTTAAGCCCTAATGACTTTTGGATCTTTTTCGGAATACACTCCGCGAGTATCAATAATTAAATTGGCGTGTTTTTTTATAAACTCGTAATCAAATAAATCATGTGCTGTTGCAATAATCACAGCATCTTGTTCCGCCAACATTTCAGCCGATAATGGCAGACTTTCTAAGTCAAAATGATAATCACGCATTTTTGGAAATATCGGTAAGTGCGGATCAGAATAAGAAACCAACGCTTCTTTTTTCAATAAAATTTCCATCATGCGAATGGCGGGGGATTCTCGTACATCATCGATATTTTTTTTATAAGTAATTCCTAAAATGTGTACTTTACTTTTTTTAATGGGTTTTCGATGTGTATTCAAGGCATCAATAATTTTATGCACGACCCATTGTGGCATGGAACTATTAATTTCACCGGCAAGTTCAATAAATCGAGTGCGTACGCCATACTCGTGCGCTTTCCACGTTAAATAAAATGGATCGACAGGAATACAATGACCACCTATACCAGGGCCTGGATAATAAGGCACAAAACCAAAAGGTTTAGTCGCAGCGGCATGAATAATTTCGTAAATATCAATACCCATTTTATCAGTCAAAATTTTAATTTCGTTGACTAATCCAATATTGACAGCACGATGGATATTTTCTAAAAGCTTAGTCATTTCAGCCGCTCTTGTTGAGCTGACGCTGACAACCTCTCCTGTGACTTGTTCGTATAATGCAACGCCTATTTCCAAACAATCAGGCGTGGTGCCGCCACAAATTTTAGGAATATTAGAAGTGGCATATACAGCATTACCTGGATCTTCTCGCTCGGGTGAGTAAACGAGAAAAATATCTTTGCCGATCGCAAAATTCATGGATTCGATGAGCGGTTTAATTTCTTCATCCGTCGTACCTGGATACGTTGTGCTTTCGAGTGAGATGACTTGACCGTTTCGAAGAAAAGGTAAAATCGTATCGAGAGTATTTAAAACATAACTTAAATCAGGTTCGCGTCTTTTACCGAGTGGGGTCGGAAGACATAAAATCACTGCATCGCAATTTTTAATTTTTGTGAAATCATTCGTTGCAATAAAACCTTCTGAAAGAGCGGCAGCAATTTTTTGAGGAGTAATATGTTGAATGTAGGTAAGTCCTGAATTCAGTTTTGATATTTTATCGAGATCAATATCAAAACCAATGACTTTATATCCGACATGTGAAAATCTAAATGCCAAAGGTAATCCTACATATCCTAAACCAATGACTGCAACGAGTGCTTGTTTATCCTTAAGCAATTTCAACAGCTGACTTTTAATCATTAACATGTTCCTTATGTTAAAGGACAATTTTTAGATATTGATTAAAAAAATGATTACCTATAAATTATTGATAGCAATCTCACCCTCGATTACTTTTGTTAAGGATAACATATCATGTATCGCGAACGGATGAAAAGGGTCTTTGATATCTTTGGTGCGATTGTATTATTATTTTTATCCTTACCTTTGTTATTACTGATTAGTATTCTTATTCGCATATTTTTGGGAACTCCAATTATTTTTAAACAATTACGTCCAGGTTTAAATGAAAAACCTTTTTATTTATATAAATTCAGAACAATGCGTGAGGTGAAAGATAAATCTGGAAATATGTTGGATGATGCTAAACGATTGACAACATTTGGAAAATGTTTAAGAAGTTTGAGCATTGATGAATTACCCGAACTT
The DNA here is from genome assembly GCA_013287885.1 of Gammaproteobacteria bacterium. Taxonomy (GTDB): domain Bacteria; phylum Pseudomonadota; class Gammaproteobacteria; order DSM-16500; family DSM-16500; genus JABDCZ01. Next base: position 33,384 of record JABDCZ010000009.1, read on the forward strand.
ATTAACATACTTAAGGGCGAGATGAGTTTCGTGGGACCTCGACCTTTACTGATGGAATATTTGCCGTTTTATACGGAAGAACAAAGACTGAGACATTCTGTTTTACCAGGAATAACCGGTTGGGCACAAGTGAATGGTAGAAATACGTTAAGTTGGGAAAAAAAATTTGAACTGGATGTATGGTATGTCAAACACAGATCATTTTTTTTAGATGTGAAAATAATTTTGTTAACGATGATTAAAGTATTTAAACGCGAAGGAATTAACGCGGAAGGTTTAGCGACAATGTCTAGATTCGATTTTGAATCTAAAAAATAATTTTTATGGAGGTAAATGCTATGCCCTTATACGGTATCGTCGGAGCAGGAGGCTTTGGTCGAGAAGTCATGCCACTTGCCAATGCGATGTTAAATCATTTACTACCCGATACAAACTTTGAGTTAGTATTTGTGACGGAGCAACACTCGCAAGAAAAATTTGTTAATAATTCTCTCGTGATGACTGTTGAAGAATTTTTTGCACATGAGTCTTCAGAAAAATTTTTTAATATCGCCATTAGTCATTCAGAAACAAGAAAACGAATTGCAGAAATGATGTTAAGGAAAGGTGCGAAAGCTTTTCAAATTAATGCGTTAAATCGAATAGAATTATCCAATAATAAAATAGGGGAAGGTGCAATCTTTTGTCCATTCACCACCGTTACTTCGAACGCGACAATTGGCAAATTTTTTCATGCCAATATTTATTCTTATGTCGCACATGATTGCGTCATTGGCGATTATGTGACTTTTGCGCCCAATGTGCATTGTAATGGAAATATTATTATTGAAGATCATGTCTATGTGGGGACAGGCGTCATTATTAAACAAGGAACAACGGAATCTCCTCTCGTCATCGGAAAGGGTGCCATTTTAGGAATGGGTGCGGTTGTCACGAAAAATGTGCCGCCTTTTCAAACTGTCATTGGAAATCCCGCAAAAGTATTTCAAAAAGTGAAACAAGAATCAATGTAAGGAAATATATGAGTATCAAAACTAGAGATTGGCCGCAGCATGGTGAAGACGAAATTCTAGCAGTAAAAAATGTTTTATCTACAGGCTGTACCAATTATTGGACTGGGAATGAATGCCGTGAATTTGAAAAAGAATACGCAAAATTTACCGGTACAGAATATGCGGTCGCACTGATGAATGGTACGGTCGCGTTAGAAGCTGCTTTATATGCTTTAAATATAGGTCCTGGAGATGAAGTCATTACGTCTTGTCGGACTTTTATTGCATCAGCCAGTTGCATTGTATTAAGAGGGGCGACACCGGTGTTTGCTGATGTAGATCCAGTTTCACAAAATATCACCGCAGAAACGATAAAACCTTGTATTACTTCTAAAACCAAAGCCATTATCGTGGTACACCTTGCCGGTTGGCCTGCGGAAATGGAATCGATTATGGCTTTAGCAAATACCTATCAAATTAAAGTCATAGAAGATTGCGCACAAGCACATGGGGCAATGATTCATGATCGCATGGTAGGTTCATGGGGTCATATTGGGGCCTTCTCTTTTTGCCAAGATAAAATCATAACGACAGGCGGTGAAGGAGGAATGATTACAACGAATGATAAAGCATTATGGCAAAAAATATGGTCTTTCAAAGATCACGGCAAAGATTTTGATAGGGTATATCATGTAGAACATCCACCGGGATATCGTTGGCTGCATGAATCTTTCGGAACCAATTGGCGTATGACGGAAGTTCAAGCTGCCATTGGTCGAGTACAATTAAAAAAAATATCTGATTGGTTAGACAAAAGAAGAAGAAATGCGGATATTCTAAACAAATATTTTATGAACATAGAAGCTTTGCGAGTGACAGTCCCACCCAAAGAAGTTTTGCATTCGTATTACAAATATTATGTTTTTATCAACCCTACAAAGTTAAAAACAGGATGGAATCGTGACAGAGTGATGCAAGAAATTAATCATCGTGATGTCTCTTGTTTTTTCGGAAGCTGTAGTGAGGTGTACGCAGAAGGTGCCTTCAAAAACAGCGGTCTATTTTATGAAACAAAGCCCGTGGCAAAAACTTTAGGAGAAACCAGCTTGATGTTCCTCGTATCACCGACGTTCACTGAGGAAGATATGAACAGAACAGCCAAAATAACCCATGATGTTATAAAAATGGCAACTTACGCACACGACCAGGTGGTAGTCGATTACTAAAAAAAATTGACTCTAAGTAAATTTGATGAGAGATTAAGGTTCGGCTAAAGAGACCTGCTTCTACCTTAATTGACGAAGATAAATTGTGGCAAGGAGAGCCTTAATGCAAATATATCAAACAGGACAATTTAGAAAGTCCTCTTATTTTTCTAAATGTGTCATCGCAACATTTTCCTTTTTTATGATTAATCATGCTTTTGCAAATGTTGTTATAACCGGCAATCAAAATATTAATACAGCTACCACTTACAACAATACCACTCTAGATATGTCGAATGGTCGATTTACGATTAACACAGGTGGTACTTTAACCATACAAAATTCGACAATTAACGTCACTATTTCCCCTAGCAATCCATTCTTTACTGCCATGACAAATGGAAGTTTAGTCATGAATAACAATATTGTGAATGTGACAGTGAGTGGCATTACACCCAATCCGAATTCTCAATCTTTATACCCGATTATGCCAATACAACAAGGATCGGTGAATCTTAACGGAAATACTTTTACAACGGATACGGATTTCACGGTGAGCTTGCTGCAAACCAACGTACCCGCAACGACCAATTTTAGTATTACCAACAATACGATCAAACATTTTCATGGCGGGTTATATCTCAATAATTCTAGCAATGCCACGGTGAGTGGGAATACTTTCTGGAATGTGAGTTTTTCTAACATCTATAATTCAGGCCAATTGAATAATTTCAATAATAATATTTTCTACTTCCCAGGTAATTTACGCTTAGGCGATGCCATTGATCTTATCAATGCCACTGGTGTGAATATCCAAAATAATATTATTTCTAGTAGCTCAAATTACGGAATATATATTATGGGCGGACAAAATATTTCGATTGATAATAATAAAATTGTCGATGGATTGTCTTATGGAATTTCTATCCCGACTTCTTCACTCCAAAAGGTAAATAACAAATCGTTAGCACAATTATTATCAAAGAAAAAATTAACATTACTTTCGAATAGCAATATTGTTATTAACAATAACTATATATCGCTGAATCGTTATGGATTATCAGGTGGTGTAATAAACCAATTGATAGTCACGGGTAATACTTTTATTCAACGATTCTCTGATAGCAGTATTCGTCAGTATTGGACGAATAATGATATCTTACTGCCTTCAGCCTCCAATGTGACTTGGGCGAATAATCTTTACAAAGAAGCATTTACGCAAGACGTTCCAGGTGACAATAGTAATGCTTTATCATTTGTCACATTTCCTCAACATGGTGGTGTGTTTATCCCTTAGTTTTGTAGGATATTTTTTATTGAAAAGGATAGCCAATATGGAATTATCTAAACACATGAAGAAACGATGCTTTTGCATAATTTCTAATTTAACACTGTTAATGATGACCGGATTAAGCTACGCGCAAACAATTGTGATTCATCCAAATACCATCATCTCTTTTTCAAAAACGTACAACAATGCCACTTTGGATATGAGTAATGGTTCATTCATCATTAAAAACAACGCAACTTTAACCATAAATAACAGTAGTATTGTCGGAACGCTTTCTCCTACCAATCCTACTTTATTTACCGTAGATGGTGCGGGTTCACTCGTTATGAATACGAATCAAGTCAATATAACGGCCACGAATATCGCGCAACACCCAACGACACAATCGTTGCAATATGTTATTCAAGTCGCGCAAGGCAAAGTGAATTTAAGCAATAACACTTTTACGATTAATCAACCTTATACCGCGGGATTTCTTATCACGACATCGAGTATTCCGACGACTGGTATTCAATTGGTAAATAATAATGTTAGTAATTTTCACGGCGTATTTTATTTAATAAGTTCAGATAATGCTTTGATTAAAAATAATCTCCTCAATACGAATAGTTATGGCAATATCGTAGTGATGGGAAGCAACGGGACAATTACTGGAAATACTATTTCTTTTTCAGGTAATGATCGTCTCGGTAATTCGATGGATATTATCAATTCTGATACGATGAATATTAGTCAAAATTTATTATTGACACCTACGTGTCATGGCGTTTATGTCTTAAATAGTAATAATGTGACGATTGATAGCAATCAAATTTTTGGCGGAATTACCTATGCCATTAATTTGCTGTCCAATCCTGAGTTTGAGGCCCAAGATGAATATGTGCATAAACTTGCCGCAAGTTTACCAGCCAGACCGCTAGGTGCGACAAATATCGTGGTTTCTAATAATTTCATGTCACAAAATCGTTATGGGATTGCTGCGACAGATATCACGAATCTCAATGTATTTAACAATGTTTTTATCCAAAGATTTTCAGATGCGGTATCAAGACAATTTTGGACGAATAACAGTATTCTTTTACAAAATGTGACAGGGTTACTTTGGACCAACAATATTTACAAAGAAGCGTTTACACAAGACATCAACGGAGATAATAGTCAATCGATGACAATTGTGCCATTCCCACAAACTGGCGGCATTGTATTGTAACTTAAAAAAACGTGTATGTTTCATACACGTTTTCATTGAGGAGGAGTTTGCTTTGCTAAGAAAATGGATTGGTTTGATTGCATTACCTGTTTCATTCGCAAGTCACGCGAATATCATGGATGTTTATCTTTCCGGTGGAGCAAGCTTTTCTAGATTATCGAACAACGAATACATCCAAATCAATAATTCCGTTACTAATGAATTTGACACAGACAAAAAAAATGTGACTTCATTTTTGGGCGGTCTTGGTGTGGGCCATACTTTTGAAAATATTAATCAAAAACCAATCGCCATTGCATTTTCACTCATGGGATATTATACCAATTTCCATCATATTGAAGGTATAGAATATCCTTTTGTTAATGCGTCACCATCAATGGATACGTTGGATTATCAATTTAAAGCAGAAAGTTCGGCGCTCATGGTTGAATCCAGGTTGCGTTACACGCAATATGCATGGGTTCCCTTTTTATTAGTGGGCTTGGGTGCAAGCTGGAATCATTTATATGATTATTCAGAATCTCCTTCTAATGCTGCGAGCACAGCGGTTGCTACGAATACTCATGTTGATAGTCACACAAACACCGCATTTGCCTATGAAGTGGGTGCTGGGATTCAGCATTTACTGTTCACGACTGAAAAATACAAAGCACGATGGTTCGCATCGCTCGATTATCGTTATATGAATTTTGGTAAAGGCGAACTTGGAAATTTAACCTTTCAAACCGCAGATGATCCATTGACAATAAAAAATTTAGATACGCAAGCGATAGTTTTCACCTTAGAAGTTTCGGTGTAATAAATTCGTGACTAGGAGATAATAGATATGCATAAATCAATTCGTATGGCTTTATTATCATTATCTATTATTTTCCCCTGCGCTGTGATGGCTGGAACCGCCTTTGAAATTACGCCCCAGGTTACCGCTATTGATATGAATAGCGCAGGTCAAGCTGTGATTAACTATACCGTCACCAACATGATTAATAAAACGCTCACAGATATCACGATTCATCCTGAAAATGGCTTATCGAATAATGTTAAAAAAGCAGTATTTTTATCTAATAACACTTGCGGGTCTTCGCTTGGGGTACATCAAAGCTGCCGTTTTACCATTACCTTAAAAGGAAATAATAATTTACCGAGCAATGTTCAGCTTTCACCGAGCGTCTGCGCTTTTAATAATGCGATTTGTTCGCAGCCAGAGCTTTCAGCGCGAGTCTCAATCTCGATTGGCTATGAAATGAATGTAGCAGTTGGTGAAGATTTTGCAGCGAGTCCTTCTCCACCGTTAATCGCGACCAGTGAAGATTCTGGCGTGCATTGGAGTAAAGTCGATCCTAGTCAAGCTGGATTTTTGACAAATGGATTTTTTCTCACATCCAGTTGTATGAATAATTTCTGTGTCGCAGGCGGAAGCGCCGGTAGCGCACCACTGCTTGTGATTCGTCAAAATAATAAAGTATGGAGTAGAGTGGCATTAAATTTTGTGACCAATGGTTCTATTAATACGACGAGTTGTACCAACAGTTTTTGTCTTAGTGGGGGACAAAATCTCACAACGGGTGCACCACTTCTCGCCATCGGTACAACCAGTTGGAGTGAGGTCAATCTTTCAGGATTAGTGACGCTGGGTGTATTGAATGGTTCAGTATGTTTTAATAATAATTGTATTCTAGCAGGCCAGGATTTATCCACAACATCTCCTCCTTTGATTATCGTGCGGAACAGTAATGGTACCCTTAGTCGACCTAGCTTAGCCTCCCTCACGAATCATGGCTCTTTTTATAGTGTCAGTTGCTCTAGCAGTGTTTGTGCTGCAGTCGGTCAAGATCTGAATAGCTCTGGACCATTGCTTGCGGTCAGCAATGATAACGGCAACCATTGGAATAATATCAATCTAGGTTCCATCAGCACTGCTGGTAGTTTACGAAGCGTCAGTTGTTTAGATAAATTCTGCATAGCGGTAGGTGTAGATGATACATCTGGCGCTCCGCTGATAGTCATGAGTGCGAATAATGGCAGCACTTGGGCGCAACCGAGTATAACCGGACTCACAAACAATGGATTTTTTACCGCAGTGAATTGTTCGGTGACGACATGTGCTGCGGTAGGAGAGGATAATAACGGGTCGGCTCCGCCTCTTTTAGTCGTAACGAATGATAAAGGTGCTTCATTTCGCATCGTCGATATTTCAAGTTTCAGCAATAATGCCATGTTGAATACCGTCACTTGTTTAGGTAGTTTTTGTATGGCGGCGGGCGAAGACAACAACAATTCGCAACCACCCTTTATCGTGACCAGTCTTGATAATGGTGTCACTTGGACCAGTGCAAATATGACAAACATCACGGACTTTGGGGTATTTTACGGCTCTGCGATTTTAAAAAATCTCCGAGATAAAATTCATCTCAGTTCTTAACTTGGGACACAAGTCTTTGCATAGCGAAGATGGTACCAAGCCAAGCCGATCAATTCATGCATGGCGATTGCGCTCGCATCTAGTGCTTGGATATTCGGAAAGAAGCTTAAAATCGAATAACCAGGGCCATATAAAATATAATCCATCGGAGCGGGGGTGACAGAAATTCCTCTGCATTGAAAAATATACACACTGCGCGGCATATGCCATGCATTTGTGACTAAATAAGCATGCTTCAGTTGGTTCTCTTTTAAGATTTTAGCTACATAAAAACTTTCATCCGCTGTCGTACGACTTTGATCTTCTTCTAATTTTGCATGAATATTAAAATTATTTTGTAATACTTCCGCCATTAATTCCGCTTCACTTTTTTCTCCTAGCATCCCTTTGCCGCCAGAGGTAAGAATAGGTAATTGCGTTTTTTGATGTAAAAAAGCGGCATAATTCACTCTATGCAAGGTAGTATCAGAAACCGTTAATTTATTGCCATATTCTTTTTGTATGGTATTGCCGCCACCCAACACAATAATAACGCCATGTGTATCAACAGGAAAAGTTTCTAGCAACGGATATTGGTTTTGCAATCGGTTAATTAAATAATAAGCGACAATAGGCGTACTGAGTAACCATACACTGATCACTCCAAAAATCGCAATGGATTTACCTATTTTTGCGTAATAAAAACTGATAATAAATCCAATCAAGATTAGTAAAAAACAAATTCCTGGAGGAAGTAACCACGGTTGCAATAAATGAGAGAAGGAAAAAATCATCAGAAAATTTCCCTATATTGAGGACATAAATATGGTTGTCCCAAGTTAAGAACAGAGGGTATTTTACTCTGCAATGGCTCGTCGGCGTCCCGCCTCCTGCGCTTTACTTGCAACGTAAAATACCCTCTGTTCTTAACTTGGGACAGCCTTAAAGATATAAATAGTATTCCTTGTTTAAATAACAAAAACAAGAGAAAATACAATCGATGTGAATTCACGTAAGGATGCGCAATGCAAACACGGATTCATCATACTGCGATAATAGATGACGGTGCGGAAATTGGTCAGGATACAAGAATTTGGCACTGGGTACATGTCTCTTCCGGCGCAAAAATTGGCAAAAATTGCTCTTTGGGACAAAATGTTTTTGTTGGTAACAAAGCGATTATTGGTAACAACGTCAAAATTCAAAATAACGTTTCAATTTATGATAATGTCACTTTAGAAGATGATGTTTTCTGCGGGCCCAGTGTGGTATTTACCAATGTTTATAATCCAAGATCTGCCATTGATCGCAAAAATGAATATCGAAATACTCTCATTAAAAAAGGCGCTACGTTGGGCGCAAATTGCACTATCATTTGTGGGGTCACGATCGGCGCTTATGCTTTAATTGGTGCGGGGAGCGTGGTCAATCACGATACGCTTCCTTATGCATTAATGGTAGGTAATCCCGCCCGTCAAATTGGTTGGATCAGTCAATTTGGTGAAAAATTAGATTTGCCATTAAAAGGCCATGCCAAAACAATTTGTAAAAATACGCGATTGCAATATTTTCTGGAATACGATCAATGTTTTGCTGAAACGGATATTAATCAAGGATAGGATTATGCAATTTATCGATCTTCATAAGCAATATGATCAGTTAAAATCAACAATCAATGCGAGAATCAATGCTATTTTCAATCATGGACAATATATTTTAGGCCCCGAAGTCTTTGAGCTTGAAAAAAAGTTGGCAGAATATATCGGCGTTAAGCATTGTATCACTGTTGCAAATGGTACGGATGCTTTAATGATTGCGATGATGGCATTAGGCATTCAACCGCAAGATGAAGTCATCACGAGTCCTTTTACTTTTATTGCTAACGCAGAAACGATTGCACTGTTAAGAGCGGCACCCGTATTTGTGGATATTGATCCAGATACTTATAATATTGATGCTAAATTAATTCGGGCAGCCATCACTCCTAAAACCAAATGCATCATGCCGGTGAGTTTATACGGTCAATGTGCAGATATGAATGCGATTAATGAGATTGCGCGGGAACATCAGATTCCCGTGATTGAAGATGCGGCACAAAGTCTAGGGGCAACCTATCACGGAAAAAAATCGGGTAGTTTATCTACCATTGCTTGCACGAGTTTTTTTCCTTCAAAACCCTTAGGATGTTATGGGGATGGCGGAGCTTGCTTTACCAATGATGATGAGTTGGCAAATGATATGCGACAAATTCGGGTCCATGGACAAAGTAAAAGATATCATCATCGATTGCTTGGTATGAACAGTCGATTGGATACCATACAAGCAGCAATTTTACTCGCTAAAATGGATGTCTTTGAAGAAGAAGTTAAAAGCCGACAACTGATCGGACAAAGATATCATGATTTATTAAAAAATCATGTGAAACCAATGCATGTTTTACCTGAAAACACGTGTGTTTATGCGCAATATACGATTGAAGTATCAGAAAGAGATAAAGTGTGTGAGCGCTTAAAAGAAGCCGATATACCCACTGCGATTCATTATCCTGTTCCTCTTCATTTGCAGCCTGTATTTGCTGATAACAAACCATCATCGTCTTTAAAAGTTGCGGAAGTGGCAGCGGCATCCGTGATGAGTTTACCGATGCATCCCTATCTCACAGAGGATGAACAACATTATATTGTTGATCATTTATGTAAAGCATTACAAAAGTAAAAGTTATGAAAAATATAAGTGTAGATCATCACTATAAAATCGCCGTTATTTTATCTTCAGTCAGTATGGTATTCGGTATTTTTCGAGAAATTCTGATTGTTTATCTTATCGGTTTTACTGCAACGAATGACATATTACAATTATATTTATCTATTTTTTACACGATCGGCCTTTCTATCGATGCGATGCGATTATCCTGTTTAAATCTGTATGCCATACTTTCCTTGCGTCAAATTCTCATCGCGGGTTCAATCATTACCTTACCCCTAGCGATCGGCATTGGTTTGATCATGAACTATTTTTCAGATGGGTTAAATTTCACACTTTTATTTGTCATTATCATTAGTGGCTATTTAAATTTATTAGTCGCATTATTGGTGACGTACAAACAAAGAAATAATTCATTTTTATTAGCACAAATAGTTAATGTCATTCCTAATTTTATTATTATTCCGGGAATTCTGTTCAGTTATCTATTTTTTAAAAATAATATAATTACAGCGATTGTCTGTTTCACCAGCATTACCCCCGTTGTGCAATGCATTTTATTATTAATGATACCCCATCATTCCATTGCAATGGAAAGCCATAAAAAAATAAATTTGTGGATGAGTGTTAAGATTTTTATGCGTCATTTAACGGCCGTGATCGGCGATCAATTATTTCAAGTGATGATACGCAGTGCATTTTACAACTATGGTGCAGGCTATCTTTCGATGTTTTCTATGGTAGTGCGGTTATATTCGGCAGGACGTTATATTTTAGTAGATTCATTTATTGGAGCAAGACTCGCGAACTGGCAAAAGAAATTGCAGCGTTCAGATCTTTTCATTGATAAATCTATTCGTTCCACATGGCAAGGTATTCTCATTGCTTTGATTGCACTCATGATTAGCCTCAAAACCAGTGCTACTTTGTTATATGTGGCCATGCAATTGATCGCGATTTTAATGTTAGGATTTTATTTCACAACGCTTGTGCGAATTATTTATTTTAAAATTAATCATTTTGAAAATAATCCTCTCATTGTGATTTATTTTTCTCTATCTGAATTAATCACAGCTTTGATTGCTTTTCTCATCATACAGTATTCTCCTTATTCTATATTATTTTTAATATGGATTGGATTTATCGCTAAACCTTTTATGCAATTATTTATTTTAAAAAAACATTATCACAATTTAAGTTTGAAAATGGATGCTAAGAATGAAGAGTTAGCTTAATGAGTGCGCCATGCCTGCGAAGGCGCGACCCCTCACCCGCCACGCTACGCGTGTCGACCTCTCCCACAAGGGGAGAGGTTAATCATATCACCTCTCCCCTTGTGGGAGAGGTCGACGCACGTGTTTTTCGTGCGGCGGGTGAGGGGTCCCCTATAGAAAGGAAATTAGAATGCGTATAGTTATATTTTCACTACTTTTTTGTTTAATGCTTATCTCATTTTTGGCAACCCCAGCCCCACAGACGATCGAAATTTATGATGTTATTCTTATTGCTTTACCTTGTTTTTTAGCTATTTTATGTATGGTAACCATCACAAATTATACACTCTATCAACCAGAGTACAGTGTATTTATCGCGGTGATTTGGTATTTAAGTTATTTATTATTATCTGTATTGATCTCGATCTTAGAGGGGGTGCCAATATTAAATATTTTACGCGCAATTGGCCCTTACATTGATTTTTTTCCATTATTAGTTTTATGTATTCTACCCAAAAATTTACTGAATATTTTATCAATTGGTTTGATTCTTATTTTCGTTGGAATTATTCAAGCGAGTTATCAGATTTATTTATATTTTTCTCATGCTCACGATGTGATTAATACTTTCGATGTGTTAAGAGGAAGAATCACCCTCATTGAGCCACGGACTACTTTGCCTTTTGTATTATGTCTTGCCATATTGCCAATGGTTTTCTTTGCGCGGAAAGTAATAACCTTTAAAGATGTCGTCATTCAATTATTCACCGGATTTTTAATCTTATTAAGTTTATTTGCAGGAATAGTCACGTTAACACGTTCCATTGTGCTTGCTATATTATTTGGTTGGCTTGTTTTTTTTATGCTTTATTTTTATCAACGCTATCAAAAAAATGCATTACGTTTGTTTGATATCGTCTTGCGATCTTTTATTTATTTATTTTTATTTAGTATATGCATCATGATGATTTCAGCCATTCCAAAAATTCAATTATTAGAACAAGGATTATTGGCAAGATTTTACAGCGCATCTTCAAGTGCTGCCACCGACTATAGCAACGGTAGAATTTACGACGAATGGTTACCCGCAATGAAAACCTGGCTAAACTCCGGTGTTTTAAGCTTATTTTTTGGTATTGGCGCTGGCAATAAATTTCTTGTCGCGAATGGAGAAGAGCGTACTTATATTCATAATTTATGTATTTATACGCTTGTATATGGTGGTTTATATGGTTTTCTTTCATGTATATTTTTATATATTGCAACATTTAAATCTCTGTTAAAAAAAGCCATCGAATCCAATCAGATGATTTATGTAGGTTTCGCTGCATTGCTTGCCAGCGTCTTTTTTTATAGTCAATTTTTTGCAGTACACAAGGGATTAGCTTTCAATGCGATGCTTTTTTTAATGATAGCGCTCGCGTTGCGTCATCAAACTTTAGAGGAAAAATGACATTCATTAGGGAGCTCTAAAAATGTGTGGTATTAGTGGAATATTGACATCGGAGCTTTTACAATCGCATCATGCGGTAATTGATTTAATTGTGAAAGATCAATTCTCGCGGGGCCCTGATCATCAAGAAATAATAGCGATCAAAAGAAAAAACACAGAAGTTTTATTGGGGCATAATCGTTTAAGTATTATCGATTTATCTCAAAAAGCCAATCAACCGATGTGGGACCATTCAGGACGATTTTGCATTGTTTTTAATGGCGAAATATATAACTATATCGAGATACGTCATGAACTGCTAAAAAATAATTTCGTTTTTAATACGAATAGTGATACAGAAGTTATTTTAAATGCATTCGCTTGCTGGGGAATCGAGGCATTGCAGTACTTTAGAGGTCCTTTTGCTTTTGCGTTATTTGATATCGAACGTGAGGAATTATGGTTATGTCGAGATCGATTCGGCGTGAGACCTCTTTATTACATTGAAGCCAATAATACCTTATATTTTGCTTCTTCAAGTACCATCTTAGCAAAACATTTACATTTACAACCTAACATGGATTATTTAGCAAAAGGATTACATTTTCTTGTTTATGAAGATGGGACAGAATCCTCACCTTATGAAAAATTATTAACTCTCAAGCCTGGATGTTATTTACAATCGAAGTTACATTCCAATGGCATTTTGGTAAATAACATAACGCAATATTATCATTTAAATGATCATGTAGAAGAGTCGATTCATCGTTTATCCACCGTGAATAATCGCGATTTATTACCGATGCTCGCGAACGAATTAGAAAAATCCGTTGAAATTCGTATGCGTTCAGATGTACCTTTTGCGATTTCACTCAGTGGCGGATTAGATTCATCTTCCATTGCCTCTCTCGTGAGTCACAAACAAAATAATCTATTGGGATTTTCTTTTTCACATCCCAATGACAAAAAAACCGAAGGACCCATTGTGGCGCATTGCGGAAATTTTTTAAAAATGCAAATTGAATATGTATGGCCAACCGCAAAAGAAATGATAGAAGGTTTATTTAAAACACTGACGGTACAAGAAGCACCTTTTTCATCATGGAGTATTGTGGCGCAATATTTACTGTATGAACGCGTACGATCTTTTGGTATCAAAATATTGTTAGGAGGTCAGGGCGGTGATGAATCATTTATGGGTTATAAAAAATTCTTAATTTTTGAAATTCAACATTTAATACGTAAAAAAAATTATTTGAAAGCCCTGCAACAGATTGCTCAGCTTGTCCCGATGTTTTTTGCAGAATTACCATCTCTACATGCCTATTGGCATCACCGTCATCGTTATATGAATCGCAAACAAGAAATAACTGCTTTGAATCTCCCATACACGCCACTGAATTTAAGTCAAAAAGAAAAGGATTTGTGGCAGCGCCAATCGCTAGATATTTTACAATTTACACTTCCGACCTTACTTCGTTATGAAGATCGTAATGCAATGGGCCACAGCGTGGAAAGTCGTCTACCCTATATGGATCATCATTTAGTTGAGTTAGGTCTTGCACTACCGAAATCCTTGAAACTACGCCATGGATTTGGCAAATGGGCAATCCGAGAAATCATGAAGAATAAACTACCTGATAATATCCGTCTCGCGCGTTACAAACGTGGATTTGATATTCCTATCCACCGTTTATTAAAAGCGGGATTGGGAGGTGAAATTCGCACGCATTTAAAAAATAACGCGACAAAAATCTCTGACTATTTTAAAAGTCAGATCGATATTGAAAAACATTATTCAGACAGCCAATTATTGCAAAGACGAACCGCAATGACAGAAGTTATTACCCTTTTATGGTTAAACAATAGGTTAGTATGAAAAAAATTTATTTTATTCGATATGTTGTTGGTGCGTTATTATTAATTTTATCTCATTATGTCTTTGCGGACACCGTAAAAATTATCGGCACTAAAATTATTGATCATTCGATATCTTATGAAAACGTGCTTCTCGATTTAAGCGAAGGTCATTTTGATGTCATTAATAATGCGACATTAGAAATTAAAAATAGTGTCATCAATGGCACAATTTCACAAGAAAATTCATACTTATTTAATATTTCGCAAGGGAAATTAGTATTAAATAAAAATTCAGTTAACGTGCATGTAGATCACGATATCATTCCAAATCCTGAAAGGATAATGTATAGCTTCATTAATCTCACAGAAGGAGATATCGATATCACGAATAATTATTTCGATGTGGATAAATCCTATTCTGTGACATTGTTGAGCGGAGATAAATTATCTCATCGTAACATCATCGTAAATCACAATAACATAAACAATTTTCATGGCGGTTTAATTTTAAAGAATGCGGAAAATGTTGTAATTACCGATAATTTATTTTCTAAGGTGAGCTTTTCAAATATCTATTTTCTGAATAGTTATCACATTCTATTTGAAAATAATCAAATTTTATTTGGAGGAAACAATAATGTAGGAGATGCAATAGATATTGTCAATTCTGATGACTTTGTTATTAGAAGTAATTTCATTGCTTCAGATTCCTGTTATGCCATTGTGATCCTGGGAGCGCGAAATGGAGTCGTTGAAAGTAATCATATTATGAACGGAATTACTTATGGAATTTACATTGACTCTAATTTTGGAAAGCATAATATATTATTTTATTTGGCTGGTTTTACTAAAAAGAATATCGAGGCAAGTAATAGAAACATCGTCATTACCAAAAATTATATTTCTCAAAATAGGTTTGGTTTAACCGCATATAATGTCGATAGCCTGGTTGTTAAAGAAAATATTTTTATCCAAAAATTTTCTGATAAGAACAGCCGAAAGTTTTGGACGGACAACAACATTTTATTAAAAAATATATCAAACCTTTTCTGGGAAAATAATTTATATAAAGAAGCATTTTCTCAAGAAAGTGATGATGCAAATGTGGAATCGTCTCATTTTGTCATTTTTCCTTCCCACAATGGGGTAATCTTATAAATGAATTACATAAAGCGCACCTGGAAATTATTCGATAATTATTTTCTTAAACGTTTAAGAAAAGAGCCTTCCACGGCTTTTTTTTGGTATCTTCCAGAACCTCCGACGCTTAATAAAAAAGAAGATTTACCTCATTACCAAGATGCCAAAAAAGTCCCTCCATTTTTTATTGATTATCGTCAAAAGCTACAATATTCATTACAAAATGCAGAGGGAATTATTGTTTTACCTTACGATCAACCGATAGGATCACAAGTGAATCCAGAAGCGGCTTTTCAATATGCCCTGGGGTTACATGATCAATATCTCGTATCAGAGGACAAAATATTTTTTACAAAATTTTGGCAATACGTCGATTATTTTGTTGCCGAACAAACGGAAGAGGGATTATGGGAATATCGTTTTAACTGGTTTGAATCAAAAGCACCGTGGTCGTCGGCTTTAGCACAAACCAGAGGTGCATCTGTGATGCTACGCGCTTGGTTGCACAGTCAAAATGAGATTTATTTAAATGCTGCGATCCTTGCACTAAAAAAATTAACGACTCCCATTAGTGAGGGTGGCTTTTTGCATATATTTCCTCACACTGGTTTACCTTATTTTGAAGAATATCCTAAAAAACCAACCGGCGTCATTAATGGATTTATGTCTTCTTTAATATGCATTTTCGAAATGAAATATTGGGTGGGTGAACAATGGATCGAAGATCTTTGGAATGTAGGCATTGAATCATTAACAAAAATGCTACCCTATTATTCTAATGGGTGGTGGTCGTTATATGATATGGATAACGATCGTTTCGTCAATGTGAATAGTCCGCGTTACCATTTGTTAGAAATCAATTATTTAAAAGTATTAAGTATTTTATCTGATTCAGCTATTTTAAAAAATGAATATATTTTAAGAGAAAAGCAGTATTCTAAAATACATCATCGATATAAAGCGCTTATGTATAAATTAATGAGGAAAATTTTTTATCGGTAATAAAAAAACTGTCATTCCCGCGTAGGCGGGAATCCATTATGAATGGATCTCCGCCTGCGCGGAGATGACAGGGACAGTATGCTTTCGTGGGAATGACATTGACAACAAATGCGATTTATTACACCGTTAAGGGTTCAAGCCCTGGGCGTTCTTCTATGTCTGTTACCGTTGACTCACCACGATTAGTAAATAAGCTATTTTCAAGTAATTCTGAAAGTGAGTTATCTTCCCTACTTGGAGAGTCATCAGAGGCTTCTGGTGCTAACGCCTGTGCAATATCAGAGATTTCACTTTCTGGAGAGTCTGGTGGCGTTGGATCCGACGTAGAACGTTCTGATAACATTGTTATCATTGTAGTGCTAGAGCTTCTCGATCTTGATATTGATGTAGTTCCAGGCTCCACTCCGGAAGTTATTGATACCGACGTTGGTTCTACTACGGTAGAAGGAGCGTGGAATGCGCTTTCTAAAGCTGCTGCATGCTCCACATTCAATTTTGTGGTTAATTGCGGGGAAGGACTACTTATTGGTTGTGTGACCGGTGGTGTTTCAGCCATTTTCATGTTTGCTAAAAATTCACCTATTTTTCTGCCAATACGTCCGCAAAGGCCGCCGATAAGGCTGGTACAACTATAGTAAACGCCTAAGCCAATCGGGATCGCTAAAAACCAGGGCTGCGTCACAAAAATCCCGACGGAAACGATGACAATAGATGCCATCACAAGACCTGCAATTACACCTACTGCAGAACCGCGGAATTGATGAAAGTCACGAAGAAGCGCCTCATCAGGTTGATAATCGGGGTTAAAAAATTTATTTTTTAAATGGACTACGTAACGAAATGCTTTCGCATGATAATCAAAAGAAGAGACATTGGCGCCGGTATAACCCACGACAAATAAAGTACCTATCACCCAAAAAGGAATGGCGATGCCACCAGTTAAAAAAGAGGTGACGGCGGCAACGGTTGTCAAAGCTGCATTGCCGGTAAAAAATAATGCTAAACTCGTGCCAAGACCGAGCGCTAACCCTGTGAAAATGGCTTTTACATCACGTCCATTGGATAAACGATTAGCAAATCCAGCCATGGATCCAACGGTACCTACGACCGCGCCGATGGCTGCGATAAAATTAACTACAATTTCTGCAGCGCCACCTACAAAAAAATGACCGGCGGTACGTAATATGGTGAAAGTGATTCCGACTACCAATGCAATCGTGATACCAAGCGCAGTGCCCTTTAATTCTCTGGACCATTTTGTTTTGACATCTGACCAGAGATCTTTAATTCGCCCAAAGTAAGTTGCACCGGAAAGATGACTTCCGACGAAGGCAGCAAAAGTAATAGCGGTTTGATACCAGCTTGAAAAAATCATATTTCCCGCTTCGCCAAAGATTGCTAGTAGGGCCAAAGCGCCTAATGCATATAAAATACTGATTAGGCCGGCTTTGAAATAAGCGCTCCATTGGGGTTTTTTGGGAGTTTTGGGATGTAGATCGGGTTCAGGCACAACGGTAGGTTGTGCCTGCGGAATGGCGTTGTGAGGCATTTCGGATATAGTTTCTGCAATATCGTATGTCGAACTTCGTCTTAACATATTATAATTCCACTACCTCGTTTTATTAGTGCAAAATTAATTGCCTAATACGTATATTTTGAGCAATTTTTGCAATAAAATCAATCATTTTTTCAATTGTACTTTAAAAACATGACATTAAGATGACAAGAATCGTAAAAAAAATCAACAAATATTGATTAAATCTATGATTTTATTAGATAAAAATTCAAAATCGGGATTGTAAGAAAGGCGTTGGTATTTCTCATTGGTAAGACGGCATTGTAAAGCAAACTGATTCCATTTCAACTGTAAGGCACTAAATTCTCCATAGTTTATTTTCTCATCCGTCGGGAAGTGACTTGCAAGGGAAAAATCGCCGTTTTTTCCATAATGGGAATTGTTAGGGGAGATGGGGATTGAAGGATGTGAGAAATCAGAAATATGAAGGTCGGGATAGGCAGAGGTTTTGCATAAAATACGTGGATCAAAACTCGTCGTCCCGCGGCTCGTCCGCGGGATCCAGAGCGACATTGCAGGCTTTCTGGATCCGAAGGACTTGCATAGCTCCGACGGCTCCCTTAGGTGCGGCGTATATAAAATCATGCGACTTTTCGCGTTAGAATTTCTCTTAAAATAATCAATCGTGGCTTTCGAACAAACGGTCATATCGTTGAGGGGTAATGCCATAAAAGCTGGGGCATTCAGCGTTATATTTTGTAATAATTTCGTTAATAAATAGACTTGATATACCGCATTAAACGGCACGGAACCATATTTCACATAATCTAATGTTTCAGCAGGGTCGATATAAAACCACGCTGCTTTCTGCTTAAAGAAAAAAGAAAGTGGTGCAAACATAGAACGAATCTTAAAAACCGGTGCGAGGAGCGTATAACTTGCAAGATTGGGTTGCATTAAAGAAAGTGCGCCACCCAAAGAAAAACCTAAAATATGAGTCTTTTCCACTTCGTTTTTAAAAGTTTCTATACCATACCGCACTGTCGCTAACCATTGTTCGTAAGTCACATTCAATAAAGCGCCAGGTACTGTGCCATGGCCTGGCAACAAGACGGCTCTTACCAAAAAACCTGCTTCCATTAATTTTTTGCCAATATCTTGTAAGATAAATGGAGAATCGAATAAACCATGTACCAATAATATGCCTTGATGATTCGGTTTTGCCGGACGGTATTCGAAAGGGGAGTTGGCGTTAATAATATGTTGGTTTTTTTGATTGAGATCCACGCGATTTTTAGCGATAATATCGCGCGAAATGTGTATATATTCTGAAAAAGCTAAGTCCGAATGAATAGGATATTCAATATTCGGATCATTAAAAAGTTTATCTTTTATTTCAGACATGGATGAGTCTTGGGTAGTTTTATTAAAATTATTATAACGATAGAGAAAGGTTTATCAAAGTGATGCGTATAAATTATTTCCGATGGTTTTTATTTATTTCTAGCGTTTTGTATTCGAAGCTAACGCTTGCTGCAATCAAGAGTGGCGAAAGCTTTGGAGATTTGGCTAATGATATGCTGGGTCCTGTGACGGTGTTATCTGACTTTGTCGGTACCGCTTCATGGATTATCGGCTTTTCTTGTCTTTTTGCTTCTCTATTTCGTTATTTACAATACCGCGTCAATCCACTCGCGGCCCCCATTAGTACGGTGATTGTATTATTAGTGCTTGGGATTTTATTATTATGTCTCCCATTTACTTATTTATTGACAGGTACTGGTATTCCATTTCCACCTTAAGGTTATAACATTCAATGAAATTGATTTATGTTTTCATCTTTTCGCTTTTATTAATGAGTTGTCAAAACGAATTAACGTACGATTATCTTTTGACACATCCGAAATTTTTACAATCACAGTATGAAAATTGTGAAAATGTCGAGCGGCCTCAATGCGAAATAATTCGTCGAGCTGCAATGGATTTCAGTGCATTGGTCAAACATCAAATGCAAGATCCCGAACGTTTCGGTGCAGAGGTGAGGGACACACAGCAGCAATTGCTGATATTAAAAAATACTT
>JABDCZ010000010.1:0-53305 GCA_013287885.1 Gammaproteobacteria bacterium
TATCGATTGCCCGATATTGGTGAGGAAGTCGTTCTGCATACGCATTTTGTGGTGCGTGAAGATGCGCATCATTTGTATGGTTTTTTTGATCAAAATGAGCGCGCGTTATTTCGTACCTTATTAAAAGTGAATGGCGTCGGCCCTCGTTTGGGATTAACGATTTTATCGAGTATTCAACCTGAAGAATTTGTGCGCACGATTTTACATCAAGATGTCGATAGTTTAACGCGAATACCTGGTATCGGCAAAAAAACTGCAGAAAGATTAATCATTGAGATGAAAGATAAACTCAATAATTTGCAAAACAATGCGGAAGAATTAAAACCAATTTCATCAAGTGGGGCACGTCATGGCATTATTCAGGATGCAATTTCTGCCTTAATCGCGTTAGGATTTAAACAATCCGATGCGACACGAGTGGTTAACAAAATCGATGACGGCGCATTGAATAGCGAAGATATCATTCGTCGTTCGTTACGGGAAATGGTGGTATGAAAGAAATAGAACGAGTCGTTTCAGGTACATTACAAAATGAAAATGAAGCCCTAGATCGTGCTATTCGTCCAAAAAAGTTAAATGATTATATTGGTCAAAAAGCCGTGCGAGAGCAAATGCAGATTTTCATTCAGGCGGCAATGAATCGCAAAGATGCTTTAGATCACGTTTTATTGTTTGGCCCGCCGGGTTTGGGCAAAACGACACTCGCCAATATTATTGCGAATGAATTGAATGTCCAGATTCGTCAAACTTCTGGGCCGGTTTTAGAGCGTCCTGGCGATGTGGCAGCACTGCTCACCAATTTACAAGCAAATGAAGTATTATTTATCGATGAAATTCATCGTTTAAGTCCTGTGGTTGAAGAAGTGCTATATCCTGCGATGGAAGATTATCAACTGGATATTATGATTGGTGAAGGGCCTGCGGCGCGTTCCATCAAGCTAAATCTTCCTCCTTTTACGTTAATCGGTGCGACGACACGTGCTGGTTTGTTAACTTCTCCATTACGCGATCGTTTTGGTATCGTGCAGCGTCTAGAATTTTATAATGTCGATGAATTAACGGAAATCGTGCATCGTTCTGCACATATTTTGCAAATTCCGATTGATAATCAAGGGGCTGCAGAAATTGCGAAACGTTCGCGCGGCACGCCACGCATCGTCAATCGTTTATTGCGCCGCGTGCGTGATTATGCTGAAGTCAAATCGAATGGCAAAATTGTGCGTGAAATTGTTAAGCTCGCGTTAGATTTATTAGACGTGGACGATCAAGGTTTTGACATGATGGATCGAAAATTATTGCATGCATTGATTGAAAAATTTGATGGCGGCCCTGTCGGCATTGATAATTTAGCAGCATCTATCAGCGAAGAACGCGGCACGATAGAAGATGTGATTGAACCTTTCCTCATTCAGCAGGGATTTATCATGCGCACGCCGCGCGGGCGTATTGCAACAAAGCATGCTTATGCGCATTTTGGGTTAAAAATGCCGGAGAAAAGTTGTGTTTAGGGAACCCGCGGACGGAAAGTCTGCTCCGGCACATTCTGATTCATCTGGGGTAATAGTAGTAAAGCCATCGCACCGAGTGTCATACAAGCTTGCTTTAAAAATTCAAACAAAAGCATAAAAAATGAAGGAGTAATAAAAGGGGAATGCATTTTTTCCGCTTTTTTAGGTTGGAAAAATTGAGGAGTTGGTGCGGTAGTCGGTTGTCTTAATGGAATTTGATAATAATAATCTCTAAATAATTCTCTTCTCATTTTTAAGGTTTCAATAATGCTTTGTTTTTTTAATGCCGGAAGAAATTTATCATCACAGCTTTTGTTGACGGTATTTGCAATTTGTTCATCCGTTAACTGAATAACTTTTTTTATTCCTGCCAATTTTTGTTCGGGTTGAATATTTTGATAAGCTTCACGGAGATTAGATGATGAGCCTCTCTGCATGTCATCTAAAATGCATTTATTGGTGAAAAAAGTATTCATTTTTTTTTGTTGGAAAGGGTTCGTCTCGCCCGGAAACTTTTTCTCATCCAACATGACACTACCTGGATCAATTTTAATGGTTTCGTAACAATCCTCTTTTTCCACAAATAAAACGTTACTAATTGAAAAGCCTATTGCGTCGTAATCAAAAATAAATTCAAAAATAGGCAGATTTTCAAAAAGACCTTTAATGGGTTTTCCATTTATTTTTTGCTCAGCCAATACTTTGGTACGCGCTTCTTTTTGCTTTGGATGCGATTCCGTTTCAATTCCTAATATTTGATCTAAAGTTTTAGCATTTTCTATTTTTTGCGATGCAATTCCTAAAGTATCCTGACAATTTTCTTGAATAATTTCGTCTATATCTGGAGAAAGATATTTATACTTAGGGTTCGTATTGTTTATTTCAATACCAGTATAAAAAGCCATTTCACTTCTTTGTCCCATGCTTAGTGTATATGGACGATCGTATTTTTGTTCTAATAATGGGAATTGAACGAGCGTGGTTTTGGGGACATTGACTCCGCATAATTTTAATAAATCAAAGGCAATTTTTTCTGATGCGACTTCTTCATTGGTTAATCTTCTTCGGGCATAATTCGAACAATCTGTAAAAATACCTTTTTCCTCATTATAGGATGTTCTTGTTCCGTAAATAATGACTTTTTTATTTTTGATAACATAGGTGTCTTGCGACTTTTTTTCTCGATAAATTTCTGCAGTTCGAGTTAATCCTAATGTTTCATTAAGACTTTCAAAATCCTGGAGTGGTCGAATTTTTCTTGAATCAGTCATTTTAATAGCTTACCTTCATCAAATAGAGCATAATTGTGCCACAGCATGGTGAGTTGCGTCAAATATATTCATATTAATGATACCTGCAACGATCCATGACACACGTTTTCCTCTGACGTATAATAAAAAAATTATCCTGGAGATTTGACCCGTGAATATTGATTCTTCTTTTTTAACTTATTTCATGAATGCTGGTCTTGTCGTGAAAATTGTCATGCTCGTTTTAGTCGGTGCATCCATTATTTCATGGACATATATTTTACAGCGCGGCTTTTATTTAAGGTCTATGCGGAACGCTATAGAATCCTTTGAAAATCTTTTTTGGGCCGGCGGTGATTTGGGAGAACTATATTCGCATTCCTTGCGAAATAAAGCCAATATGCAGGGTATAGAAGCGATTTTTCAAGCAGGCTTTAAAGAATTTTTGCGTTTACATAAACAAGCCTGTACGTCGGCGGACGATTTACTAAACAGTGCAAAACGTGCCATGCGGGTTGCTGCAATGCGTGAGCAAGATAAAATGGAATTACATTTGCCGATGATTGCGACGGTGGGTTCCATTAGCCCGTATGTCGGACTGTTTGGTACGGTATGGGGGATCATGATTTCATTCCGCGCGCTTGCGAGTGTACAACAAGCAACGATTTCAATGGTTGCACCCGGGATTGCCGAAGCGTTGATTGCGACCGCCATGGGCTTGTTTGCCGCCATTCCCGCCGTCGTCGCTTATAATCGTTTTGCGACGGATATTGGTCGTTTACTCAATCGATTTGATTCTTTTCAAGATGAATTTTCCAATGTGTTGTTCCGTCAAGCACAACAAAACCTAACGCAACAAACACCCGAATTAGCGAGGGCATAATATGGCTTTTTTTCATCAACAAGGTTCAAGAAGGCCAGTCGCTGAAATCAACGTCGTACCTTTTATCGATGTGATGTTGGTACTGCTCGTGATTTTTATGATCACGACACCACTATTGACGCAAGGCGTGAAAGTCGAGTTACCGAAAACGGAATCGAAAGCGCTTCCGCCAAATCAAAAAGAACCGCTGATTGTGTCAGTCGATGCGGAAGGAAAATTTTATTTAAACATTGCTGAAAAACCCCACCAACCGATCACCCCGCGTGTGTTAAGTCAATTAGTGACAAAACATTTAAGTGCAGAGGAAAAAAGACCTGTACTCGTGCGTGGTGATAAAAACTCAAATTATGGAAAAATTGTCGAAGCCATGGTCCTCCTGCAACAAGCGGGGGCAAAGAGCGTTGGGTTAATTACCGAAGCGCCAAAAGAGCAGATACAACAATCATGACGACAAAAACGCAAGGCAATAATGATGCATTTTTTTATTATTCATTGCTGTTGCATATCCTTTTATTAATGGGTTTTATTATTAGTTTTGATTTCAGAGAACCGATGCCGGTTCTCAAAAATTCTGATGAAATTATTGAAGCACGCGTATTCGAAGAACCAAAAAAACCATCGAAAATTATTCAAGATCCTGTCAAAAAAGCGGCGCCTCTTCCAAAAGTGACGCAGAAGGAAGTGGCGCCTAAAGATCCCCCTAAAGTCATCCAACCGATTGTAAAAAAAGAAGCGATTGTCATTCCAGATCAAAAAATCAAGAAACAAAAAGAAGATTTGATTCAAAAACAATTATTAGCTGATTTACAAAAACAAAAAGTAGCGGATAAGAAAAAACAAAAACAGAAAGCATTTGAAGATGCCATACAAAAAGAAATGCAAGCGATGAATGAAAAAAATCTGTTAGACGCGATGCAAAAAGAACAAAAACAAATTGCTGATGCGCGCGCCGCAAAAATGCAAGGCGTCGTTGATAAATATAAAGCATTAATCTTGCAATCCATCAGTCAAAATTGGTTAATCCCTGGTGGTGTTAATAAAAAATTATCGGCGGAACTCATGATTCGTCTCGCACCAGGCGGTCTCGTATTAAATGTTCAGTTAACCAGAAGTAGTGGTGATACTGCGTTAGATCGTTCAGCGGTGGCTGCAGTATATAAAGCATCTCCGCTTCCCGTGCCAACTGATTCTTCTGAATTTGAAGCATTTCGACAATTTGTTTTAAAGGTAAAACCGGAAAGTATATTAGCGTTGTCCTCTTAATAAGGAGATAAAAAGTGACAATATTGCTTGGCATTTCTGCGGCACTTATTTTTGTATTAGGTTATTTTTTATATGCGGAAAAAAAGGAATTGGCCAGAATTAAAGTAGTTTTGGATCATGAAAGTCATGAAAAAAATAAAAAAATAGAAGAATTAACAGAGTTAAAAAAAAACATTGCAGTTGATGCGACTAAAGATCATTTGACTGGTTTGCCAAGTCGCAAAGTATTTGATGATCGGTTCACACAATTATTGCATCAAAGTCAGCGTTTTAATTTATTATTTGCGATATTATTTATTGATATCGATAAATTTCGCATGCTGAATGCAGCACTGGGATTTATCGCTTGCAATCAAATATTAAAAGAAGTCGCAACTCGTCTCAATGCGAATATCCGAAAATTAGATACCGTTTGTCGATTTAGTAATGATGAATTTGTGGTATTGATTTCGCTTGCTAAACCAGAAATGACGGCTTATGTCGCAGATCGATTAAAAAATACTTTGGCAGAACCTTTTTATATTAATCATAAAGAAATTTATTTAACGGCATCATTCGGAATCGCGGTTTTCCCAACGGATGGAGATAATGAAAATACTTTATTAATTCATGCGGAACAAGCTTTACAGCAAGCAAAATTAGAAGGGTCTAATCATATTCAATTTTATCGTAAAGAAGCGTATGAAAAAAATCTTCGGGAAATGACACTGATTTCTAATTTACATAGCGCTGCTATTTATAATAACTTTGAAATTTATTATCAGTTACAGATGAATGTAGAAACTAATAAAATTTATTCAGTGGAAGCGCTACTTTATTGGAAACATCCAGAATTTGGTTTAATGGAATTTAATGATTTCATGCAATTTGCAGAAAGTAGTGGAAATATTATTATGATTGGCGAATGGTTTATTCGACATGCATGTGAAGAATTTAAGAAATGCAAAGCTATATTCGAGACCGCGACATTAACTCTCACGATATCGCGGAGACAATTGGAAAACCCGCATTTTACTTATAAATTGTCTCAAGTATTACAAGAAATGCAAATTGAACCACAATATATAGTGTTGGAAATTTCAGAAAAATCGATATTTCGCCAAAGAAATATTATTGATAAAACCTTGGCAATGTTAAAAAATTTGGGAGTTAATATTGGTATTAGTCAATTTGGAATTGGAAATATTTCATGGTGGGAGTTTAAAACGTTTTCTATTCATAGTTTAAAAATTTCACCCATCATCATAAAAAATATGCTTACTAATAATGAAAATACGGCAATGATGGAGGTGATGTTGGCGCTGGCGAAAACGTTAGAAGTGAATGTCATTGCCGATGGAGTCACGCACGAAACTGAGGTAAATATCTTAAAAAAAATGGGTTGCGGCATCATGCAGGGGGACTTCATTCAAAAGCCATTACTTTTATCTGAGTTTATTCAATCATTTGAAAGAAAAGTGCTTGAAAATACTTAAATTTTCACTATACTTCCAGATGAAGCAGGTATTGAATCAAATCCCAACAAACTGCTAGAGGAAGTCAGCGCGTCGGTATGGTGTGCAAGCCCTCCGAGATGAGGGAAGCCTAAAATATCACCAAGACCTCCACTTTTACACTCTGGCATTTGGTCTTACCTGCTTTTTTCGTTGTTTGTACCTCTTTTTACTTCGTTTTATGTCAAAAATATGTTACAAATCAACCTAAATGACTTTAACGAGGTCTCTGATGCTCAAAAGATTTACAACTGCAGAACCAGCTGAAACCCGCGACTCTTTGTTATTAAAACAACAATCGTTTCTTCAGTATATGGCAGATCAAACGACTGAATTACAAGAAAAGATGGAAGAAAAATTTCCACCAAGTTTAAAAATTGCGCTCCAATCTATTTTTTCTCGTGTAGAAACAGCGCATAAGAAAATTGCGACACTCAAACTTGATGATGCACCGCTTGTACAGGATCTCGATATATATCGATTGGGATTTATTAAGAATTATTTTCGTCCGATTATTACAAGATTTAATGTTAATTTTCAATTTGTGCAAGGCGAAGAATATCGTCAAAAGGCATTAAAAAAAATCGAATCCATTTTCGAAGAAAAGGATTGGGAGACGATTAAAAATCAACTTTCCAAAGCTAATTTGGAAATGGAAACAACTTTTTCAGAGATTCTATCCGAACAAAAAAAAATTAAGGAAGATATACTCTCCGCTGAAAAAACTTATAATACCGACAAACACAAACTAGAAATATTAATCACACTTGAAGATAAAGATCTTGGCTTTAAAGCTGAGTTGAATAAATTCATTTCGCAAAAAATATTAATTTTTAAAAAAGCAGAATACGAACAAATTGTAGAGGAAGAATATTCTGGTTTTGAAGGAAGCTTAAAATTATTGCATCTTAGAAGAATGTATACAAAAGAATTAGGTGATAAAACATTAGAAGAATCGGAAGAATTTCTTAAAAATAAAAATAAAGAAATGCAAAAAGAAATTGAACAACTTAAAAAAACTTATCCAGATTTCTCCATTACATTGCCTACTGAAAGCGAAGTTATTGCAAAATTAAAATCGATTAGAGAGACGGTAGAATCAGTTAATCAACCACAAGATAAAAAATCTGATGATGTAAGCAGTGATACAACCAAACTTATTAATCTACCAGCGGATAAAAAAGCTTCTGCATCAAATGAATCCGTTGTTATTCCGAGAAAAATTCGTAAACGAAAAAATATTTCTGGAAGGGTATCAGAGGTAGATGAAGTATCTGATGTTGAAAAACCAAAACAGTCTCTCGTCGAATATTATGAACACAAGGTAAGTGAAGAATATCAAAAATCTGAAAAAACACCCAAAATTGAAACATTAAAACATGAAATTGCCCAATTTTATGAATCAGAAGTAGATCTTAAATATAATGAATTGATAGATATCGTTAAAGGAAGTTCTGATTTTCCTAATTTAGAAGTCTTTATTAAAGATCGCATGTTTGATGCGATGCGAGAAAAACATAATAAAATTGTGAAAGAGAGAGATGAAATTGAAGCTGAATTTTCAGGCCCCGTCATCAAAGTCTCACCCTCTTCCAAAAAATCTATTATCAGCTTAGTGATTCCTAAATCCCTCAAAAATTTTCCTGATTTTGAAAAAATTAAGAATAAATTTTTTGGCCCATTTTATTTAGGAAATGCATTATGGTTCAAAAATGAAATTGTTAAATTTAAAAATATTGATAAATATAAAGAAGATCTTGGACAAATATTGCGTGATGAAAAAATTTCATGGGAAGAAAAAAATGCGAGTCTTCAGGAAAAACATAAAAAAATTAATGAAGCGTTAGGCATAAAAATTACTGAATTTGACAAAGAATATAAATTATTTAAAAAAAATCTTACAGAGGATTATAAAAAGTATAATTTTCAGAATGATAAAGATCTTGCAGCAATTGAAGAAAAACATAATTTTAAGCTGGATTTAACAAAAGATATCATTGAGTTATCCGACTTAACGCAAGTGAAAAAAGATTTAAGTGATTTCGTCAACGATGAAATTGTTAGCTATAAAAATAAAGAATATCAACAAAAATTTGACGCGTGTTTGGAAGAGTTCACCTCTAAATATACTGAGCTTACACAAGTAGAAAAATCTTCTATTGATGAAATGTGTCAGACGGAACAGGATTTGTCACAAAAAAAAGCGCTTTATACCAATTTTCAGGATAAATTATCAAGCGTAGAGAAAGCCATTAGCGTTGAAATTCAGGCTTTACAGAAAGCTTATCCAGGGTTGGTGCTCACTATTCCAGAAAAACCCACGATAGACTTCGAAGCGAAAGAACGAGAATGGATAACCTTTTTAAATAAAAATTGGTTTAACGCTATTGATAAGAGAGTGAGTTCGTTCGAAAATTTGACGTTAGATGCGAGTGTTGAAGCAGAAATTAAAGCAGTGGAAGATATGCCATTGCTTCCGGTTCCAGAAGAGTCTAAAACAAAGGATCCTGAAGTAAAAGTCGAATCAGAGACTAAAGAATCGAAACCTAAGGATTCTGTTGCTGATTTGAAGGTTTTTAAAAAGAAAAATTATTCTGAATTTGATACATTACCCAGTGAATTGAAAGATAATTTTCATAAAAAGAAAGCAGCGGCTTCACAATTAAAATTAAAATATTATCCTAATCGAGATCAAGTTTTCGAAATTATTGCTGCTAATTTTAACGATCTTCAACGTAAATCTGACATTTTAAAAATTCTTGAAGCAGTATTAATACAGCCTAAATACGATACGGTTTGGGAAAAGCTAGAAGCGAGCGAAATTGCTAAAAGAATTGAAAAATTAATTCCTTATCAACATATTGTTCTCGGAGAATTAGCATATGCAGAATATAAGAAAAAAATAAATGAACAAAGAAACAAGGAAAATAAAAAATTTGATGGTGATTTTAAATATACTGAAGAGTTTAGAATAAAGCGATCCCAGCAAGTGTGTGACAATTTTGGGTCCGACGCTAAAACGCGTGAAATTAAGGCCTTTGACGGAGATTCCCTAAGCAAGAAAATCAAAGTTTTTCCAGATTACGCCGATAAACATATTCGCGAGCAACAAGAGCAACAAGAAATAAAAAATGAATGGTTGGAAAGAATCGAAAAAGCATTGAAGAAACCAAAACAAATATTGAAAGATTCGCCTTATCCTCCAATGACTAAAATAGAAAAAGAATTGAAAGATTCGCCTTATCCTCCAATGACTAAAATAGAAAAAGAATTGAAAGAGGAAAATTTACCAGTCCTTGAATCGAAGACAAATGAAGTTCTGAAACCCACGGAACCACCTGCAATCAGTTTATTGACATTAGGAGCAACTTTCTGTGCGGCAGGCGTGGGTGGATTGTTATATTTGATGTACCACTTGTATCAACAATATCACTATCAAAAACAATTAGTAAAATACAATGTTCATCAGGGTTTTGAGCAGTCGTCTTTAGCTCGAATGAATCGGTTATTAAAACAAGAAGCGAATGTAAATAATGAGGCGAGCAAGGATAAGACCTCCCCTCAAACTCAAAAAAATCTGACAGATGATCAAGAGCTTGAATCTGTTCCTCCTGAACCTGAAATAAATAAAATTGTTTTGGGACTAAGTGCAATTTCTATTTTCGGTCCACTCGTATACTTGCTATATCATACTTATGAAAATTGGCAATATAATAAAAAAATGTCAAATTATCTTGATAAGTGCGGAATGTGGAGTAAGTCCACGCCTCCGGCTAATAGTCTTAATGCAGAACAAGAGAGAGCACCGTCACCTCCGCCGCTTTTTCCGAAGTAGAGTTCGTTTAAAAAAAACCGTCGTCCCGCGGCTCGTCCGCGGGATCCAGTGACAACAATTAAGCCACTCTAGATCCCGCGGACGAGCCGCGGGACGACGGGTATTACTTACACTTGCTTTCACCCTACATCGTCTTTACACTCATATTCATTTTTGGAGGTTTTAAGATGACGCACGAACTACCCAAGTTACCTTATGCTTTAGATGCCTTAGCCCCGGTGATTTCTAAAGAAACATTGGAATATCATTATGGCAAACATCATCAAGCTTATGTGACCAATTTAAATAATTTGATTAAAGGCACAGAGTTTGAAAACCTCTCCCTCGAGGAAACTATTAAAAAATCAAGCGGTGGAATTTTTAACAATGCCGCACAAGTGTGGAATCACACTTTTTATTGGCATTGCATGACCCCGAAAAGTAATGGTGAACCATCTGGTCGATTGGCGGATGCTATCATCAAAACTTTCGGTTCTTTTGAAGAGTTCAAGAAAAAATTTAGTCAAACTGCAATCACCACCTTTGGTTCAGGTTGGGGATGGCTTGTGAAAAATGGGGCAGGTGAGCTTGAAATCATCAGTACCAGCAATGCGGGTACTCCGATGACCCAAGATAAAAAAGCATTGTTAACTTGCGATGTGTGGGAGCATGCTTATTACATCGACTATCGCAACATGCGACCGACGTATGTTGAAAAGTTTTGGGAGTTGGTGAATTGGGATTTTGTGGAAAAGAATTTTGAGTGATGAGTTAGTAGGGAGCGAGGGCCAGAAACACCCTCATCCGCCCTAACGGGCACCTTCTCCCGCAAGCGGGAGAAGGGAGGTTTTGAGAATGGGTTAGGGATGAGGGTCTTTACTATTCCACTTAATACCCCGGCGCCATCATCGGCGGCGCAGTTACATGTTTGGGAGAAGTAGTGCCAGATTCTGTGGAGGATTTATTATCCGACACTGTCGCACAAGCAGTAAGCATTAACAATCCAAAAAATAAAAGGACTCCTTTCATCCTATTCTCCTTAAAATTTCGTTAAATGTTTTTGCAAAATATCTACTTCAGATTGCAACTCTTTAATTTTTTCCATCAAATCGATGGCGAGAGCGGCACCTGCTAAATTAACTTCTAAATCTTGTTGTAAACGTAATATTCTTTGAATACGTTGCAATTGATTGGAATTAAAACGCCATGTTTCGACCGAATATCCTTCAGGTTCAATCGCACCAAATTCTATTAATTCATAAATAAAATCAGGACGTTGATGACACACTTCACACAATTCTTCTAACGAAAAATTTTCATCCGATTCGATCGTAATGATCGCATATTCCTTTTGCGATGACATCTATGTTCCTCTTCACGTTAAAGATTGTCTCGGATTAAAAGGCATTTCTTTTGCCATTTTTTCATATAAAGCTTTGTCTGATTCCGTTTTTGCTGGTGGTGTCACGATCTGAAGTAACACATATTCATCCCCAGAGTGGGGTTTTCCGGGCAATCCGCGTCCTTTTAATCGTAATTTTTGTCCCGTTTGTGATCCGGCAGAAATTTTTAGTTCAACCGGTCCTCCCAATGTCGGGGCAGTAATCTTACTCCCGAGTGCCGCTTCCCAAGGCGCTAACGGTAATGTGAGATAAACATCACGTCCTTGCAAAGTAAAATAAGGATGCGTTTGCACGTCAATTTCAAGATATAAATCCCCAGGCGGGCCATTGCCTGTACCAGGCAACCCTTGTTTCGCTAATCGCATTTGTTGACCTGAAACCGTACCGGCAGGAATAGTAATTTTAAGCGTACGTAATTTATGATGCACCTGACCTCTCGCATCCACTTCAGGCATTTCAAGTTGAATGGTTTTATTGCCACCACGAAAGGCTTCTTCCAAGCTAATCGTAATTTTTGCATGTTGGTCGCGACCACGACGATCAAAAGACTGCGCGCCACCGCGAAATCCGCCATGTCCTGCGTGCGGGCCTCGGCCTCCGCCACCAAAAATAGACTCAAAGAAATCGCTAAAACCACTGAGATTTTCGTCCCCAAAGCCTTGAAAACCTGAAGATCTTTGCCAATGGGCGCCTGCTCCTTGTTGACCTCCTTGCCAATTGCTTCCGACTTCGTCGTAGGTTGCTCGTTTTTCGGGATCTTTTAAAACTTCATAGGCTTCTTGCACGGCTTTAAATTTTTCTTCCGCATTCGCTTCTTTGCTGACATCAGGATGATACTTCCGAGCGAGCTTGCGATAGGATTGCTTGATTTGTTCAGGTGTTGCCGTGCGTTCAACGCCTAAGGTTTTATAATAATCTTTATATTCCATAGTTACTCAGCTTCAGGTAAACGGACTGTTAAAACATCGCATTTTGCCCCATGTAAAATGGCATTGGCGGTGGATCCTAATAACAACGATAATCCATGTCGTCCATGACTTCCGCAAATGATTAAATCTGCGCCGATTTGTGCCGCAACCGCTTGAATTTTGGATTTAGTGGGACCAATTTCGACATATTGATTTTTGGTATCGACCGATAATGTTTCGCCAAGTTTAGCGAGGGCAGTGCGTGACTCTTCAATTAATTGTCCCTCAATATCTTCAATACCGAGATAGGCGTAACTATAGCCTGGCATGGGTTCGACGACGTGAATGATGCTCAATTTTGCCTTCGTATAATCACACATTCCGCGAACTTTGCTAACAATGTAATCGGACTCATCCGATAAGTCTGTTGCGAATAAAATATGTTTATACATAATCTATATCCTTTTATACTCATGCAGTTGCGGTTGACTTTTTGAAAACCAAATGTGAATGATCCTCGGTCACATCGATCATATCGCCTGGCGCAAATTTTCCGGAGAGAATGTCTTGAGCCAAGGGGTTTTCAATATACTGTTGAATGGCGCGTTTTAAAGGTCTAGCACCATAAACAGGATCATAACCGGTTGCACTCAAATAATCCAATGCTTCGTTTGAAACGTTTAAGCCAAATTCTCTTTCTTGCAAACGCGCGCGAATGCGTTGAATTTGAATGCGTGCGATGGATTTAATTTGTTCTTCATCCAATGGGTGAAATACGACAGTTCCATCAATACGATTGAGAAATTCTGGGCGGAAATGTTGACCCAATACATTCAATACCGCATCTTTCATTTTAAAATAATCACCCGTTTTGGAAATTTGTTGAATAAGATCAGACCCGATATTGGATGTCATCACAATCACCGTATTGCGGAAATCTACCGTACGTCCGTGACTATCGGTTAAACGTCCATCATCTAATACTTGTAATAAAATATTAAAAACGTCCGGATGCGCCTTTTCGATTTCATCTAATAAAATAACGCAATAAGGTTTTCGACGGACGAGTTCTGTTAAATAACCACCTTCTTCATACCCGACATAACCAGGGGGCGCGCCGACGAGTCGTGCAACGGCATGTTTTTCCATAAATTCTGACATATCAACGCGAATTAATGCTTCTTCTGTATCAAATAAAAATTGCGCGAGCGCTTTACACAATTCGGTTTTACCCACCCCGGTTGGACCTAAAAATAAAAAAGATCCAATGGGTCGGTTGGGGTCTGATAATCCTGCACGTGAACGGCGAATGGCGTTACAAACGGCACTCACAGCTTGGCTTTGGCCAATAATGCGTTGATGCAAGGCATCTTCCATGTGTAATAATTTGTCTTTTTCACTTTCCAACATTTTTGATACTGGAATGTGCGTCCATTTGGAAACGACTTCGGCGATTTCTTCTGCGGTAACTTTATTTCTCAATAATGTCGTTTCTTGTTTTTCACTTTTATCTGCTTCGGCAAGCTTTTTTTCTAATTCAGGAATTTGGCCATATTGTAATTCTGCCATTCGTCCTAAATTTCCTGCACGTCGCGCTGTTTCAAATTCTAAACGTGCGCGCTCCAATTCGGTTTTAATATTTTGAGACCCTTGTAAGTTTGCCTTTTCTCGATTCCAAATTTCTTCTAATTTTCCTAATTCAGATTCTAATTTTTGTAACTCGGTATCTATTTGGGTTAAACGTTTTTTGGATCCTTCATCACTCTCTTTTTTTAATGCTTCACGTTCGATTTTCAATTGAATAATTCTGCGATCTAAACGGTCTAATTCTTCAGGCTTAGAATCGATTTCCATACGAATATGGCTTGCCGCTTCATCAATTAAGTCGATGGCTTTATCAGGTAATTGTCGATCCGTAATATATCGATGTGATAATGTCGCGGCAGCGACCAATGCGGAATCGGTAATTTCAACACCATGATGTAGTTCGTAACGTTCTTTTAATCCACGCAGAATGGCGATGGTGTCTTCTACGGTCGGTTCTTCCACGATAATACGTTGAAAGCGTCGTTCGAGAGCCGCATCTTTTTCGATATATTTGCGATATTCATCGAGTGTCGTTGCACCAACGCAATGTAATTCACCACGGGCGAGGGCGGGCTTTAACATATTGCCGGCATCCATGGCGCCTTCTGCTTTGCCTGCGCCTACCAAATTATGAATTTCATCGATAAAAAGGATGATATTGCCTTCTTGTTTGGCGAGATCGGTTAATACGGCTTTTAATCGTTCCTCGAATTCACCACGAAACTTAGCACCGGCAATTAACGCCGCCAAATCAAGCGATAATAATCTTTTGTCACGTAGTCCTTCAGGCACTTCGCCGTTCACGATACGTTGTGCGAGACCTTCGACGATCGCGGTTTTACCAACACCTGGTTCACCAATGAGGACGGGGTTATTTTTCGTGCGTCTTAGTAATACCTGGATGGTGCGTCGGATTTCTTGATCGCGGCCAATGACGGGGTCCAATTTGCCTTGTTCTGCACGTTCGGTTAAATCGATGGTATATTTTTCTAAAGCACGGCGCTGATCTTCTGCGTTCGGATCTTCCACTTTTTGCCCCCCACGTTCTTCTTCAATCGCTTTGGTGATATTTTCTTTGGTGGCACCTGCTTTTTTTAAAATGTCGGACAATGTGCCAGATTCATCGATGGCAGCGAGTAAAAATAATTCGCTGGAAATATATTGGTCTTTTCGTTTTTGGGCTAATTTATCCGTTAAATTCAATAACTTATTTAAATCGTTCGAGATATGCATCTCCCCGCCGGTGCCTTCTACTTGGGGTAGTTTATTGATGGCACTATCAAGACCGGTGCGTAATTCTGGAATATTCACATGTGCATTCGTTAAAACGGCACGGATACTACCGCCTTCCTGGTCTAATAATGCTTTCATCACATGAATGGGTTCAATAAATGCGTGGTCTCTTCCCAGGGCTAATGATTGTGCGTCAGCTAAAGCTGCTTGAAATTTGCTCGTTAACTTATCCATGCGCATAGTAATTACCTTAATGAATAGACTTGAATATTACATAAGGTCAGAGAATTATATTTCAAGGATAACATGAAAATAATAAGTTTAAGGTGGGGTCAGTCTAGTATATTATTTGCGCAATTAATCGAACATAAAAGTATATTATTTAATCAAAAAATATGATACTATTTGCGCACTTTAAAATATATTGAATAAAGATAAAGCAGGTATTTTTATGTTAGAAAGAATTTTAAGCGATTTATCGAATAAAAGCCAACGGATTTCAAACTTGATTTTACTTTTATCTAAACATAATTCCCGCAATAATCCAAATGCGAAATTAGATAAATCTATAAAAAGCTTACTTTTTAAAAGAACATTAGAATTAGTCAAAGATATTGATGAAAGTGGAATCATTGTTAAAGATACGAAAGATGTGGATCAATTAAGGTCAGTATTTGGCAATGAAAAATATAAAAAAATATTAGATATTTTGGTATTTTTAGGTCCGAAGATTAAAATTACTGATGAAGACGTAGAAAAATTTTCTCGTCCTGACTTTCCCCTTATCGCGAAAAAAGATGACCAATATACCCTATATTATTATGTACGTGAAAAAAAAGAATCTATTCAATGTGTTATTGACTTAAATAAGGAGTCCATTGGAAGTCTTTTTTCTAATTACGTACCAGGTACCCTACAAGCTTTAACGTTGAGCGTTCAGGATAGAATAAAATTATTCGAAAACCATTCTTTATTATTAACTCAGCAAGAAAATGGCTATAAATTCAATTCCTTATTATTTTCCCTTGGAATGATTTATATTATCGATAAAAATAAATATACCTTCGAATTACTTGCACCTACTTTGAAAGAGACATATGACGATAAAAACTATGGGGTTAATACATTTTTAAAGACGCCTCCAAGTGAAGTCATTGAAAAGGAGAGCGGCGAAAAAATATTTTATAATGGCATTGCCTCTGGTGCACTTTACGCTGCTCAGCATTTTACATTTCAAAATAGAATGAAAGTTTCTATTAAACACGGTGATACCGATTTAACGTCCCCTTACGATTTATTTCATGGCCAAGATGAAATAAGATATTTTTTAGCTTTAGCTAATAAACAAGCGCTTCGATCACCTACTTTAAAAAGGGTAATTTTAAAAGGTATAGAACGACATAATTCGGCGAGATCTTTTCGACCGATGATGGTGAAAAATTTATTAGATTATCTTCGAAAAAAAGATCCATCCATTGATATAAAAGCAGTGCAGGATCCATGCGGTGGATGGGGTGATCGTTTGGCCGCATTTCTTCTGGATAATGAAATCGATGATATTTCTATTAATGATGCCAATCCTGAAATGGAAGAACCTTATAAAAAAATCGTTGCAGAATATAACAAAAAAGAAAAAAAAGTTGAGTTAACTTTCTATCCTTTCGAGCAATATCCTGAGGATGCATTAATTGCGAAATCGAATAAGATGGATCTTGTTTTCACCTCTCCTCCTTATTTTAATAAAGAAAAATATAACGGAGATCAATCCTCTTATCGGTTATATCCAGAATACTCTTCGTGGAGGGAAAATTTCCTCATCGATACCATTAAAAACTCTTATGTTATGTTGAAACATGGGCATTACATGGTATTCTATGTAGCAAATATCGTTTATGGCGCTTACTATGCTAAAACACATCCCATCGTCAATGATACCGAGATAGAAATGAAACGATATTGTAAGGATGTCACTCGCATTGCTTATGGTAATCTAGAATATCAGGGTAGGAGAAGGAGGGGGACTGTCGAAACGTTTTTAATAGGCAAGGTCAACAAAGAATCTCCTTTTCCATTACCTATAGTTACACGAGTGAATAAGAAAAAAAGAAAGCAACCTTCTTCAGGCACAAAAACAAAGTCTGCTAAAAAACAGAAAGAAGATAAAGATCTTTCCAAAATATCTGAAGGAGATATCGATTTATTTCTAAGTTTTACTAAGCGTGATTTCAATTCTAAAATACCTACATCAATACCTTATGAAAATTTGGATTTATTGTTAAATGTTTCCCAAGGTGATTTTAAAACAAGACCATCTACAACACTTAAAGTAATACCTGATGAAGATTTAGATTTATTGATGCATTTTACGCAGAGCGATTTAAAGCCAAGTTCCGAAACTCCTACAGATGAGGATGTTGGTTTATTGATGGGTCTTACTTCTACATCTTCCTCTTCTGTACCAGAATCATTGATTACTACCGCACCAGTAGTGGGTGAAATGCCTATTTCAGATAATTATGGTAGTACAAAAGTTTTTGTTGAAAAAAAACCGGTAGACGATGTTGTGATGTCTGTACAACCGTCAGTAAAACCCTCGACGGAATATCCATTGCTGGATTCTTCGAAAGAAAAGGATGTCGCTAAACTGAAAAAGAAAAAAGACGATTCAGTGCAGAACATGATAGAAGTTGATGGTGTCATTCGCTTTCAATGTACTTTCACTGATTGTAATAAAAGTTATACTAAAAAAACTAACCTTAAACGACATCAAAGAAAACATTATTCTAAACCGGATAAAGCTTGTTCTGACTGTGGAAAATGTTTTTATGAAAATTCGGAACTAAAAAGTCATCAAAAAACACATCTCACTAAAAAGCAGGAGCAAAAGCAAACTCCTGTACCAGAGCCATTTACCAAGAGTGATCCCAAAACAAGTTCCTCCGAAGCACCAAAAGCAATACCAGAGAAAGTTGCGGATTTATCGGTTAGTGTTACCCAGAATGATTGCAAAACAATTTCTACCGAAGCACCAAAAGCAATACCAGCGGATGTTGTGAATTTATCGCTTGAAATCTCTCAAGAAGATTTAGCCTTGCTATCTGATTTTATTCAATACTTTCCCGGAACACAAAATCCATTTTCTTCTATATCACTTCAATTGGATGATGTAAAAACGGTTGCAGGATTTCAAAACATGCAATCTCAGCTTTTGATACAAAATATTCTACAAGATTCTATCTCGCCCCCATCTCAATCGATGATGATTCCGCCTGTTGTACCAAAACCATTGATTACTACTGCGCCGGTAATGGGCGATATGCCTATTCCAAATAATTATGGTCGTAAGGAATATCCAATGCTGAATTTGTTGGAACAAAAAGATTTAGATACACCGAAAATGAAAGAAAAAATTGATCCATTGAAGAAAAAAAATGAGGTAAAAATTGACGGTGTCATTCGTTATCAATGTAATTTTTCGGGTTGTGATAGACATTTTGGTAAAACCTTTACCCGTAATCGCCATCAAAAAGAGCATAACTCTAAGCCGGAGAAAGCATGTACTCACTGTGGAAAGTGTTTTCATGAAAATTCGGCTTTAAAGAGACATCAATCAGTACATAAAAACACAGAGGAGGGGCAAAAGGAATATCAAAAGGAAAAGGAAAAATATAAAAAGCAAAAGGAAAAGGAAAAGGAAAAGCTTCCGTTGTCACCGGTATCATCGACATACGCCACACTTGCCACATTGCAGTCATCCACGGGTGCATTAGCAGAATCTGTAGCACAGGACAGCAGGCTTCCAGAGAATGTTGCAAGACCCATGTCGCCAGTATCAATAGTGAAAGCGACCGAATTGGATCCCTTCTTTGGAGAAGAAGATATATTAACAACCACCAGGCCAGAACCAATGTCATTGACATCTACAGGGATTGGGTTATTTGGGTCGTCGAATCGGCAATCAGAATTGACTCCATTCAGCAATGGTAGTCAAAATGTAATGGGCAATAAATAAATATTATTTAACCGCCTGTTTTAGCGTGTCAGCAATAAATTTATTTATACTTAAATGATGATGTTCAGCAGCGATTGCTACTTGTCGGTGTAATTCTGGTCCGAGTCGAATGTTCAAGCTGCCTTTAAAAGGTTTTTCTGGTTCAATGCATTGGTTTTTGCATGTTAATAAATAATCATTAACAGCATCTTCGAATGCTTTTTTTAATCCCTTAGCATCGGTTGCCTCATAACTGATTACAGCGCGAATGAATTCAATTTTTCCATAAAAAATAAGATCCTGATCATCAAAGTGAACTGAGCCATAATAATTTTTA
Source organism: Gammaproteobacteria bacterium (assembly GCA_013287885.1). Taxonomy (GTDB): domain Bacteria; phylum Pseudomonadota; class Gammaproteobacteria; order DSM-16500; family DSM-16500; genus JABDCZ01. The sequence goes on from JABDCZ010000010.1 coordinate 19,671, forward strand.
TATTGCATTAAATCTTTCATATCAGTCCCTCTTGGTTCAACAGGTTTATAATGTCTTCAAGTTGATAGCGTTTTAGTATTGGTTTAGGGTGTGGCTTGTGTAAAATAATTGGTGGATAACTATTACTTATAAAACGAATTCTTGATCCACCCGTTTTACCAGCACTAACTTGGTTGTACCCAAAACTATTTAATAATTTATTTAATTCTTTCCAGGTAAAATCTTTTGGTTTAGTTAAAAACCTTTCAAGCAATTTTTCAGTTTTAGTCATGCTGGTTTTTTCATTCCTATTTCATTATAAAAGACTTGTAAAATTTAAGCAACTATTTATAGTTGCATTTAAGAATAAATAATTATCAAAACTTCCTTAAACGGTTGAATACCGCTACCATAAATTTAACGAAGTTTTGTTTGGTGGCATGGGTTTTAGGTGGAGTTCATTCTCCACCTAAAACTTAAATTTTGTACCGAAGGTACTCATTATTGACTTAGTTGAGAGAGGAGTGGCATTCGAAAAAGGATTGTACTGGGGATATTCAATGGGCCGTCTGCGATTCGAACGCAGGACCAACAGGTTAAAAGCCTGCTGCTCTACCGACTGAGCTAACGGCCCCCATCGAGATTGCACATGATACCGATTTTAAAAAAAATATCAACGTCCTGAGACGTTTCCCCATAAATATTTATGTAATTGAATTTGTAAACGAACTTGTAAGCGGTCATTTAAAATCCAATCTGCCAAATCTGCCGCTTTTTGTTGTTCAAAGCTGGGGGAGAAAAGAATTTGGCAAACATTTGTCAGGTTATATTCCGCCATGATAGATTTGGCCCATTCATAATCCTCTCGATGACAAATCACAAATTTGATTTGATCATGCGGTAATAAATAAGAAATATTTTCGAACATGTTTTTAGAAGCTTCCGCTGAGCCTGGCGTTTTAATATCTACCACTTTCACGACACGAGGATCGACATCGCGTACGGTAAGCGCGCCACTAGTTTCGAGCGAGACTTGATAACCCGCATTACAGAGTTCTTTTAATAGCGCGAGACAAGGCTTTTGTGCCAGTGGTTCACCACCTGTGACCGTCACATATTGGGGGTGATATGACGCAACCGCAGTTAAAATTTCGTCGAAGGTCATCCAATTTCCACCGTGAAATGCATAAGCGGTATCACAATAAGTGCATCGCAAAGGACAGCCCGTTAAACGCACAAAGACGGTGGGTAACCCGACCGTCCTTGTTTCGCCTTGGAGCGAGTAGAATATTTCTGTAATACGTAAACGACTCAAATCTTAATGACCCGCCTGTTTGATTTGTTTTAACTGTTCAGATGCGGAGCGAGCAGATGCAGTCCCTGGATAGCGTGCCGTCACATTTTTGAAAGAAGTTTTGGCATCATCCCATTTAAATTGTGCCAAATAAATAAAGCCAAGCTTCAATTCCGCATCAGACACTTTGGGACTATCAGGATAATTTTTTACGACTAAAGCAAATTCATTGGCTGCTCGATCATTTTTGTTAACCAAACCGTACAGTTCGCCTAGCCAATAATGCGCATTAGCAGCTGATTGACCCGTTGGATAACGCTGTAACATTTTTTGTAACGTATTGATGGCCTCGTTGTATTTTTTGGATCGAATTAAATCATACGCGGTTTGATAAATTTGTTGTTCTTCCGCGACATTTGGCTGACTAGTTGCCACAGATTTTGTAGGAATTGCGGTATCTCCCCGAATAATGGGAGGAGGTGTTGCTGATTTTGCCGTTTTCGTCACGACTTCTTTCGGACGCTCTACCACGGGTTCTGATTTTTCAGATACCACGGGTACGGGTGCGGCCACCGCTGGCGCAGGTTTGTTATTGGAAAGTCTTGAATCTACATCGGCAAACATCGCTTTTTGTTGGTTTTGGGCTTGCTGCAATTGGTGGGTTAATTCTTCCACCTGGCCACGCAGCATCGCGACTTCTTTTTGCAATTCGTCAACCTTCGTTCCCGAATTGTCATGTTGAAGATTTTTAATCTGCTGTTCTAACCGGCTTAATCGTTGATCGTCAGATACGATAGGATCTGCATAAGATTGTGGTGATGCAGAAGCTTCGTATCCACCTGTTGTCACTTCAGATGGGCTTTCAACGGCTGGGTTTTCAACAGCGGGTGGGAAATTATCCACTTCATAAACGGGTGCATCGAAAGCGAAAGTGGAAGTGACAATGCCTAAGAGCATTGTCACTGCGATAATTTGCTTTATAGCTCGCATAGTTTATCCTTGAATGTGAACTGCAACTGAACGTCTATCCAATTGGAAATCTTGTTCGGTACGACCATTTGCCGCTGGGCGTTCCGCACCATAACTTAAAATACGGATTTGGTTGGGATTCACGCCTTTGCTTCTTAAAATCGATGCAATGGCATTAGCTCTGCGTTCCCCTAATCCCACATTGTATTCACGACTACCGCGTGGATCGGTATGGCCTTCCAATATAATTTTTGCATTGGGGTGAGCCATTAAATAGTTTGCTTGCGCATAAATATAGGGTAAATCGCTTTCATGGACTTCACTACGATCAAAATCGAAGTAGTAAGTATTTTTATTATGCGCTTTTGCAGAATCACTCGCATTTTCATTCCCATAATTTGCATTATCACCGACACCTGCGACTTGTGATGAACCACCACCATTCGCGTCGTTTATGCTTGTTGTAGAATCCATATTTTTTTTCGTGTGTGTACAGGCACTCACAGCAACGATACTGAGCGTGACTAACATAGCTTTCGCTAAAGTTTTTAATTGCATTATGATCTCTCCATTGTTGTAAAAGTTTTAAAAAAACCCGTTAAGACAAAAAAGGCGACCATGCAGGATCTTGTACATCACCATCGCGTGCTGGCAACCTAATTTGTACGCTTCCGTCTGTTGCGACCATCCCAAGTACGCTTTTGCCTGATTGGTAAGTGCCGAATAATACCATACTGCCATTAGGAGCCATGCTGGGAGATTCGGTGTCAGCCCCGCCGTTGGTTAAGACTCTGAAAGTGCCAGAATCTAGGCTTAAGGTGCCGATATTAAACATGCCTGATTGTTGGTTTAAAACCACAATGTGATTACCATCGGGTGTGAAAGAAGCTCTTGCATTGTATTTGCCATCATAGGTTACACGAGTCGCTTGACGTGTCGCAAGATCTAACTGATAAATTTGCGGGTTGCCGCTTCGATTAGAGGTGAAAACAATAGAATGCCCATCCGGCGCAAAGGAGGGTTCTGTATTGATATAAAAATCATTGGTGAGTTGTGTTAATTGTTGTGTGGTTAAATCCATGAGATAAATATTGGGCGTGCCGGTTTTTGATAATACTAACGCTAATTTTCGACCATCAGGCGACCACGCAGGCGCGCCATTAATGCCTTTTGATTCTGAAATCAGATGACGTCGGCCTGTCGCGACATCTTCAATATAAATAGCGGATTTGCGATTTTCGAAGGAGACATAAGCAATTTGTTTGCCATTGGGAGACCAAGAAGGAGACATGATAGGGTCGGTGGAAATCAGTAGCGGTTTAGGATTGTAACCATCTTGATCCGAGACTTCTAACACATAGCTAGGTTTATCACCAGCGGGGCGTTTGACTAATATATAGGCTAAACGTGTAGAAAAAATTCCTCGAACACCCGTCATATGTTGATAAATGACATCACTGATATGATGCGCAAGTGAACGCAATTCTTCGCCTTGAACGACATATTTTTGATTTAAAACGATGGCTTCATTCGGTGCATTTTTTCCTTTGATCGCATCTAATAATTGAAAACTGACTTGATAACGATTCACGCCGATTTGTTGTACTTTACCAATCACCACATTATCGGTGCCAATTCCGCGAAAATAATCCCATTTGACATCTGCGACGTTTGTTGGAAAATAATTGAGATGACTTGCCCCAAATACTTTGAATCGACCACTATTTTGGAGATCATTGCTCACAATATTTGGAATATTTTGTTCAGGGGTTTGTCCTTCAATGCCAAAAGGCACGATGGCAATCGGCAATGCCCCCGAAATCCCGCGTGTTAGTTCCAAACTAATGACGGCGAAAGCAGTCTTAAAAAAAAGTGCGCAGACGGTAAAGAAAAGTATAATGAGTAATTTTCGCATAATGACATTCTTTCATCGGATGATTGTGTGAATTTATAGCACAAATTAATGTGCGAGGGAAGTGTGGCTCAGGAGAGGTCTTATGTGCGGAATTGTGGGTGCAATTGATTTATCGTCAAAAAGGGAGTTTGAAGCCAATCGTTTGCATGCCATGATGCAGGCCATTTTACATCGCGGACCCGATGATAAGGGTTCCCATACAGAACCTGGTTTGGCAATGGGGGTGTTGCGTCTTGCTATTGTTGATGTGTTAAAAGGCCATCAGCCATTTTGTAATACCGCGAAAAATATTTGGACGACTGTCAATGGAGAGATTTTTGATTATGTGGCTTTGCGAGACATTTTATTAGAGAAAGGCCATTTATTAAAAACACGCTGTGACTCGGAAATCTGGGCGCATTTATATGAAGAATATGGATTCGAGCTTTTCCCACATATTAATGGCCAATTTGCGTTAGCGCTGTGGGATCAAAAAGCTGAAACGCTGATGCTAGCACGTGATCGCTTGGGTATTTGCCCGCTTTATTATACAGAACACGATGGTTGGTTGTTGTGGGCATCTGAAATTAAAGCATTATTAGCAGCAGGGGTTCCTGCACAACCTGATTTTAAAGGCATCGATTATTTATTTAATTTTTTTTCCGCGAGTACGCACCGGACTTTTTTCGAAGGAATACATTTACTTCCGCCGGGACATTATCTCAAAGTCGTTAATGGAAATATTAGTGTAAAGCAATATTGGGATCTTGATTTTCCTGATAAAGGGTCAGAGCGTCGCATCGATAATACGCGATATTACGTCGATGAATTCGAATCATTATTACAAAAGGCCGTAAAAAAACGCTTATTAAGTGATGTTCCGATCGTGAGTTATTTAAGCGGTGGCATTGACTCGACCATGATTTTAAATATGAGTCACCGTGAATCGGGAGTGGCCATTCCTACTTTCACGATGGGTTTAGAAAATATCGGTCCCGATGAGAGAAGTGCCTCGAAAGAAACCGCGAAATTATTTGGATCACCATTAACAACGGTACCGATTAATGCAGAAAAGCTAGTGAATGCTTTTCCTGAATTCATCGAATCAGCCGAAGGACCTGTACTAGATACATCATGCGCGGCGTTATTATTACTTGCAAAAGAAGTGCATCGTCAAGGTTATAAAGTTGCGTTGACAGGGGAAGGTGCTGATGAAGCATTGGCGGGTTACATGTGGTTTAAAACACAAAAAATAACACAGTGGATGAATGGTGATATCGTTAGATTTTTTCAAAAAATCTTTGAACGAACTATTAGAATGGGTGGACGCACACATGGCGTACCTATTCCCAATGAAGGTATCGCGAATGTCCGGCCCGCCCAACAATATATGTATGAAATGGTGAGTTTGGCGCGTGAAACATTGTATAGCGAAAAAATGTGGGAAAATTTGCGTGGATTTAATCCTTATGCAGATTTAAAAATAAATCATTCGCGGATGAAAGATTGGCATCCCTTAAATCAATCCCTTTATGTGGGATATAAAATAATGCTGCCTGGATTGTTATTAATTTCAAAAGGGGATCGTGTGGCGATGCATTCTTCTGTTGAAACACGTTATCCTTTTTTAGATGAAGATGTTATCGATTTTTGCGCGAAAATCGATCCTTCTTATAAATTGCGTGGTATGACTGAAAAATGGTTACTGCGAAAAGTGGCGATGAAAACCCTACCAGAACATATTGCGAAAAGAAAAAAGAAAAGTTTTCGCACGAATCTTTCAGATATTTTTTTGGGGGATGCTAAACCCGATTGGGTAGATCAATTATTAAGTCGCGAATCGTTATTAAAAACCGGATATTTTCATGTCGATAATGTGTTACGTGAAGTGGCTTTACAAAAGAAATTACCACGTTGGTTGCCGCGACAATTAGTATTTGATGCCGCACTTGCATGTGTGATATCCACGCAATTATGGCATCATATTTTTATGGGTGGAGGATTATGTGAGTTGCCGCATCGATAAATAAATAATGTGATCGGAGGTTCTGTTTTTAAATAACCGATATGGGTTGACGATTTTTTTAAGGTTGTATTTGCTTCGCAATAATCAAAAAATTTTTTGATGCAAGTAATGCGATTGTTGAAATCGATATACAGAATTTCTTTTGTTCTGAGTGGTTTTTTCCATTCCGCATATTGATTTTCATTTCCGCACGGAAGTGTTGAAATCACTCGATTTTTACCTAACCAAAAAGATAATTTCGCAGCGGTTTCCCAATCAGAGGTAACAATGTTTTTATCATGATAAGTTTTTTTTGCTTTTTCGATAAGTCGATAACGAAAAAAATCTTCATCAAAATATCGCTGGAAAATACTATTTACCGTTAGGTAATAAAATCCCCATATTGTGTAGAGTAATAGAGTGATGAAAAATAATTTTTTAAGTGCAAATTTTTCAAAATAATAACTGGCTAGAATCGCGCTGCTCATTGTGAATGGCGTCAGCCAGTGTTTTGAAATGCTGTTTTTGAATGACATTAAAAATAAAAAAAACAGGAAAGTAATGTTGATGATGTGGAGTAATAGAATGCTTGTATCTGTCGGGTTCATGTCATGCCAGCATGCTTTCACAGAGGTCTCTACACAACCGTCGTCCCGCGGCTTGTCCGCGGGATCCAGAGCAATATTGCGGGCTTTCTGGATCCCGCGGACAAGCCGCGGGACGACGAGTTCTTTGACTTGTGTAGAGACCTCTGAAAGCACGCTGGCATGACATGAGCTTTTTTCGATTTTGCACCTTAACCATCCATAAATTGGCAAGATAAGTAGAACGTCTAAGGTTTTTAATATTTTAATTAAAAAATAAATAATGCCGCCGGAATGGTCATGCACATGACGCGCAAACAAATATATAAAAGTCTGCCAATGATGTTGATAGTTCCAGTATAAATGTGGCGAAATAAGAATAAATAACAATCCAATGGCAAAATAAAAATGTTTTTCTCGAAATAAATATCGAAACGGTGTACTAACAATAAATATAAAAATAGCGGTGATTAATATAAACCCTGTATATTTCGCCAAAAGCATGCACGCTAAAAAAATGCTGATGATATATAAATCGATATGATTTTGATTTTTAATATAACGAATGACATGATAAATAGCCGCGCTCCAAAAAAGACAAAGCAAATTGTCATACGTCACCCACAAAAATAAATAATGAAAAACCGGAGTGGACAGCATCCAGAGTAATACTGCATTTTTCGCAATGGTTTTATTAAACAATATTGTTGCTGTTTGATAGATATAATAAGCAATAATGATAATAGTAGTGACACCAATTAAATTGATTGCAACAATATTATCTCCAAAAATGAAACGAAATAATCTCATGCAATAGGCAATGAATGGTGGGCCGTCATAATATCCCCACGCGAGATGTTTGCTCCAGTCTAAATAATAATAGGAATCAGAATAGGGAATTAATATAAAAGAAAGGCTGAATATAAAAATAATAAATGAAGAAAAAAGTAGAATCTGAAAGTTCTGTTTGAGAGTGGAAATCATGCGGCGAATCCCTTGGCCGAGTATTTGTTCTGCAAAAATATCACATAAACTCCTCATAATAGAGGAGTTTTTTTAACCTCTTCATTTATAAATATTTTTTTTATTTTCATGAAAAAACGCATTATTTTATTATTTTATTATTTTTTTAAAATCAGTGCATTAGCACTACATTCTCTTATTTTTGCAAATGAAGGGTATTCTTAATGTCGCAATTCCTGTAAAATGGCGCGATGCATTCAATACTGAACATTTCTAAGTTAGTCCTTTTCTCCACTTTGTGTTGGGGAATTTTGCTCGTCTGGTATATTAATAATAATATCGTTCCGAGTGTTGTTGCGATCGAGTGGAATATTCGTGAAGCGACGACTAATAATAAAGATGTGAATAAGCCTATTGCTTCTACTTCAAATAATTCTATTAAACCCGCTATTATTAATACTAATACTTCTGATAGAACCGTATGGAATAATTTAAGTCGACAATTGCAGCTTGACCATCAAACCGACAAAACAGAAGTGAAAAAAGAAGTACGAAAAATATTGCAAGAGCGAGGTAAATTTTATCAAATTTTACAAGCAGCCGGTCCTTACATTTACTTTATTCTTGAACAAACAAAAAATAAAGGATTACCTGCTGAAATTGCTTTGATTCCTGTGATAGAAAGCGAATTTAACCCACATGATTTTTCCAATAAAGGTGCAACGGGTCTTTGGCAGTTCATGCGAGGCACTGCAAAAGATTTGGGTATTATCATTACTTCTGGTTATGATGGCCGCAAAAATGTACCTGCATCAACTAAAGCTGCAATTGCTTATTTTAATGATTTAGGAAAAATGTTTAAGGGCAATTGGTATTTGGCATTCGCTGCTTATAATTCAGGAGAAGGCAAAGTGAAATCTGCGATGAAACGAGCAGGTTCACAAACTTTTTGGAATTTACCTTTACCTAAAGAAACCCAATTATATATACCACGTTTATTAGCCGTGGCTGCGATTATAAAGAACCCAGAAAAATATGGTATCAAATTACCACCTATTCAAAATAAACCATATTTTGCGGAATTAAAAACCAAAAAATCTGTTGATTTAGCAAAACTTGCGAGCGCCACGGGAACTTCATTAGATGCACTTAAAAAGTTAAATCCAGATTATAAAAGTGGAAATGTGCAGCCTAAAAACGGTGCTTACTCATTACTCATTCCGCTTGATCATTTAGAAGATGCCAAAAAATATCTTGTCGATAATATTATTTCTCAATAATATGCCACTCGCCATTCCAGTTTGTTGCTGGCGGATCTTGTTTAAAGTGCGTGATACGGTTCATAAAAACAATAGCAACGGAATCTTCAGGATATATTTTTAAACATTCCGAAAATAATCCTAATGCTTCACTCCATTGCCTTTGTTGATAATATTGAAATGCGCGATCAAAAACATGGGTATAATGATCAAAATCAAATGATAAGCTTTTTTTATTAAAACCTAGTAATTCATAAATATAGTTATTTTCTACGCGTCCCTTGAGTGTCACCAAATCGATTTTTCGCATGACAAAATGATTTTTTAAGGTTTCATATACGATTCTGCTAATGATGATTTGTGTGCCATATATCTTATTTATGCTTACTAAACGATTAGCAATATTAATCGTATCACCGATCGCAGTATAATTCAGTCGTTCTGATGAGCCTAGATTACCGACAATGGCATCACCCATATGTATTCCCATTCGGGTAATAAATTCGGGTTTTCTTTCTTTTTTCCATTGAGTATTTAAATCATTTGAGCGTTTGACACATAATAAAGCCGCATTTGCTGCGTGATAGCAAGGATTTTCAATTAATTGTGGCGCTCCCCAAAATGCCATAATGGCATCCCCAATGTATTTATCGATGGTGCCATTTTCCCTCAAAATAATTTTCGTTAATTCATCAAAATAGAGGGAAACTTGTTGTGTTAAAAGATCGGGCGTCATCTGTTCGGCGATGGAGGTAAATTTTTCGATATCAGAAAACAAAACGGCAAGTGTTTTTTTCGATCCGCCTAAACGCGCAACTTCTCCTGTTTCTATTAATTGGCGAACGAGGGTGCTAGGCACATATTTTTGAAATGATCGCAAACTTTTTTTCATCGCAATAAGTTCGTCATCAATCTCTTGAATTTCTTTGATAATGGTTTCTTGAGGAATAGTATCATCTAATATGAAGTCTTTAATTTTTTCGATTTCAACGCTAATTTCTTTTAATGGTTTTGTGACAACCGTAATGGAAAATGAAAGTAAAATGAGTCCTATGATGAAAATCGTGAATGCGATGACCATGGTAACAAAGTGAACGGACAATGCTTCCCCAACAAAATCTGTCATGGGGGCAACCGCCCCAATTAACCATTGACTGTGATTAAAAGAATAAAGGGGATGATAGATGGCTAAATAAGTATTTCCGTCAAAATCAAATATAATTTTATCTGTACCATTTTTTTTATATTCTAAAAATGATTGTTGGACTTCAGGATGTGCTGGAAAGTTTTCTATATTTTGCAAGGTTGGCGCATTATATTGTACGAGATTAGGAAAAGTAATTATTCTTCCGGTATTTTCTACAATAAACACATATCCATTTGCACTGAGTTTGATAGTTTCAATTAATCTTCTTAAATAATCCAGACGAATATTAACACTGACTGCGCCAATAAATAAATTATCTTGATTATAGACTGGTGTGACAACACTAATACCCCAATACTTATTATTGTCTTGATAATGATATACGTTTAACCAGGTTGGTTCTTTGATTTTTTTTGCAAGCATAAACCACGGACTATTTAGCGGCAAATATGAAAATTGTTCTGAAGTGGTAGCACTTATCAGCGTACCGTTGTTATGAAAATTGAGGATCGTATGCGTTGGTGTCGGTGTTTGTTTGTCGATAATTTCCGTTATAATTGTATCATCGTTATTATGTTTTTTTGAAAGAATATAATTTCCATTCACATCGGCATAATATATTGATTCGATGGCAGAAAAAACTCCTTGATTCTGTGTCATTAAATGTGTGGAGTAATCTGCAATTTCTTCCACATTAGTTCGACTGACGACATTGAGTTTAATGAGATTTGCGCTTGCTTTATCGATAATTTCCATATTACGCATGCGATTCATGAGTAATGTAAAACCTCGCGATGATACTTCCTCCATCACATTAAATGAAAGTGCTAGCATCGATTTTGCAAATCTTTCATGCGTAATGGTTCTTAAAACAATAACGAGAATAACAGTAAATATAATAAAAATTGATAAAATAAAAAATCGTAAAGAATATTTATTTCTCGGACGATTATTCCACATTTTTGCAAATCACTGTAACAGTGAATGGATTAAAAAAATTATAATTTTCATAAACATCTCCTTTAAAGAAAAGAGTTCTCTTTAATCATTATCGCATAATATAAATATGTGAGTGTGAAAGAGTGCAATTTATGATATTTTAAAGGCGAGGTGTCTAATAAAAGGACTGGTTTATTCCCGCATTTCTGCGGGAATGATGTGCAACTTAAGGGTTGTAAACCGTTAATTCGCCAGGCTTAAGTTTGATAATGCAGATGATTAAAAGTATCGGAATGATGAGACTCATCCAAAACCAGGAATCAACATTCATTAACCCTAAGCTGTGTCTTGCGAGTAATTGAAAAATTTGCCCAATGACATTTCCCCACAACCAAACCGTTGTCGCAAGTACTGTCGCTGCACGAAAACCATAAGATTGAAAAAATGCAAAAACACCGAGTAAACCAATACATAAATTGGCAATACCATAACTAAAATAAACATTTCCAATTGCTAAACTTTCTGCGCTGCCAATGGCATTTGGAAAAATGGAGTACATAATGAATAAATAAAGTGAAGCCACACCAACTGGAAATAATAATAACCAGCGTAAAAGTATATCGGGAAAATTGGCGCGATGCCTTGCCTTTTGAATGAGCCATTCTAATCCGCTAAGAATAAGTGCAAGAATGAACATAACAAATGCGAAATGGCCAACGATAAAAACATACCAGTTACTAGATGCCCAATCCATATTCTTGATGCTCCTTGATTTAATTTGAAATTAGATTATATCTGAAGACGCGGGATTTTCAAAAAATCATCTAAAACTTTCTCATGTTGGGCGAGCGGGTATTTTTCAGTGGTCAAAAAAATATCTTGTCTGAGTGAATTTGTCGTTTTCTCCGAAAAATCAGATTTTTGATATAGAAAAAAAAGGTTAGAAAATTCTTTTTTACATGCTTCATTTTCATAAACAAAAATGGAATGTACAGGGTTTTTTATCATAATTTTTAAAGGATAAAATTTTTTTTCATTGTCATCTAAATTTTTTTTGGAGAGGGAAAAGGGAATGCTTTCTATTTTTTCTTTCGGATAACAATGCTGAATCACCAAATGTAAGGAATGTGATAATGTTTCAATCATTGTAATGGAATATTTTTTGCGAAATTTAAGAAGTTCGCGATAAATAATAAAAATATTTTTTTCAGCAAGCGCGAAAAATTGGTTATTGTCTTTTGATTCAGAGGTAAGAGAGCAACTTGATAATGAAACCCAAAAGTTTTTTATGTGATGCAACGTTTCAGAATTATTAGAAAAAATAAAATCATATTGTGGATAGTGATGTAAGTTTAATAAAAAAGAACGTAATTCATCAAAATAGATCACTAAAAATTGCGAACGATCATGATGATTGAGAGAAATAATATTAGGGTGAGACAAAATCATTAATTTTTCATTCGTTCTTGGAAACATATTTATATCCATGTCATGTGTGTAACTGTAGTTAAAGTTTCTATCATCCCATACCCCGTCGTCCTGCGGCTTGTCCGCAGGATCCAGCGCGACATCCTAGAGCTTTCTGGATCCCGCGAATAAATCGCGGGACGACGGGCTTTGAGAAATTTGCAATAACGCAGGACGTGAGCCTTAAGTTCGACGGTTTCTATTTCGCGACATAAGCTAATGCGTTATAATGCGCACTATCATAACTATAAAAAACATAAAATAAAGGACTAATCATGAATAACCGCTATTACCTAGATGATCTCATCAAAAAATTACAATCTAACAACCACGATTTTACTCAATTTTACCTGCATACTCTTGACCTAAAACGTGAAAATGTGGATGTCATCGAAAATCAACCTCCTCAAATTAGACAAAATTATTATTGCCATATCAACGAAAAATCTCTGACGCGTTTATGTCAAGCATTACAGCAAAACACAACATTACAGAAAGTTTCTTTCAATGATATCGATCGCGATTTGTTTCGAATGAAATGGCGAGTGGAAGATGCGGAGGCCATCGGTGCCGCTTTAAAAAATCACCCTACCTTGAAAGAAGTGTATATTGAATTTGATATTGATGCAGACCCTTACGCAATTCTTGGATTTTTGCAATGCTTAACCGGAAGTGCGCCAATTGAATCCTTATATTTGCATATGCATTGTCGATATAACATCCCCAGAGATTTCATGAAAAAATTGGGGGATCTACTTTTTGAAAATCATTCATTAAAATCGATTCGCATAGATTCTTCCAATTTATTTTTACCAGTTCATAATTGCGTAGAAGAATTCGGGATGGGATTAGTAAAAAATAAATCTCTCGAAAACTTAAATTTACGTAATTTCGATATGACATATGAAGATATGTTGCTATGGATGGATATTTTAAAAGAAATGTCTTCTTTGAAGCATCTTTCACTGCAAGAGTCGATGTCTAGTAATTTCATGCCTGCATTGTCAAATGTTTTAAAAAATAATCCAGGATTGGAGAAATTAAATTTAAGTAGCAATGCTGTTAATGAAGCGGAATTTCAATTTCTGATAGATGCATTGCCGTTTTTACCACAATTAAAAACGCTTATCATTGATAAGATTTTTGATAAAGTGTCTCATATACCACTTGAGAGTTTGGCAAAAGTTATTAAGCAATTTTCATTAAAAATAGAAAATTTACATATTGTGCAAATATATAATGGTAAAAATTATTATCAACATGTTGATCAACTTCTTGAAGATAATTTATATTTAAAAAATTTATTTTTAGGCAATGTGCCCGAGAAGATAATAGAAAAGTGCCTACCTTTATTGGAAGATAAAAGTAAGTGCCATTTAAGAAATCTTTGTTTTGCTAATGATGCATTTTTACGACTTAAAGATTCTACTTATGTTGGATTAGTTGATGCTATGTATGCGAATGAGAATATTTTTATTACACCACAAGTCTCGGGAAAATTTTCAAATGCATTTACAATTGCAAGCATAAACAATGTGAAGCGAGCCAAAGAAAAATTTTTGCATCAATCGATCGAACTTGCGAATGCTTTTTATGCAAAACCAAGCGTTAAAAAATCTTTGGCAGATTTACCATTAGAAATACTTTATATTATTTCAAAAATGGTGTGGTCTCCAGCAGATAGTTTTATGCAACCTGTCAATCTTATGTTTTATCATCAATTACATCTTCAAAATTTTTCTACACGACGTAAATTAATTGAAGAAAAGAAATATGATCCAAGAAAAAAAAGCGATATTCATCAATGGTGGTCGCGGGATTTAATTTCTCCAGGGAAAAATATTACCTTATTTAAAGCTGAAACAGAAAAAAAAGCCGAGAAAAACAAACCTCGTTCCATTTACGGCGCTATTAAAAGGGTGTTCGGGTTTTGAAATTTGTCAGAAACTTGTCATCCTGAACGAAGTGAAGGATCTTTGTAATATTACAATGATTCTTCGCTACGCTCAGAATGACAAGCTTCTATTGCCTGAACACTAGCGAAAACATGCTGGCATGACATAGACTATCCCTAAAAACCTTCATCCTTCCTTTTCGTCAACACTTCAACCCCACTTTCTGTGACTAAGAGGGTATGTTCCCACTGCGCAGACAAACTGTGATCTTTGGTCACCACCGTCCATTTATCCGGTAGTAATTTGACGTGACGTTTACCCGCATTAATCATAGGCTCGATCGTGAAAGTCATGCCAGGCACAAATGTTTCGCCCGAACCTTCTAATCCATAGTGCAAAACATTCGGTGGTTCATGAAAAATGGCCCCAATCCCATGCCCGCAGTATTCGCGCACCACAGAAAAGTGGTTTTTTTCGGCGTGTTGTTGGATTGCCGCGCCAATATCGCCGAACCTCCGACCTGGTCTCACTTGTTCAATGCCACGATAAAGGCATTCTTGAGTGATACGTACCAATCGGTCGGCTAAAATGGAGGGTTTGCCGATCATGAACATTTTGCTGGTATCACCGTGATATCCGTCTTTTAATACGGTCACATCCACGTTAATAATATCCCCGTCTTTCAATTTGCGGGTGCCCGGAATGCCATGGCAAACCTGGTGGTTGACGGAGGTACAAATGGATTTTGGGAACCCATGGTAGTTTAAAGGGGCAGGAATCGCCTTTTGGACATTGACGATATAATCATGGCAAATCTTATCTAATTCATCAGTTGTGATGTTCGCCCGGACAAATGGTTCAATCATTTCAAGGACTTCGGCGGCAAGTCTTCCTGCAACGCGCATTTTTTCTATTTCGTCAGGGGTTTTGATTGTAATTTCCATGCTCTTAATCGTATTGTTGAAAGGAATCATCTATGGTATAAAGACGATCCTTATTTAGCAATTAAAATTTAAACCACACACGTATTATTAACTGTAACCGGGTGCCTTCGGGTTGGTTTGCGGCAATACGTGGAGGCTTAACCCAACTTAGGAGAGTTACATGTTAGAAGTTAATATGCGTGAAATGTTGAAAGCAGGCGTTCATTTTGGTCATCAAACCTGCCATTGGAACCCAAAAATGGGCCCTTATATATATGGTGCACGCAACAAAATCCATATTATTAACCTCGAATCCACACTTCCCCTTTTAAAAGATGCGCTCAATTTTATGGGCAATATCGCATCGAAAAAGGGCAAAATTTTATTTGTCGGCACGAAAACTGCAGCGTGTGAAATCATCCGCGAAGAAGCAAAGCGTTGCCACATGCCTTATGTCGACCATCGTTGGTTAGGTGGTATGTTGACCAATTATAAGACAATTCGTCAGTCTATTCGTCGTTTGAAAGAATTAGAAGCGATGTTTGAAAAAAATGCCTTCGGCCGTTTGACGAAAAAAGAAATTCTTAATTTAACCCGTGATAAAGAAAAGCTTGAACGCAGTTTAGGCGGTATCAAAAATATGGGTGGTCTACCCGATGCGTTATTTGTGATCGACACCGGTCATGAAAAAATTGCGGTTGCTGAAGCCAATCGATTAAGCATTCCTGTGGTGGGTATTGTGGATACGAACAATAGTCCAAAAGATATTTCTTATATTATCCCAGGTAATGATGATTCTATTCGTTCCATTGCTTTATATGCAAAATGTGCAGCAGATTGCATTTTGGAAGCGCGTACCGCTAACGATATTGGTGTGGATGAATTTGTTGAAGTGGATGAAGAACCTACCGTTTCTGATCAGCCTGAACAAGATCAAGAAAGCGATCAAGCATAAAACCTGGAGTGATTTGTTATGTCAGTCAGTGCAGCACAAGTGAAAGAGTTACGAGAACGTACCGGTGCGGGAATGATGGAATGTAAAAAAGCATTGGAAATCACCAAAGGCGACATCGATCTCGCCATTGAAGAACTTCGAAAATCAGGTATCGCGAAAGCAGATAAAAAATCCAGTCGCGTTGCCGCAGAAGGCATTATCATGCTTCGTCTTACTGATGATGCAAAGCGTGCTATTTTAATTGAAATTAACAGCGAAACCGATTTTGTGGCACGTGATGAAAATTTCTTAAAGTTCTCGAATGCGGTGGCTGATATTGCATTGCAAAAGGAAGCCACGGATATTGCAACGTTATCAACATTACCACTCGCGAATACAACCATTGAAGAAGCGCGGCGTGCACTGGTTGCGAAAGTCGGCGAAAATATTCATTTACGTCGCATCGCTTTCCATGACTCACCCAACACGATTGGTAGCTATTTACATGGAAACCGAATTGGTGTTCTCGTGAAATTAGACGTCGACAATGCTGAACTTGCGAAAGATATCGCGATGCACATTGCGGCTAGCAAGCCTTTAGTGATTGCACCAGAAGATGTGGCAAGCGATATGGTTGCGAAAGAAAAAGAAATCTATACCGCGCAAGCATCAGGTAGTGGCAAACCACCAGAAATTATTGAAAAAATGGTTGCGGGAAGAATCAAAAAGTATCTGGATGAAGTCAGTTTGCTTGGACAACCTTTTGTTAAAGATCCTAACATCACGATATCAGGATTACTTAGCAAACACCGTGCAAAAGTGATTGCATTTACCCGTTTTGAAGTGGGTGAAGGTATTGAAAAAGAGACAGAAGATTTTCGTGAAGCTGTAATGTCACAAGTTCAGGGAACTGGATAAACATCAACTTAATCGTTGAGTTTCTATTTCATTTTCGAAAGAGCGAGAGGTGATTATGGACAGTGGATTTTCAGAAAAACCCGTTTACCAGCGTATTTTGCTGAAATTAAGTGGTGAAGCTTTACAAGGCGATAATTTATTTGGAATCGATCCAAGTAAACTGCAAAAAGTGAGTAATGACATTGCGCGCATTGTAAAATTAAAAGTTCAAGTTGGGCTCGTAATTGGTGGTGGAAATCTCGTACGAGGTGCCGATTTTTATACTGCAGGTTTAGATCGTGTGACTTCGGATCAAATGGGAATGTTAGCGACCATTATCAATGGCCTGGCTTTACGCGATGCACTTGATAAAAAATCCATTCCAGTCACCATTTATTCTGCATTGAAAGTACCGGGTATCGTCGATTTTTATCATCGACGACACGCGGTCGAAGCGTTAGAAAAAGGTCACGTCGTGATTTTTGTGGGTGGTACGGGTAACCCTTTAGTCACCACCGATTCTGCAGCGGCATTACGTGGTGTCGAAATTGGGGCTGATATTCTTATCAAAGCGACAAAAGTGGATGGCGTTTTTGCATCTGATCCTATCAAAAATCCTAAAGCAGAGCGTTTTACTCAATTAACCTACGATCAAGTATTAGAACAGCGGTTGGGAGTCATGGACTTGAATGCCATTTTGCTTTGCCAAGATCATGCGCTACCTTTACGCGTATTTAATATGAGTAAACCAGATGCATTGTTAAAAACTGTTCTCGGTGAAGATATCGGTACATTAATTCAAGCAGGAGGAAGTCATGCATAAAGTCATTAAAGATGCTGAATTACGCATGCAAAAAACCATCGAATCTTTTAAGCAAGCCATGCAAAAATTAAGAACGGGACGTGCAAATCCTAGTCTCTTAGAGCATATTCGTGTGGATTATTATGGAAACGAAGTGCCGTTAAATCAGGTTGGCAATATTAGCATTGGTGATGCACGTACGTTAATTGTAACCCCTTTCGAAAAACGCATGGTGCCTATCATCGAAAAAGCTATCATGACTTCCGATTTAGGGCTAAATCCGGCAACATCGGGCGAAATTATTCGAGTTCCGCTCCCAGTAATTACGGAAGAACGTCGTAAAGAATTCACTAAATTAGTCCGCAATGAAGCCGAAACTGCACGAGTGAGTATTCGTAATGTTCGACGAGATGCAAATACCGAACTAAAAGAATTGCTGAAAAATAAGCAAATTGCGGAAGATGAAGAAAGAAGATTAGGGGAAGCGGTGCAAAAGTTGACGGATAAGTTCACAGTGGAAGTCGATCATTTGTTGGCTGCGAAAGAAAAAGATTTGATGGCGATTTAATATAATATATGACATCTAATATTCCGCGACATGTTGCAATTATCATGGATGGCAATGGTCGATGGGCGAAGAAAAGACATCTCCCACGTGTTGCAGGTCATAAAGCAGGTTTAGAATCTGCACGTGAAATTGTAGAAAGTTGTGTTAAGAAAAAAATAGAAGTATTGACGCTTTTTGTTTTCAGCAGTGAAAATTGGCAGAGACCACAAGATGAAGTGTCGTACTTGATGCAATTGTTTTTCACTATTTTAGAGCGTGATGCCAAAAAATTGCATGAACAAAACGTACAATTTCGTGTGGTGGGTGATCGTTCTCGTTTTGATGATAAATTACAGGATCAAATTCGCAAAGTTGAATTGTTAACGGTGCATAATACCGGTCTTAAATTGATTTTAGCGGCAAACTATGGCGGACGGTGGGATATCACGTATGCATTCCAAAAAATTGCGGAACGCCTTGTCAATGGTAAATTAAAGCCTCGCGATATTTCAGAAAAAACCATTCAAGCCGAATTATCTTTGAGTGACCTACCGGATCCTGATTTATTTATCAGAACCAGTGGTGAAATGCGGATAAGTAATTTTTTGATGTGGCAGCTTGCCTATACGGAGTTATATTTTACGGATGTTTATTGGCCTGATTTCAAGGCAGATGAATTCGAAAAAGCACTAGAATTTTATGCAAAATGTGAAAGACGATTTGGTTTAACGAGCGAACAACTCACTGAAAAAGGGCGTGTATGCTAAAACAAAGAATTTTAACTGCCATTGTTTTAATTCCTGTTTTTATCACATTACTTTTTACGCTTTCCTCCAAGGGGTTTTGTATTTTCACTGCGATATTAGTGGTTATCGGTTCATTCGAATGGTCGCAGTTTTTAAGGTTAAATACTTTTCCTAAATCGATTATTTTTCCGTTTATCATGATTGTTTGTGTCGTCAACATTCTTTATTTAATCATCAATCAATATTTTTCTGTGTCGAGCATGCTTTGGATAGCATTCGTATGGTGGCTCATCGCCTTTTTTTGGGTGATACGCTACCCAAAAAATAGTGATTTTTGGTCTCGATCGAAAGTGTTTGTTGGATTGATGGGTTTCATGACATTGATTCCTTGTTTTGTCGCACTTAATTTTCTTCGCGGATTACCGCATGGTATCGAGATATTGTGTATTTTATTTATTTTAATTTGGGGTGCAGATATCGGTGCTTATTTTGCGGGAAAAGCATTTGGCAAACATAAATTATTAGTGCAGGTCAGCCCCGGCAAAACGTGGGAAGGACTTTTCGGCGCACTGATTACCACTTCCATTATTGTTGGGTTAATGATTTATTTTCTAAAATTCCCTTTCAATCAAGCGATGCCCTTATTAGTGCTGGGATGGGTCACAGTAATTTTTTCGGTCTTAGGCGACTTATTTGAAAGCATGCTAAAACGCAAAGTTGACATCAAAGACTCAGGCATTATCCTCCCCGGCCACGGTGGCATCTTAGACCGCATCGATAGTTTAACGTCCGGTGCCCCGATTTTTGCGTTGGGGGTTGTTTTGTTGCAATAAATGCTAAGCCCATGTCACTTTCACAGGCAATGCCGTTTCAGATTATTCTTATTTTGATTTTTCATCTGGGCTTGGATGGAACGCTAAGTTAGGCTGCGATGCAAAGTTTGCGTTTTTCTCGGTAACCAAAGAATCTAAGAGTTCTCTCATGGAAAAAATTGATATTGCAGATAACAAAAATTCGATTGCCAGGTGTTAAATTGCGACGACTAAAAATCCATTGCGGCATAATGTATTTAAAATCTAGGAAATCAAATTCGAAATGGATATACTTAATTTTTTTATTGTATAACTTTTTATAAATGAATTTTATAAGGAAATAATAAATATTATGTCTAAATCACATCAAGACTTACAAAAAGAATTTGAAGAAACACAAAAAGAATACGATCAATCTCTTAAAAAAAATCACGAAAAATTAAAAGAAGTTAAGCAATGTTTTGACAAATATTATTGGCGTCGCCATAGCAAATGCTTTAAATCTGGTATTGTGGATGCGCTGGAAAAAGCGAATGTTGAAACAGCTGTTTTGGAGCAGGAAAGGGATCAATTAGCCTCACGTTTGCATGAGCCTATGGATTTTCAATCAATGTATTCGAGTTGTATGCAAAAAGCTAGTTATTTAAATGATAGAAATGACTTACTCGAGAGACATGGGAATATCTCTTATTTTTTTTCAGGAAGACGTCCAGAACGATTCAATGAGCACAGCCAACAATTAATGAGATGCGCTATTTTGAAAAGGGAACATGAAAAATTGAAAAAATAAATTTATAAAAAAAGATTTATTAGCCGAGATAAAAGACTCCGCAAAAATTTTCCCCGCGGGGTCTTAGATTTATAGTGTGGCCTTTTTTCACTCGCGTCAGCTACTAGATTTGTGCTTGTTTATAACCAATTCTCAACCGATAACCCAGGCACTCTTAAAAATTCACGTTCATTGGCAGTTATTAAAATTGCATCTAAGCTCAATGCATGTGCTGCGATAAGCATATCATTCGCACTGATGATTTGACCTTTTTTTTCTAAAGCGACGCGCAATTTTGCATAATAATGATCAAGATCATCTGATAGTGGTTGCACAATGATATTTGATAATAATAATTCTACCCTTGCTATTAATTGCTTTGAGTTTTTCTTCAAAGCACCATAGCGTAATTCGCAAGCGACAATAATGCTCGTGCAAAATGATGTATTATCCAGTTTTACAATTTTTTGCGCCAACGTACTGACAGGGTTTTTAATGAGATTTGACAATATATTCGTATCAAATAAATAATATTTTTTTTTCATTTATTAAAACTCTACATCATCTAGTGGTAAATCAGGTATGTTAGGAAATGCTTCTCTAAGGGGTTTCCAGGTTGATAAGAGCGCTGCTAGATTATTTTGTTTTTCGAGAGGCTCAATAATGAGGCATTCACCTTCTTTATGAATAAGAACTTCTTTACCTGGGAATTCAAATTCGCGAGGAATCCTGACCGCTTGATTGCGGCCATTACGAAATAAATGTGCATGTCGAATAGGTTGAGTTGTCATAATTCTCCTTGGCATATGTTAAGCATATGCCAAAAGCGTTGCTTTGTCAAGCCCCAACTGGTGGGGGAATCCATTGATAAGTTTATTAACGTATTTACTAGTTCCGGAAATTCAGTTATTTTGATGCGCTTAACAAATAGCTAATAGGAATTTAAAAAATGCTAAGGACAGAACCCTCCTCTGATGAGTCAATAAATACCGAATATGAAGCCATTAAAAAATATTTTGAAGAATTCTATAAAAATAAACCTGAAATAATTAAAGAATTTGAAACATTTGGTTTTGAAGTGACGTGTGCTGAAGCACAGTTTTTTTTGGGTCTGTTATACGACTCTGCTGATTTTAGAAATGAAGCTAAGGCCATGGAGTTTTTTAAAAAAGCAGCCGAGCAGAAATCTGATAGATCGGAATATGCCAAAGAACTTTATATAAAATGCCAACAAAAACAGTATTTAGATACTGGAAGAATAGTATTCGATACTTTGCAAGAAAGTTCGATCGATTTGGAATCTAAAAATATAATATCCGATATAGTGCAACCTTTACCAAATATTGGTGCAAAAACATTTTCTTTATTTGAAAATAGTTTGTCTGATAAAAATATGGGAATAAAATATTTTGTGCCTATGTTTAAAACCTCCGAGGCTCATCAATTATCAATCGTTAATAAAAATTTACATTTTTTATTTAAAGATTCTTTGCAAACTGTTCGTGAAAAATTAGAAAAACTATTAAGATGTGTTTCAATGGGTTATCAAGATGCAGCTGAAATGATGATAAGAAAAAATCTTAATTTATTAATGATGAAAGGTAAATTCACGGATCCATTCGGACGTAATTTTAAAAGTATTAGCGCTTTTCAGTATGCTGTATGGGCCCATGACTATTACATGTGGAGAATGATAAAAAAATATTTATCTCATGAAACAGCATTGATGCAATTTGACGAACTTGAGACAAAGGGCACTGAACATGGAAAATGTTTTGATTTCTCCCCTCTTATAAACGCGATGAAATTTTTTATTAAAAATTTTCATGGATGGTTTAAGCGTAAGGATATTGAGGGTTGTACAAATCATTTAGTGGGTGTAATTGGTGGTGCGCAACGACATTCCATCGCTCATCTTTTGAATGAATATCATGATGATGAATTTACTCCTCTCTTGCGTGTTAAGTGGAAGGAACTAAGTCGACATTTGCATTCTCCTCAAAGCATTTCTCATCTTTTATTAATACCACTTGTGCAGAATAGGGGATTAGGCGTTCAGTTTTGTTTACTGCGATCTGCTAGTCCGAGAGTTTTAGGCGGAAGAAGAGCATTGGTTGATCTTGACTGGCATACTGATATCGAAAACAGTACGCTTCTTGAAATAGTAAAAGA
The DNA here is from genome assembly GCA_013287885.1 of Gammaproteobacteria bacterium. GTDB lineage: Bacteria > Pseudomonadota > Gammaproteobacteria > DSM-16500 > DSM-16500 > JABDCZ01. The sequence continues at coordinate 42,668 of JABDCZ010000010.1, forward strand.
TGATTTAGCAGCTATTATTTCTCTTCGAGACAGAAGGGCTCGTGATAAGGCGTTCCTTAAACGTACTTTATATAAAACAAACCCTGAAAAAGCTTCGGCTAATTCGAAGTGTTTGATAATGTAAGAGTTTGGTGCTTGTGATGAAAACTGCGAGAGATTATAGAGCAGAATATCTTTTAGAAATTAGGATTTGCAGGAACTACGCCAATGACGTATAATAAGAAAAGGGCGTTAGTATTTATAGAAACAAAGCTATTTACGCAATTAGTTAAAGAGTACCTAAGTGATGATGAGTACAGGGAATTACAACAATATCTGATGAAAAACCCTGAGATAGGAAACATTATTCGTGGTGGTGGTGGAGTTCGAAAAGTGCGTTGGGGAAAAGAAGGAAAGGGAAAATCAGGTGGGGTTCGGACTATTTATTATTGGGCTAAAACACGCGATCAGATTTATATGTTGACTATGTACAGCAAATCAGAAAAAGAGAATATTGATAAGAAAACTTTAGCTCAAATATCAAAAGAGTTGGAGGATGTAAAATGAAAAAAGAGCGCAATATAGGTCAAGAAATCCTGGCAGGGATTAAAGAAATTAAAGAATGGCAACAAGGAAAGAAAAAGCTTAAAACAACTCGTGTACAGCTTCCACGAGCGGCTGATGTAGCTAAAATTCGCCAAAAATTAGATCTTACCCAAGATGAGTTTGCTGATTTTATGGGTGTAAAGGTCAAAACTTTACAAAATTGGGAGCAAAAACGTCGAGAACCGCAGGGGCCTGCTAGAAGTTTATTACGAGTAGCAGAAAAAGCCCCTGAAGCAATTTTAAAAGCTTTTCCGCGAAATATACATAGCCTTGGCTCACACCGCCATGGCACTCAAAAGAGAAAATCTTCATTACGATAAACTTGATTAAAATTATGGATAAATTAGAAACCAAAGAAAATATTATTGATCAAAACTTCCTTAAACGGTTGGATACCGCTACCATAAATTTAACGAAGTTTTGTTTGGTGGCGTGGGTTTTAGGTGGAGTTCATTCTCCACCTAAAACTTAAATTTTGTACCGAAGGTACTCATTATTGACTTATTATCTATCCCTGAGGTGCCAGATATTGATTTTGATCCAGAAGAATTAAATAAAAATATTTATCATCCAGAAAATTTTGATTAATATACTGACCCCGAACGAGTAATAAAATAAGAAATAGAAAAAATGAATTCACATTCAAACAAAATATGAGCCAGCCCCTATAAAAAATAATGCGTTCCCTAAAGTTTTTTGCATCGTATTCCACTTTTTTGATATAGTACAGTCTAAATAAAAAGTACTAAAAATTTATGGACCATTTAATAATTATAATAATAGGGAGCTTCTCATGTTTTTTCGCGCGTCTAATAAAGAAAATAATCAATCTAATACAAATCCACTAGAAAAATATAAAATTCTTGAGTCTCAATTATCTTATCATATGCGGAAAGATTGCATTGGATTTGGAACGGACGCATATGTAGTGAGTGCAAAATTAAATGATAAAAAAGTCGCAGTGAAATGTTTCTATGTGAAGAGGGAAACGCCCCCTTCTCCTCAAAAAATTTTCACCGAAGCGCTGGCTATGATTGAACTACAATCACCTCGTGTTGTTGAATTTATTGGTGTTGTCGATATTTCTAAACCTGAAACATTGCATTCTGAAATGGTTGAATCAAAAAATGCAGTAGACGCGCAACCTCGAATAGTGATGAAACAATATAAATCATCACTAATGAATTATCTCAAAGATTCTAAAAATGTGGTGACGACTGAACAACAATTAAAATGGGCAACACAAATTAGTGAGGCCGTGGCTTATATTCACGAGCATGGTTGGTTGCATAATGATTTAAGAGCCGATAATATTTTTTTAGACGAAAATGATGATATTGTTTTAGGTGACTTTGGATATGCCTGCCGTACTTCCTGCACGCCAGAAGAAATAGATATTAATAGTCGTTTTATTACCCCTGAGCAATTAAAATGTGAGGACATACAAGCGATGCATTCTCTCGCATCTTGTAGTACTGATGTATATCGCTTAGGGACGCTTCTCTGGCAAATCCAGACTCGCAAGTATCCTTTCTATGAGCATAGCGCGAGTGATGTTGAATCGTTCCGAGAGAGCAAGCAACTACATGAAGTGATTCCTGATGATTGTCCACCCATACTAAAAGACATTATTCAACAATGTTGGAACGACGATCCTTCCAAACGTCCTTCTGCGAAATTATTAGCTACTCGTTTACAAAATGAAATGAGTTCGCTCATGAAAAAAATTGATATTGCAGATAACAAAAGTACGATGGACTTAATTCAAAAAATAAAACACTAGCATTTTAAGCTCAATTTGGTGGATAATGTCCGCTCGATTTTTTGGGTTACGATTGAAAATATGAAAAGAATAATTTTACTCTTCTTATTAATGCTTTTTTTTACAAATGCGATGGCAGCTACCGCGTTTGTTGTTAAAAAAATTGACATCGAAGGTTTGCAGCGGATCTCACGAGAAACAGTCGATACCTATTTACCGATTAAAGTCGGTGAACGTTTAACGCCATCAGAAAATGCATCGATTATTCGTTCGCTTTATAACACCGGTTTTTTTGATAATATTTCTCTCTCACGTGATGGTGACACCTTAATCGTTCATGTCGTTGAACGTCCAACGATTGGACAAATTAAAATTACTGGGAATTCTGTTGTCCCCAAAGATAAATTACTCGAAGTCATGCGCAGCGTGAATATTATCGAGGGAAGGCCATTTGATCGTGCGATATTAGATAAAATTAAATTGAGCCTTTTGAATCAATATTATCAATTAGGTCGATACAACGCGCGCGTAGATGCAAAAGTAACAACGATGGAACGCAATCGTGTCTTGGTCGAAATTGAAATTTCCGAAGGGTTGATCGCTAAAGTACGATCTATCAATTTTATCGGTAATCATGCTTTTCATGAAAAAGTATTGAATAAACAATTAACAATTTCTACACCTGGCCTCTTTACATTCTTTACTCAAAAAGATCAGTATGCCCAAGAAAAACTTGATGCGAGTCTTGAAAATATCCGCAACTTTTATTTAGATCGAGGATATTTGCGTTTTGATATTAAATCCTCACAAGCTGCCATCACACCTGATCGTAAATCTATTTTCGTCACTATTGTGGTTGATGAAGGCGAACCTTACACCGTGAGTGGATATGACTTAACTGGCGATCTTATTCTGCCACGTGAAGAATTAGAAAAATATATTAGGATTAAGAAAGGCGATATTTTTTCTAAAAAGAAATTAGTAGAAAGCGAAAAGCTGATATCTGAAGCCTTAGGTGCAAAGGGATATGTTTTCGCAGATATTTCAGTCAAGCCCAATATTGACGATGTTAAAAAAGAAGTTTTTGTGACCTTCATTATCAAGCCAAAAAAACGAGCCTATGTTCGTAGCATTACTTTTACAGATAATGCAAAGACGAATGATGAAGTATTACGTCGTGAAATAGAACAAATGGAATCTTCCGTTGTGTCGACCAGTCGTTTACAACAATCGAAGACTCGATTGCAACGTTTACCGAATATTAAAGACGTCGAGATGTCGATTAAACCTGTCAAGGAGTCGGATGATGAAGTCGATGTCAATTATAAAGTGACAGAAGATAGCGCTGCGACTGCGAATTTTAGCGTCGGATACTCTCAGCTAGATCATATTTTATTAAATGCTGGGTTTAATCAAAAGAACTTCTTAGGCACCGGCAATACACTTGGTTTTAATTTATCCCGTAGTCGTTACCAACAGTACTACGGTGTCACTTATATGAATCCTTATTTTACGGATGATGGCATCAGCCGTAGTTTAAGTTTAGCGTATACACACTATGATCCTGAATTTGCGAATAGCTCGAAGAGTTATAAAACCAATCAACTTTCTTTCTCCGATGTATTTGGTATTCCAATTGGTCAAGAAAGAGGCGTCTTTAATCGCCTCCAAATTGGTTACGGATACGAAAATACGGTTTTACATGTCAGCGATAATCCATCGGTGCAAGTAGGGGATTTTGTTGAAGAGCACGGCAGACATTTTCAACAATTTGATATTTTTACCGGATTTTCTCGAGATAGCCGCGATCGTTACATATTCCCAACTAGGGGGATGTTGCATGTGGTTAGTGCGAACGCCTTTCTTCCATTAACGACAGGAAATTTAAAATATTATAATTTGGATTATAAGGCTAAATGGTATCAGCCATTAACGAGCAAATTTATTACATTGACTAAGGCTGAAGTAGGTTATGGGAACAGCTTCGGTGGTAATGCTAAAAACTTCCCATTTTTTAAGAATTATTATGCTGGTGGTATCGATACTGTCAGAGGATATGCGGGTAATACGTTAGGTCCAGAAGACTCTAAGGGCAAACCAACAGGTGGTAACTTTTTAGTCAACGGTAGTTTTGGATTAATATTCCCTAACTTTGTATCGGACAATTTACGTACAACTGCCTTTGTTGATGCTGGCAATGTCTATGATACATTTAACAACGAAGATTTTGCGGGCACTAAAAGTGGACCAATACGTTATTCCGTTGGCGTCGAAGCCGATTGGTTGACCCCAATGGGATTAATTGATATCAGTCTCGCGAAGCCGTTGAATTTACGAGGCGGTGATTCAGAAGAAATATTCCAATTTGCGCTTGGTGCAAATTTTGGCTAATAGTGGAATTACGGATACTTAAAAAACTCTATTATTCCTGCGAACTTTAAAAAATTCAGTAGAGTCTGTGAAGGTTTTGTTGTTATAATTCATCAGTTTTTGCAAGAATGTTGTAGATGAAGGATTACTGCAAGAAGTTTTATCATTTATTATTGGAGAAAGTTATGAAAAGAGTTTTAGCTTTTGTTAGTGCTTTATTATTAATAGGTGCGACCCAAGTTTACGCAGATACCACCACAACCTCAGGACAACCAACTATTGCAGTTGTTAATGTTCAACAATTATTTCAATCCTCACCAAAAATTGCAGATCTTAACAAACAATTACAAGATAAATTTAAATCCCGTCAAGATAAATTGATGACTGCTCAAAAAACCTTACAAGATGAGTTGGATAAATTCAAAAAAGAATCCCCAACCATGAATGCTAAGGATAAAGATGCGCTTCAAAAGAAAATTACGGGTGATCAACAAAATTTATCTAAAGATGCAGCTTCTTTCCAACAAGATTTAAATAAAGAACAAAATAAAGTCATGAAAGGCGTATTGTCGCAATTAAATGATATTATTTCTTCTGTTGCGAAGAAAAGCAATTATCAATTGGTATTAGATTCACAAGCCGTTATTTATGCTGCTGATAGTGCTGATATTACCAAACAAGTTTCTAAAGAGTTTGATAGCAAGTAAAAATTCAGAATAAGTTCTGTCTTATAATAATAAGGGTGGATGAGATTGATTCTCTCCACCCTACAATGAATATGCCTCTTCTTATCAAGTCTAGCACCATTATTCTCGTAAGAGTTTTCATAGGATTAAGTACGTACAATGAAAAATAGTTCTAAGACTTTGGCAGAATTAGCCGAAGGGTTAAATGTCACCATTCAAGGTGACCCGCATTGTCGCGTTGAGGGTGTTTGCACTATTCAACAATCTCGACCGGGTCATATCACTTTTTTGATGAATCCATTGTACAAAAAATACTTAACCGCTACGACAGCTGCCGCCGTTATCTTATTACCAGATGATGCGAAGCTTTGTTCTGTGAATGCTTTGATTAGCGGAGATCCTTATTATACTTATGCGAAGATAGCGCAATATTTTGATGACAAACCTATTCCTTCAGACGGGATCCATCCCACGGCGGTGATTGGTGCTGACTGCGAAATTGATCCTACCGCTAGCATTGGACCGAATTGCGTGATTTATGATCATGTCAAAATTGGTCCGCATGTCGTCATCAGGGCAAACAGTGTTATTGGTGAATACTCTGAAATTGGTGAGCACTCCTATTTGAATGCCAATGTCACTCTATATCACAAAGTTTTTTTGGGAAAACGTGTATTAATCGGCAGTGGCACTGTGATTGGAAGCGATGGGTTTGGGTTTGCTAAAAATAAAGGAGTTTGGCATAAAGTTCCGCAGTTAGGGCAAGTTGTCATTGAGGATGATGTCGAAATCGGAGCAAATTGCGCCATTGATCGCGGAGCAATTGAAAATACTATTATTCAACGTGGAGTAAAGCTCGATAATCATATTCAAATAGGGCATAATGTGCGCATTGGTGAAAATACGGCCATGGCAGCTTTGGTTGGTATTTCAGGAAGCACAGAAATTGGCAAAAACTGTTTAGTTGGTGGACAAACTGGCTTTGCAGGTCATATTCATGTAACCGATAATGTTGTCGTCACAGGAGGGTCTGGCGTTACGAATTCTATTCGTGAACCAGGTGTTTATTCCTCCGGCATGCACGGAGTCGTGACGAATCGTGAATGGAAAAGAAATAACGCACGCATCCATCGATTGGATAAATTAATGGATCGTGTCAAAGAATTAGAATTCGCACTCAATGAAATAAAAGAGAGAAAATAATATGAAATGCCTGATGGATATTAATGAAGTATTAAAATATCTTCCTCATCGCCAGCCATTTTTATTGGTAGATCGCGTTGTGGAGTTTGAAAAAGATAAATCATTAGTTGCATTAAAAAATGTGACTTACAATGAACCTTTTTTCGCGGGACATTTTCCTCATAGACCAGTGATGCCAGGAGTTTTAATTGTAGAAGCACTTGCGCAAACCGCATCGATTCTGGCTTATAAGTCGACGAATACTTTGCCAAGTGACGGGATACTGTTTTTATTTGCTGGAATCGATAATGTACGTTTTCGTCGCGTTGTTGAACCCGGCGATCAATTGCGCTTAGAAGTTAATATGTTATGGAATAAGCGCGAAATTTTTAAATTAGCAAGCACGGCTTATGTTGATGGCGAAATTGCCTGCACCGCCGAATTACTGAGTGCACGCACTTATCAGAAATAGAGAGGTTAATGTATGATTCACGAAACAGCCATTATCGATAAAACTGCTCGAATTGCCAAAGATGTGCATATTGGGCCATGGTCCATTATTGGAGCGGATGTCGAGATTGGCGAAGGGACATGGATTGGGCCGCATGTCGTGATTCAAGGACCGACCAAAATCGGCAAAGAAAATAAAATTTTTCAATTTGCATCGATTGGTGAAATGTCGCAAGACAAAAAATTTCGTGGTGAAAGAGCATTTTTAGAAATCGGTGATCGTAATATTATCCGAGAATTTTGTACTTTTAATCGTGGCACCGGCTTAGATTCTAAAACCGTTATTGGCCATGACAATTTATTTATGGCATATGTGCATATCGCGCATGATTGTATTGTCGGAAATGAAACCATTTTTGCGAATAATGTGACGCTCGCAGGTCATGTGATTGTCGATGATTATGTGGTATTAGGCGGATTTTCGGGCGCTTCGCAATTTTGCCGAATTGGTGCGCATGTATTCGTCACCATGGGCGCGATGGTTGACAAAGATGTTCCACCTTTTGTTAAAGTCGCAGGTTTTAACGCGAAACCTTTTGGTTTAAATACGGTGGGGTTAAAGCGTCGCGGTTTTGCTGCCGACACTTTATTATATTTACGTCGCGCTTATAAAACCATTTATCGAAAAAGTTTAACGGTCAAAGATGCTTTAACACATTTGCAAACCATGCTTGCCGATTGCCCGGATGTACAAGCTTTTATTGATTTTATTCAAAAATCAGAACGAGGGATTGTACGTTAAGGATCAATAATGAAAATCGGCATTCTAGCAGGCGAACCTTCCGGAGATATTCTAGGGGCGGGCGTACTGCACAAGCTTCGCGAATGGCATCCTGATATTTCTATTTCAGGCATCGGTGGGCCTTTGATGATCAAAGAAGGCTGCAAAAGTTTGTTCGACATGGAGCGTTTATCGGTAATGGGCTTTGTTGAACCTTTAAAACGTCTACCAGAACTCTTAAAAATTCGTCGTGCATTGATTAATCATTTTTTGAATGATCCCCCTGATGTTTTTATTGGCATTGATTCTCCCGATTTTAATTTAGGGCTAGAACTGCAGTTACGAAAAGCGAATATTCCTGTCGTGCATTATGTGAGTCCGTCTGTATGGGCATGGCGTCAAAAGCGCATTCATAAAATTGCGAAAGCGACAAATTTAGTGTTAACGGTTTTTCCCTTTGAAATGGATTTTTACGAAAAACATGCCGTTCCCGCACATTTTGTCGGACATCCTTTAGCAGATACCATTCCTATTATTTCAGATAAAATTGCAGCGCGAAAAAAGTTAAATCTTGATCTCGATGCGACTTATATTGCGATATTGCCTGGTAGTCGCCGAAATGAATTAAAATATATGGCAGAATTATTTATCGAAGCTGCCAAAAAATGTTTTCAACACCAATCCACTTTAAAATTTATTACGAGCGCGATTAATGAAAATCGTGCGCAGGAATTTAAACAAATTTGTCAGCAAATCGCGCCTGATTTACCGATCGAATTTTTTATTCGTGAATCGAGTGCTGTGATGACTTCCGCTGATGTTGTACTGGTGACTTCAGGTACTGCCACTTTCGAAACGATGTTATATAAGCGTCCGATGGTAATTGCGTATCGCGTGGGACCTATCACATTTCAAATTGCAAAAAGGCTCATTAAAGTGCCCTTTATAGGATTACCAAACTTGTTAGCCAAAGAAAAAGTAGTACCGGAGTTCATTCAAAATGATGCTACTCCCGATTCGCTTGCCGATGCATTGATGGATTACTTACAGCATCCAGAAAAAATGCGTCGCGTTGAAGAAAAGTTCACTGAAATGCATCATGCATTGCGTCGTGATACGAACCAAGAAGCAGCAAAAGCTATTCATGAAATCGCGTTAAGGAAAAATAATAATGTTAGTAAAGACGGAAAACTATCTATGGGTGGCAGGGATAGATGAAGCAGGTCGAGGTCCATGGGCTGGCCCGGTTGTGGCGGCGGCTGTTATTTTGCACCCCGAAAAACCGATTCTCGGTTTAAAAGATTCTAAATTATTGACACCAAAACAACGCGCTAATCTTTTTGATTTAATCATCGCAAATGCGATGGGCTATGCTGTAGGGCGCGCAGAAGTATTTGAAATTGATAAAATTAATATTCTACAAGCGACCATGCTCGCAATGGAGCGCGCGGTATATGCGCTACCAGTACAACCAGCACTCGCATTAATTGATGGGAATAAAGCGCCAAAATTAGCGTGTCAAACGAAAACTATTGTTGGAGGCGATCAAGTAGAGCCTGCCATCAGTGCGGCATCTATTTTGGCAAAAGTGACGCGTGATCGTGAAATGGAAATGTTGGACCAACAATATCCCGAATATGGTTTTGCAAAACATAAAGGATATGGTACGAAGGACCATATTCTTGCATTACAAAAATATGGTCCTACGGAAATTCATCGTAAATCGTATGCGCCGATTGCGGCGTATTTGAATAAGCAGGTAGGTTAAATATGTAGCCCGTCATTGGGAGCGCAGCGAAGCAATCCAGAAAACCACACGGATTGACGAGTCCAACAAAGAACATTGGCTCATCAGTTGTCAAATTTTCGTCATCCTGAGCAAAGCGAAGGATCTCATGAAAATGACAGAGATTCTTCGCTTTGCTCAGAATGACGAAGTTTTTAATTATGCAACTATTGGTTGTCTTACATCTACCGGAAGTTTATTACAATGAACCAATCTTTTATTGAAATATTCAATTTTTTTGCGTAAATATTTCTGTAATAAATTTTGAGTAGAGGCAAAACTTTCTCGAATTGCAACTAACAAAAAGAGATTTTGTTTTTTGCAAATAAATTGTTTACCAGGAGTATGCACTTCAACTTTTACATTATACATTTTACTTTTAAGAGAATGTTTTCTCACCGTATCAATCACTAAATTACAAGAAGTAATTTTGCTATTGAATTTTTTCATTTTATGAAAATACTTATAAATTTGCCGTTCAATGATTGCAGGAACGGGTTCGGTGCGACAAATAACTTTGAAATTTGACATAGTGTAATCCTCTTAATGTAATGAATGAAAACTTTTAAAAAATGATTAAGTAAGATGACGCATGGAAATATTATAAATACAGCATTTAGTGCATAGGCAGCCTCCTTCTAAAAAATGTAAGAAAAATAATTTATTAAAAATAAATTTTTCAATCATCATTCGGAATTTGTCAGCGGAAAATGTAATGAAACATCGATACTGAAAAAACTAACTTAAATAAACTTACGAAAAAACTTGTTTGAGAAAAAAACTAAAATTTCATGTGATCTAACAATGTAGACATACTAACATAATTTGCTAAAGATGCAAAGTTTTCAATAAAAAAATTTTTTAGTAATTAAATATAGTGTTATTTATGCATTATTTTATATAAATTTTTGTTCTGATTCTTAGTAAATATTTTTTATTAAAGATATTTAATAAATATAATTATAAAAAAATTAATTATAAAAAAATTTTTAGGCATTTCTTTTTAAAATTTATATTTGATAATTATTTTATTTTT
>JABDCZ010000011.1:0-51477 GCA_013287885.1 Gammaproteobacteria bacterium
TTCATTGTATTGTAAAGATTTTTAATTCAATCCGAGGTTTCAAATGAGAAACCTCGTGACATATGGATTTAAGAGCTGATTTGTGTAATTGACAATTTCTAAATAAAAGGTGTGAAAATGAGTTATAAAGATTTTAATAAGTTTTACAAATCCTATTTGAAAGCCATTAATATTAAAAATATTCATTGCAATCTGATTAAATTTAACAACTTATCTTTTATGGTTTTACATGGGTTTTTGTTTTTTTTATTAATCGATTCTATGATACTTGTTGTAAGTAACAAATATCATAAATTAGGTCTTATTTTGTTGAGTATATTTATCATAATTTATGGGTTTGTTGATAAAGTGGCGACAAAAAATTGTGTAAAAATATTAAGAAAAAAATATCAAACCAAATTTGTAGTTCCCACTTATTTTGAGCAATTAAAATATTATTTATGGATGGAGAAATTAAAAGATACTCAATTACATTATTCTGCTGATAACGCTTTGCAATTTTTAGAGATGGAGCTAAGCAAATTCAAAGATAAAAATAACATTCCAACAGAATATATAATAATTGTCAGTAGCATAACTTTAACTGCTTTTTGGCATATTTTTGATAATATTCCTCTAATTACGTCAGATAGGATTGCTATCAGTATGTTAATTGCTTATCTCTCATGGAAGTTTATCCAGATTAAACTTTATATTTTTTCAAGTAAAGAAAAAAAATTAAGAGAGCTTAAGCAATTTTTATTAAGATTGGGATCTGAGTTGGAAAGATAAAATATAAATTTATAAAGGAGGAAATAGTCAAAGCTAACATAATATAAAAATATAAAAAAAATTTTAACATAAACTGTCAAAAAAAGTTGTGTAATCTGACCTTAAAGATTTAATTTCTTACTTAGTAATTATTTTTATTTATAACTCCAATTAATCTAACAGGCGCCTCAGTACCTTCTTTTATTTTCATTGGTAATGCAATGATAGATGCGCCAACAGAGGGTAGTTTATTGCAGTTTGCTACATTTTCAATAATGTATTTTCCTGCATTTAATAATAGTTGATGTACAGGGAAGCCATCTTCTTCACGGTCAGGCGATAAAGTGTCAATACCAAGACCGCTGATATTGCGCTCGAGAAGTAATTGCGCGGCTTCTTTTGAGACGCTTGGGAAAATTAAATTATTTCTGTATTTTGAGGGCATATTCCAGAATCGTTCCCATCCTGTGTAAATAAACACAAAAGTGTCTTTAGAAATAGTACCATGTTTATTTTCAAAATCATAAATATCATTACAGGTGACACTATATTTTTCGTGCGCTTTGTGAGAAATATCGATGACAATACAAGAAGTAATTAATTGTTCTAATGCGATATTCTCAATTGTGAGGCCACCAGAAATACAATGTGCCGGCGCATCCATATGTGTGCCAATACCCGCTTGCATTTCAATTTTTTGAACACGAAATTTTACATTTGAATCACAATCCGCATAATCAAGTTCAATACTATGTTGAAAACCACAACCAATACCCCAGTGAGGAATTTCAGGCGATAAAGTTTGTGTTAAATCAATAAAAGTGAAGTTATTAAGGTTCATGTCTAGTCTTCCAATGTGTACTGGGTTTACAAAATCCCCTGTGTTTGATGCGTATTTTTAAAATATTTGATAAAAAAAGTTTTCGTAAGTTTCGGGTTGATTTTATTTTCTCTAATAAATTCAACAGAAAATCCACATTTTTTGTAAAAGTCCGGGGCGTTAAAGGCATTTGTTATTAAATTAATATTGTTAAATCCTTTATCCTCAAAATGATTTTCAAGCGCTTGAAGCAATTTACGACCATATCCTTTTCCCCGATGAGCGCTATCAATCCACATGTCATCAATATAGATTTCAGAAAATGCAGTAAAAGCATTTAAAACCCCTAATATATCACCAAATTCATTTCTCAATATTAAAGCGAATTTTTTATAATTTACATCTATTCCATGACTACTTTCATAAGAAACAAGATCTTGCCGCATTTTTTCTTCAACATCTTCCGGCAGGATATTTGTAAATTCTATATTGTAGGAACTCATTATTCTTTCTCTTATATAAAATTATAGTCATTAGAACAACCCAGCTGCCCAAAAATCTCATTAATTACTTTGCCAGCTCTATTGTGCGTACCAGTTAGGAATATTGGTATCGAAAGCAAGTATATAAAATTGTATGGCCTAATTCACTTATTTCCATTTTATATTTTTAAATTCCACTTTACTTAATTGTATTTTCATCGTAAAAATACCATCCAATTAAGAAATGAGGCGAATATATGGCAACAGGAATAATTGCGCTTTGGATGTATAAGAATGAAGGCGGAGATAAAATTCAAAATGCTTTAAAACTAAACCTAGAAAATAAAGGTCATGTTGTTATTAATAATTTCGATATGAGAGATTGCTATTTTTTTGAAGGGCAAGTTTATACACGATGTGGTCAGAATTTATCAAAAGTTGATTTGATATATCATATGAATGCCGATGAACAAACTCTGCATCAAAATGAAATTCTTAGAGCTTTGGAACAATTATCAGTAACAGTAATTAATAATTGGAATGCTTTTTCTCAAGCAAAGGATAAATTTACAGCCAATTTGTTACTCAAAAAAAATGGAGTTCTTGTTCCTAATGCGGGATTGATTCCTACCAGTATGGTTGATTCAATTGCCAAACGAATATTTAGCGAATGGGGCCAAGTTTTAGTCAAGCCAAGATCAAATCATGGCGGAAAAGGAATTTTAAAATTTCAAACTGCATCTGACTTTATAGATTTCATTCAAGCAATGAATCCCCACGTTTATAATTATTATTTAGAAAAATATATTGATTTTGATGATCATGACTATCGTGTTGAAGTTTTTCAAGGGAAAGTAGTGGGCGGATATTGCAGAACTAAAATTCATAGTTATAAAACAAATATTGCATGTGGTGGTTTAATGACTCCTAAGCAACCACCAATTGAATTTCAAACAATTGCGCAATCAGCCGCAAATATTTTAGGAATAGATACTACAATCATTGATATGGTGCAATCTACACAAGATGGCAAAATATATGTACTTGAGGTCAATCCCATTATGGGGATATTTGTTGAGGCTGGTATGAAATCCGGTGAAAAATCTATTATCACCGAAATAGATCCTGTTTTTGCCAATGATAATTTGAAATTGGATTTATTGACAAATTATTTAGATAATGTGATACAAATGAAAAATAAAACCATGAATAAAGTGATGGAGATTTAAAAATGGAAACATGTGCCTTAGTGGATGCCTATGGGCCTGGAATGTTTTTTGTTCCGATTTTAAAAGAAAAAGGATATAACATTATTCATATACAAAGTTCTAAGAACATACCCTCACCTTTCTGCGATTTTATACAAAATGCCGGATTTAAAAATAATCTAAGTTATGATAATAATTTAGATCAAATTATTGATATTCTAAAAAATGAAAATGTAACAGGTATTATTCCCGGATATGAAACGGGTGTTTCCATCGCAGATATAATATCAGAAAAATTAAGTAATAAAACGAATGGCACAAGTCTTAGTGCTGCTAGACGCAATAAATCAGTAATGATAGATGCACTAAGATTAAATAATATTCCAACCGTGAATTGTTTAAAAACTAATAATGTAAAATCCGCTATCGAATGGGTAAACAATAATTCCCAATATCCAGTCATAACTAAACCTGTGGATAGTGCTAGTTCCGAAGATGTATATATTTGTCATAATGAAAATGAATTACAAATTGCTTGTAAAAAAACGCTAAATAAAACTAATTTAATGGGTTGTGAAAACATTGAAGTGCTTATTCAATCTTATCTCACCGGAACTGAGTATGTGATTAATTCGGTCAGCTGTGAAGGCAAACATTATGTCACGGACATTTGGATCTGCAAAAAGAGAATAGTTGAAAATAGAATAATATATGACAGAGAAGAGCTAATACCATTTGAAGGGGAAGCTCAAAGTCAATTAGTCACATATTTATATAAAGTTTTAGATGCTTTAGGAATTAAATATGGCGCAGCTCATTCTGAAATAATGTTAACTAAAAACGGTCCCATTCTATTGGAAACTGGCGCACGAATAGGTGGAGCGGTGAATCCTACAATACATCAAGAATGCTTCGGTTCTAATCAAGTGGAATTAAATATTGATGCTTTGATGACCCCAGCCCATTTTTTTGCGAAAACCATACAGCCCTATAAAATAAAAAAGTATTTATATGTTGTAATGGCAGTCGCAAAAAATGAAGGAATTATAAAAAACATAATCTTAACAGAACGTCTGCAAGAATTATCTAGTATGCGTTTTATAAGATTAAAGAAAAAAATAGGTGATATGTTGCAAAAAACAATAGACCTTACTTCATCTCCCGCAACTATTTATTTATCATCCGACAATAAAACTAAACTAGAAGAAGATTACCAAAAACTTTTAAGTATTATTGATGATAGTTTTGAAATTGAATAATTATATCATCAAATTATGTAAACTTTTGAGGGCATTAATCAAATAATCGATTTCTTCGAATGTATTATATAAATACAATGAAATTCTTATACTGCCATTAAGAGTTTTTGAATTGTATAATGGTTGGGCACATTGGTACCCCTCTCTAAGAGCGATTTTGTGCACATCAGATAATGTTCGAGTAATAAATGCCATTTCAGTTTTCGAATTT
Source organism: Gammaproteobacteria bacterium (assembly GCA_013287885.1). Classification (GTDB taxonomy): domain Bacteria; phylum Pseudomonadota; class Gammaproteobacteria; order DSM-16500; family DSM-16500; genus JABDCZ01. The sequence continues at coordinate 4,731 of JABDCZ010000011.1, forward strand.
TTAGGACGAAAAGAAAATATAGGACTATGATTATTTGAAATAGTAAATGGCAGATATATTGAAGTTAATGATTCCAATTGCATCCTACAATAACTTTCAAGTTTCTGCAGATAACTTAATACATTATTTATATCTATCAAATCAATATAATCAATGGCAGCTCCTAATCCTAAGATGCCTTCAATATTAGGAGTACCTGCTTCGAATAAAGAGTATCCAGATAAATATTCAACTTTATTTGGTTCTATTTTATTCACTACTCCACCTCCTTGTTTAGAAGGCGAAAGCAATTGCTGAATTTCATTTTTAACATATAGTATGCCAACACCATTTGGTCCTAGCATTTTATGTGACGAAAATGCCAAGAAATCACAATCAATATCGAAAACATCAATTGGAATATGTCCCGCAGCCTGTGCCGCATCAATTAAACACAATATGCCATTTTCTCTTGCTAATTTAGCAATTTCTTTTACAGGCTGGATGTTTCCCGTTACATTTGAAATGTAAGGTACGGTAATTAGTTTAGTTTTATTTGTAATCAGTTTTTTAAGGCTATTGAGATCGATTAATCCTTGTTCATCAAGAGAAATAATTTTAAGGCATGTGCGTTCATACCATGGTAGAAAATTAGAATGATGTTCTAGAATAGATAGAATAACTTCATCATTCTTATTAAGAGTCAATCCGTTGGCTACAAGATTAATTGAATCTGTACAATTATGCGTAAAAATTATTTCACTTTTTTTTGCATTGATAAATGATGCAACTTTTTCACGAACCTGATCAAAAATTTCAAAAATTTCTTCCGATAAGAAGTGACTAGCTCTTGAAACATTTGAAGTACATTGCACGTAAAATCGATTTACTGCATTGCGCACTATTTCTGGTTTAAGTGAAGTGGAAGCACTATCCATATAAACAAATTTACGTTGATTCTCTTCATTAAGGATGGGAAAATCTTCACGCCAAGGATTTTGATTGAACATGCTATTCATATTTTTTTTATATTCAAAAATTTACCCGAAACTTCCGGTGCAATGGATCTTTCTAGTCGGAATTTGATTTGATAAGTTTGACCAAATAATTCAACCAATATTTCGCTAATTTGCTCTTGAATGGTTACCGTTATTTGATTGTAATCTAACGTCATGTATCGAAATATGATTATTCGGTTTTTGATTTGAATTTGATAGAGCAAAATATTATTTTCAAGTTTTGATAATAAATGGTCAATTTCACCAGGAGTAATTGGTTCATCATTATTATTAAATACTACATCTTTTTCTCTTCCGCATATATACTCTATCTGAGTGTCGTCTAATAACTGTGAAAACTTATGCTGAAGATTTATTTTAACTAGATCTCCCATTTTGAAGCGTACAAAAGGCATATATTCATTCTTAGTAGAACTTACAATTAAATGATATATACCTTTCTTTTCTGCAAAAGGAATAAATTCCACATATGATAGGTCAGAGCACCGAATTTGCCTGCCATTTTGTTCAATATAAATATAACCAAGCTCGGTAGTTCCATATAAATTAATCACTGGAATATTTAAACGGTTTTGAATATATCGCTTTGTATATGAGGTAACTAATTCGTAACTTAAAGTAATCATCTTAGGTAGATGAAGTTTAATTTTTATTCCTAAACTTTCTATTTTTTGCAGAAACAATGCTAAATATATTGGATCGGCGTCAATGTATTCAGGCTGAAAATCGTTTAATTCAATGATCATTCGTTCGATATCTGCTTTCCCCCAATTGTTTGGATCAGTACTTATATTCAAGTACAAAGTGTTATAAATTATTCGTTCTCTATAAGAAGGAAAATCTAAATAACAAGTGGCATTAGAACAAATTGCGGTTGTTAGTATGGCTTTTTTCCCAACATCTACGTGAAAGTTTTTCAAATAATCTGAATAACGGTAAGTTCTGATGTATTCATCTTTCCACCAGTTTTTTTTTCTAAATATTTGAATTCTATGGCCAGAAGTGCCAGAGGTCGTTGTTTTTTCTATTTCATCAAGATTGAGAGCATTTCTTAATTTGGATGTCATCCAATTATTCGGAAAATCATTTATTATGTGGGATCTCAAAAGCAATGGGTATTCTTTCAATCTATCTTTAAATTTGAAATTTTTAATCTTTTCGCCATAAAGCGAATGATACAATGGGATCGTTTTAATATAATTTTCAATCTGTTCCATATTTAAAATCCAGACCGTAAATGCACAGTATCGTTAATAGTCAATTTTGATTTAATGAAAAATTCTTGAAAAATTTTCTCAAATAAAGGTTGGTTCTTTCTTGTTTTTTCTATATGACCTTGTATCCCCATAATAAATCTATCTTTATCTACATGCTCTATCATTTCAATAATACCATCTTTTGAATGTGCAGAAACAGAAAAGTCTTTTGCAAGTTTATTTATCGCTTGATGATGTATCGATGAAATAATATAGTTATTTAACCCGATCAATGTTGAGCCTAAAGTTCCCTCGACCAATTCTATCTCATGATAATTAATCCAACCATCGGGTTCAATGTAATGTGATATTTCTGATTCTGGGAGTTCTTCATATAATGTTCCTTTCTCTGCAACATTCATCAGCTGCATTCCTCTACATATTCCAATGATAGGTATTCCTTTTTTTTTTGCCGCATAATATAGTGAAATTTCGACTTCATCGCGTTTTAAATCCGGAGCAAGCATCATTGGTCGTTTATAGGGTTCGCCTATCCCTGTAAATTCTTTCGAATAAACTATAGTGCCTTCTCCTCCGTATGTTGTTACGGCTATGTCCTGACCCGACGTTAAAATGAGCCCATCTAATATCAAGATATATGCGTTAATTTGTTCAGCGGACATACAAACGGGTAAAAGTACAGGCACACAATCATAATCATTAACAATTTGAATATATGAATTAGCCACCAATGTTACATTTTGTGATAAGGACAGATTAAAATTAATATTCATATTTGATGTAGTAATACCGATAAATATTTTCTTCATAGTTTTATTTACCTAAAATTCCCACTTTGTTTGCATCGCATCCTTTGCAGATCTGCATTTTGCCGAGTTTAAATAATCTTTGTTGTAAAATGTCTTTAATTGAATTGACATTGATATGTCCAATATTAGAGGTGTGGCCAAAATCTTGAAAGCAACCCAAAATCTTTCCATCAAAACTGATACTTATACTGCTATCTCCAACAAAACAATATTTATTATTTTGAATTCTTCCTAGTAGTAGGTTTGTATAAAGCTTTACTTTACCTACACCAGTGGAATACTCGTTTTCTGCTGGTGTTAGATGAAGGTCTGTTATTAACTGCTGACGACGTACGGCATTTAAGTTGTGTTCTAATGAACCACCACGATTCCATAATGGGAATAAATGCAACTTGTTAAAACCTAACTTACGCAGATGGTTAACTGTTTCAGGTAAATGCTCATAAATATCGGGTCCACCTGTCAAATGAATTATGGATTTATAAGCGGCTGCTCGCGCTAAAATAGCTATATTTCTCCAAATTTTTTCATATTCCAAACCTTTATGGATTTTTTCGAATGTTTGTTTATTAATAGAGCTTACCGATAAGCGTATTCGATCAACATTTTTAACAATGGCATCAACATTTCTTTGAGTTAAAGTTACGCCTGTCGTAACAATACCCGTTGGTATTTTGGGGCGCCGCATTACTTCTAAAAGTTCGGGTAACTTTGGATGAATTGTAGGTTCACCTCTACCAGCCAAATCTAATTCCCAAACAAATGAAGAATCCAATTGACTAACTATTTTTTCCAGTGTTTCAACTTTCATAAATCCTGAATCTTTAACTAAAGAACGAGGGCACATTGCACAGGCTGCAGGACATGATGGTGTTGGTTCGAGATTTACTAATATTTTCTTTGATAGCATCATAATCGATCATCATTATTTTATAAAATCGTTTTAAAAAAATTCTTCAAGTAAGTGTTCTTTAAAAACAGATAAACAATCATTTAATGTTTCAAAGGAATCCACCACAAAAACATGCTCTTGCAAATCAGAAAAATGAAATTTCTTTAATACATTGTCAAGTAAAAATGGAAGTATTCTAATTTTACCCTGACAGATTGCTTCTGCCTCTAGCGACGAGGATATTAAACCAGATCCATATATCTTTGAAATGCTGTTGTTTTTTATGAGGCCAAATTCTATTGTCCATAAAAATAATCTACCGAGTTTATATTGAGTTGATGGATGTTCATTAAGAGTTTTTTCTAGATCGCTAACTTCTTTTTTCACTTTTTGAAGCTCCACGAGATTGTCTAATGGGTTATTAGAAAGGCGAGCCAGTTTTTCTTGTGCTTCTGAATATCTATTATCAATAATGGTCGGCTTCGTTTGAGAATAACATTTAGAAAACTTGAGCAAGTAATCAGTATATTCTCTAAAAAATAACATGGGTAAATGACCTATTAGATCATGAATTAAGTCGGGTGCTGGAGCATAACGAATGTGATTTAACGATCGCACGTAGGTGCTAATGGGAATTTTTTTATTTAATAAAAATCCCATATAAGTTTTTGTAGGTAAATATCCATCTACATAAATAGGTAACCAACCTGATGGAGATAAAGCACGAGTTAATGATTCTATAGTAGGTATTCTTTCTATATTTAAATTTAATTTTGAGTAACCATCAAGATAAGGTGGATATATAAAATTAGCAAATTTTTTAAAAAAAATTTCTTTTTCAAGTATGAATTGACCCCATGCTTGATGGTTTTCTTTTGTAAAATTTGGATTAGTTGTACTGACTTTCATAAAAAAACATCCATTATATTATAAAGTTATTTAGTCAAAATATTAGTAGTGGTTAACAAACAGCTTAATCCTACTTAGAATGCTTTCAAATCTGAAACATCAATTAACTCATTCCATTTTCCATAATAGGATTCTAATAATACATTAGCCGGAGTCTTACCCGATATCACAATCTCATAAATATCATCCAAAAAAATTGACTCATCCGCATCAAAATCGTGTATTTTTGCTCTAGCAGTAAGACCTCTTTTTGCGATATCAACTATTTCCTTGGCAACATCTTTCACTGTAACTTTTTTACTTATCATAGTGTCAAGTCCCTTATGTATTACCTCGTGCCTTAAACGATTTCTAGTTTCTGCATCCCAGCCTCTCACTAAATCCCAGGAAAAATCCAAGGCAGATTGATCGTATAATATACCCACAAGCAATGCGGACAGCGCGCATATTCGCGAGATTGGGCCTGAGTCAGCTCCTCGCATCTCTAATACTTTTTTTAATCTTACTTCTGGCCATAGTGTACTTATATGGTTTTCCCAATCCTGTAGTGTAGGCAGTTTCCCAGGAAGTATTTGCAAGCGTCCTGCTAAAAAATCTTTGAATGGCTGTCCCTTTGCATCAATATATTTTCCATCACGGTAAATAAAATAAAGTGGCAAATCTAAAGTGTGATCAACATATTTTTCGAATCCAAATTCTTCTTGAAATACCACGGGAAACATACCAGTTCTCTTAGGATTTGCATTTGCCCACGAGAAGCTTCGCGCACTTAGTCGATCGGTAGGTTTACCATCTATAAATGGGGAATTTGAGAATATTGCGGTCAATATGGGTTGCAAGGCTAGGCTAACACGATATTTTTTTACCATATCTGCTTCATTGCTATAATCGATACTGACTTGCGCGGAGCAAGTTCTAAACATCATATCTATTCCATATTTGCTTATTTTTTTCATGTAACTACTAATTATATCATATCGATTATTTGGATTAGGCATCTTTGGGATTTCATGCAACATCCATTCAGGATGAAAACCTAGGGTTAAATACGAAACTCCTATAACGTCTCCTATATTTTTTAATTGTTCGGTATAAACAAAAAGCTCATTATAAACTTGATGTAGATTCTCATGTGGCGTGGAAGATAATTCGAGTTGTCCCCCAGGCTCTAGTGAAATGTTTGAAATTCCATTATATAATTTAGTTATAAGACCATTTTCCTGAATAGTCGTCCAACCCAATTTCTGTAATTCAGAAAATATATTAATTATTTCCTCATAGGCTAGCGGTTTTTTGGATGATCGACTATAGGCAAATTTTTCATATTCGACCCCAATTTTCCAATTTTCTTTTGGCTTTGTATAACTTTCCATGTTTGCCACAAGCTGAACTTTATTATTAATGTTCTGATGTTTCTCTATTATCATTTTGTTTTTCTACTATTAAAAGTAAAGCTATTAATGAAGTAACAATTGTTATATTTGCAATAGAAATCATATTTAAACCGCCCACAAGACCAGCTACTGCTGCCCCCAAAGCAGATCCTAATATACTAAAGGTGCCTCTGAGTGCTGATGCGCTCGCTCGTAATTCTGAAAAATATCGTATTGCGATAGTTGTAGATGGAGGATGAACGATAGCTATTCCACTTTGGAAAACAAAAACACCAACCATAAACGTCATATATTTATCCAACCAAATGAAATTAGCAATCAGTAGAATTGAACCTAAAACAGAGAGCGATATCCCCGCATACAGCGTAATTTTAATTCCATATTGGATGACTAATCGTGCTGCTACAAAGCCTCCAAATGCATAGCCTATTGTCATGAGTCCGATAAAATAACCACAAGCCTTAGAATCATAGCCCAATTTTTCCATAATAAAAATTGGCATTGCAGTTAAAAGTGCAGTTGAACCTATCACTAAGATTGGATAAATCGATGCATAACGTAAAAATCCACTATGACTTATTACAGTTAAATACGAAGTAAAAAAGCGTTTGATCACGCCTGAATTATTTTTATTAATTGTATGAGTTTCAACAAAAAATCGATAGCATAGCATGAGCAAAAGTAAGCCTAATAAAGTCAGAAATAAATAATTGGCTTGCCATCCCGCTATTGCAAGATAACCACCAAGAATAGGTGAAAGAGAGGGTATTATAGAAAGTAAAGCTCCCATCCATGCAAGCGTTTTTACGCTTTCTTCTGCCGAATACATATCTTGAATAGCAGCCAAACCTACTATTAAGGCTGACGCACCTCCAATGCCTTCGATTAAGCTTCCAATCATAAACATCCAGAGCTCTGTAGAAAACAAACAGATAATTGATCCAGTCAAAAAAATTGAAATTCCACATAATAATGTAAAACGACGACCGAAATAATCAGCTAATCCTCCATAAATTACGCCTAATGCGGCAAATCCAGTGTAATAAATACTTACCGACATTAAAACGGCATTAGAATTGGTATGAAAATTGGAGGCCATTAGAGTAAGGCTCGGCATATAAATATTACCAGCAGCTAAAGCAAGTGATGTAGTAAATACAATTAGATAAGGCATGAACCAGAGTTTTGCTGGATTTGGTTCTAAGGTTGGTTGTTTTAAAGATAATTCACTTTCCAAGTTAATCACTCCCTAATTTTATAAACTTCATAATAAAATTCTTTAAAAAATTAAATATATTTCTAGGTTATTTTGTTATTTACTGATAACAAGAATATCTATGAGTAAGTTTCAGAATTGCAAACACAACTACTGGCATTATATTTTTCCTTAATTGTTAATTTAGAATGATCAAAACCTTTCATAATTAAATCTTAAACTTTCGAAGCACCTAAGTAAAAATATTTAGGAACGCGGATGAGACAGCTTGAAAAAATAATATTGAATGTTTGATGTAAAACATGGAGTTTATGAATTCTATATTAAAATAAATTATTAGTAAATAAATTTTTAAATTATAAAAAAAATTTTTATTTCAGATATTTTATTTAAGCCCGGACTTCTTTGGGGATTGTGGTTGTTTATAAAAACTTCCTCGTATAACAAAGAAATAAAAAGTATAATCCTGGTCCTTGAAAACTATTAATAATATTTTGGAATAGTAAGATGAAGGTTATTGAAACAGATCGGCTTATTTTACGTACTTGGACTGATAAAGACGCCGAGGCATACTATGACATTAATCAAGACCCCAACGTGATTGAATTATTACTTGGACCTTTAACCATAGAAGAGGTTAAAGATTTCATGACTACGATGAATCGACAGTTCGACAGGCTTGGATATACGCTTTTTGCTGCAGAAGAAAAATCCAGTGGAACATTAATAGGCTATATAGGGTTAAATCCCCCGAAATGGGAAGCACATTTTACACCTTGCATTGAAATCGGGTGGCGGCTTGGATCTCAATATTGGAATAAAGGATATGCAACAGAGGGTGCTAAAGCAGTATTGGATTTTGGTTTTAATAAATGTGATTTAACTGAAATAGTTTCTTTTACTGTGCCTGCGAACGTTCGATCTATTCGTGTAATGGAAAAAATTGGTATGCATCGAGATATCAAAGATGATTTTCCTCATCCGAGGCTTACCCATGATCACAAATTGTCTCAGCATGTTTTATATAGAATTAATAAATTATGATGATGCCCATAGAAAATTAATGAAAATTCCTGGATTATTATGACTATTATTTTTGAAACGAAAAGATTGATACTAAAACAGCCTGTTTTAGCAGATTTCAATGAACTATTATTGTTACGCACTAATCCGGAAGTGATGCAATATATTGGAACGGGGGATATACAAACAGAAGAACAAGTGAAAGAGTTTATTGATAATGCAAAATCTTATGCCGATGAGTATGGCTTAGGTTTTTATTCAGTATTTGAAAAAGAATCCAATGACTTTGTAGGTCAGGCAGGTTTATTTCACTTAGGATTTAATGTAAATCAACCTGATATTGAACTGGCATATCGATTACATAGTGAATACTGGAATAAAGGTTATGCAACGGAACTTGCAAAAGCACTTATTGAATATGGTTTTAATAAATTTTCTTTACCTAAAATTGTAGCGATTGTACATCCAGAAAATAGTCGTTCAAGACGGGTCATGGAAAAAGCAGGGATGTCTTATCATGGAATGATTGATTTTAAAGGAAGAACATTACCTTGTTATGAAATTTTTAATGAGAAAATTGATTTCAATGAAATTAAGCTTATTCCAGCTAATTTAAATGAATATTCCACTATTCAAAACATGGGACGTTTTTATGTTTATGATATGAGTGAGTATTTAGGAAAAGAAAAAGATTGGGAAATACCAGAAGATGGATTGTATGAATGTATCGATTTTAAAAAATATTGGGAAGATAACAATAGTTTTCCTTTTCTCATACGATATCAAAATGAAATTGCAGGCTTTGTAATTGTAGATAAAAAAGGAAGTAGTCCAGAAATTGATTTTAATATGGCGCAATTTTTCATTTTACGAAAATTTAAGCATAAAAAAATGGGAAGATATGTCGTAGAGCAATGTTTTATAAAATTCCCTGGAATTTGGGAAGTGATGGTTAATCCCGGCAATGAAGGCGCTTATCGTTTTTGGCGATCAACTATCAAAAAATTTACCAATAATAATTTTACTGAATATACGCGCGACATAGCGCATTTTAATAATAATCGAAAAAATATTTTTAAATTAGACAGTAGAATAGTATTAAAAGATCACGTGGATATTGTCGCATATGATCCAGAATGGCCGACTAACGCTCGCACAGAGATTAATAAAATTCGAGAAATGCTTCCATCTACAATTATTGACATACAACACGTTGGTAGTACAGCCATTCCAGGAATGCCCGCGAAGCCAATTATCGATATTCAAATTGCAGCGAAATCATTAGAAGAAATGAAAATCATTGCGATTCCTGCACTACAAAAAATGGGTTATGAATATTGGTATGAAAATCCCGATCCAGAACGCATGTTTTTCGTGAAAGGTATGCCTCCTTTTGGTGAAAAGAGAACACATCATGTTCATATTGTTGAGCCTACTTCGAAACACTGGAGTGGGAAAATAAATTTTAGAGATTATTTAATTGCACATCCTGAAGTGGCGCTTGAATATCAACAATTAAAGTTTAATTTAGCAAAGAAATTTACTTATGATCGTGAAGGATATACGAATGCTAAAGCGGAATTTATTAATAGGATTTTGCAATTGGCTAAAAATAAAAAGTAAATTTTTTATGACAAGATTTCAAAAATGTCTTTCCGCTTGAATGTTGCACTTGCAAAATAATATTTATTCATTATAATTTCCATTAAAATCGTCGCGGCAACAACTATCGTTTCTTTAAGAATATTCCCCATATGTTGGTACGATTTCCTTGCTGTATGCGTATCAGGTATCAAGTTATCGAAACGGATCGGAAGAGATTTCCAGTCCACTTTTGTTAGTGGTAGTTGTTCAGTGCCAAAAAATGATAAAATCTTAACATTTCTTAAAGTATAAAATGATCAACGCATTGATGACACAAAATCGTTACTTTTCTTGCGAATAAATTGGAATATTCAATAAGGACAAATTAAAATATGAAGGTTAACTCAAAGTTAAAATCCACGAAAAATAACAAAATGAATAAAACACATTTTTTGAATCTGGTCTTGAAACATTTAAAAGATGTTGGCACGGAGGAAGAATATTTTTCGATGATGAATTATGTGAAGGTCCTTTTTAACAAAGGAGCTCAGCAGGTTTTAGATTTCGTAAAAAATGAATTTGAAAACAAACACCCAGAATTGCTCGAAGAATGGTTAGACCTTGTTGAATTTACAAGTTCTCATAGCTATTTGGACGGTCCTAATGGAAAGTCGATCGAGGCAGTTCTATTTCTAATCCCTGTCATAATGAGTTTAGATACAACGATGCAAAGTGCAGATATGGAAAATCAACATGATGATTTTGAAATTGGAAGACTTGGCGTGGTTAGAGATTTAATGGTAAAAACGGGTCTAATTTCAAATAATGAAGAGAATGTCAGTATGTTAACACGTTTATTTTCATTGGATGAAGTGTTAGCATTCACCGACGTTGAAAAGTATAAATTACTCGAAATGTTCATATTTGAGAAAGGTAATCATACAATTCTGAAGCATGAGATGTTCAAAGCCACCGAATTAACACCGAATGTAGTGCATACCCGGTTAAGATTTATAATCGGCTGTGCTATGTTAAAAGACATGGGTAAAAATTCGCTTCTTGATGAATGGATGACTCCGAGTGATTCTAATGATGATAGTTATTTTGAACGTGCTGCCAAAGCGATAGAACAATTTAGCGAAAAACTTTCTGATGAATTGCCAACTATTTTAAAGGAAAAAAAAGCAACAAAAGTGACTACTATCATTACATCAATAGAAGAATTTACAACCTATGGAGTAAAAGCAGGAATAAAAAATTTCGATGATTTTCATTTAAGCCTTTTATTAGAGCAGGCTATGGTGCTCAATAACCCTAAAATTACACTCTCTGTAATGAAAGAAAATCTTGCAATGGAGTTGCTCGAAGGCAATAAGAAAATTTTCGATATTAAATTGCATGATATATACGATTCGGTTGAAGAATTTGATGACTATATGGGAGAATTATTTTATCACCTTGAATTTTGTGAATTCTATTGCAATTCTTTAACGGAAAAAGCGGCGATTTTTATTCGCAAGAAGCTAAAGTTCAATTCGGCTTTTCCTAAAAATGGAATACCAGGACGTGTCCTCAATTAACGCATCCATAGCAGAATTGCATTAGACTAAGAAATAAGACACTTTGTTCGTATCGCTTTCCTATTCGCCTAAATTTTTTTATTTTTAATTACCATTAAATGCGTAATCAACGCCATGAAAATAAAACAAGAAATTATTATTCCAATATTTTGAAATGGGGTTTTGTGTGATCTTTCAGATATTCACAAACTCCCACGAGGCTTCGATGTTTTATTTATTTCTTTTTGCAGTATTCGAACTTACACCAAGAGTATTTTTTATCATGGCTTCATCAGTAATACTAGGACTTTTATTGAAAGTACATTTAGTGCCATAAGGGAAATGGCATTGTAAACTTAAGCCTGATCCATCATGATTAAATGTTAAAATAACTTTTCCTTTTTCATCTAAAAAAGTGTTTTCATTTATCATTGTAAGAAATTGCTTTCCATTGGTTCCACCAACATCTAATTCAAGTTTTGATTCTTTGACAGCAATTTTTAGAGAACCGTATTGTCCCTCTAATATCTCTAATTTTTTTAATGAAATTTCAGCAGGTTTTTCCAGTGTTATTTGAGCTTCAATCCATTTAAATCGATGTTCCAAAACATTGTTCGGTTTTGTTTCAAACGCTTTTTGATAAAGCGATTTCGCCTGAGTTAAATTGCCTTTTTTTTCAGATTCAATACCTGCTGTTAAAGATTTAAAATAATCTCTCCACTCAGGAGTATTGCTTTTTTCATAACCATATTTTTCAGAGAGAAAGTTCATAATAGATGAAATATCGCCAACGGTTAGATTTGCTAAATCCTCTGCAATACTTAAGCCATTATCACTATTTGTTAAATAAACGAATGCACTGGGAGATTCTCCCAATTTAACAGTGAAAAAATTACGTGCACCGGGTCCATGTCCCCAGTGAAATGCAGCAATGGGTTCACCCATTTCATTTTTTTGTAATCCAAATCCGAGACCCCAATCAATTGGTTTTAAAGTTTCAGATTTTAATTTTTTTTCGGAAGACTCCACATCCTTTTTCATTGATTTAATTTGCGGCTGTATTAATTTGAGAAATGATTTATCTTTGAGGCATGCATTTAAAAATAATGCATAATCCATTGCAGTGGTATAAAGGGAAGCGCCAGCATTATCATTGTTTCCTGGGTTTATAGATGAAGGATTTGGAGCCATGCCTTCATCATGTGTTGTGGCATGCGGAATATTTTCAGGATATAAAAAACTACTATGAATCATTCCTAATGGTTCAAATAAGTAAGTTTTTGCAAGTTCTTCCAGCGATTTATCTTTTGTTATCATTTTTTGTAAATAAACATATCCTTCAGTGGAATATTTAAAATTTTCTCCGGGATCGAATACAAATTCTAAAGGCAATGGTTTTTCGCGTTCATGTGGTAAGCCAGATTGATGTGATAAAATCATTCGCGGGGTTAATGGTTTTTTGTCGCCTTGTGGACCCAAATGTTCTTCATCCCATGGCAATGGTTCATCTAAAAAATTTTTATTTAATTTACTTTCCTCTATTAATCTTAAAATTAAATATGCAAAAACAGGTTTACTTAACGAGCATGCCCAAAAAACAGTATTTGGTGTAACGGACTTTTTAGTTTTTGCATCAGAAGTGCCAAAAGTACTCGAATAAATTTTTCCATTTTGAATGGTTGCAACTGACATTCCTGGAATATAAGCTTGCTGCATTAACTGATTAATGCGGTCTTGTTCGGGTATTTCCTCAAATTTAGCTTTAGAGGAAGAGTGATCGCGAACTTTGCTTTCAATATATGCTGGACTTGATAGCGTTTTTCGTTTCCTGGAATTGGCCATGTGTAACCTTTTTAATGTAAATCATATTGTGTAGTATAAAATATACTCTAGATATTCTCAATGGATTAAAATATCATCATTTCCTAGTTATTTGATTTGACTGAATTTTTAAATCTAATACTTTCATCGAAGAATTAACCATTACCCAGTATAATCTTGTAATTCAATCTGAAAAAGTAAGTTAAAAAAAGGCAAACTATGAGAAAAGAATTCGCGAAAAAATCTGACATTAAATTAGTGGGCTTAAAAATTCGAACCAATAACAAAAATGAAATGAATCCGCAAACTGCTAAAATTGGTGAACTATTCGGGCGTTTCCAAGGCCAAAATATTGCAAACCAAATATCGCATCGAAAAAATCCTCATGTAACCTTAGCAGTTTACACCGAGTATGAAAGTGATGAGAATGGTGATTATACTTATTTTATTGGCGAAGAAGAGAGTTCATTTGAAAATGTGGGTTCAGATTTGCAAACGCTCATTATACCCGCATCAAATTATCAAAAGTTTACAACTGATTCAGGAAAATGCCCTGACGTCGTTATTAATGCTTGGCAGCAAATTTGGAAAATGTCATCAAGTGACTTTGGTGGTGAAAGAGCTTATATTGCTGACTTCGAAGTCTATGATCAACGAGCGATTGATCCTGCTAACATGAGTCTTGATATTTATATAGGTATAAAATAATTAATTTAAAGATGCTCCCAAACAACAATTTGGTTCAGACGAGCTTTGGAATGAAGATGACTCAAAATAATGTGCATCAAGAAATAACTCAATGGGGTTACGAATATCTTTTGTCTCATGGTTACACTTTAAAAAGTAATTCTCCTGAGAAAGTACAAAATACTCCGTGGTCTTATGTCATTCGATTTGGTACATCTGAAGGTTATATTTACTTAAAACATACGCCATATTTGCTCAGCATAGAAGCTGACATTATTCAGCTATTACGTGATCATTTCCATGCTTCTGTACCAGAAGTTATTGCTAATAATACCAAGTTAAATGGTTTTTTGATGAAGGACGCTGGAAAGCCATTGCGTGAAATTTTAAAAAAAGAATTTGATGCAAATTTATTTTGCGAGGCTATTGATCAATTTACATCGATGCAAATAAGAGTTGCAGATCATGTTAATACTTTTATTAAAATAGGTGTTCCTGATTGGCGATTACATAAATTACCAACTTTATTTGCAGAGTTGCTTACGAAAAAAGATTTATTAATTGCGGATGGATTAGTAGAAAAAGAACTCGTGGAATTGGAAAAATTACTTCCAAAGATTATTCGTTTATGCGATGAACTATTAGCCTATAATATCCAGCAAAGCATTGTGCAACCTGATTTTAATGACAATAATACCTTAATAGACGAATCCTCTCAGAAGATTACAATTATCGATCTAGGTGAAATCGCTATTACTCATCCATTTTTTTCATTACTAAATGGTTTGCAACAAATGGAGAAACATCATGGATTAACAAAAGATAGTAATGATTATTTAAAAATTAGAGATGCATGTTTAAAAAATTATTTGGCATTTGAATCTCAAGAAGATTTGTTAAAAGCACTTCAGTTGTGCTATCCATTATGGTTTGTTTATGGCACTTTGGCTGGTTATCGATTAATAGAAGCTTGCGGTAAATCTACTATGATGTCATATCAACACGGAAAATTTATCAGTGGATTGAAAGAATTGTTAATAATTATGACTATTAATTCGTGAGCCCCCTTAATTATTATCGCCTGTGCCTTATCAAGACTTTATTTCTGCAATGAGAGATTCGCTTAATCATTTAAAAGCGGATTTAGATACTGATACTCGTAATGTATTGCTCACGTATGCTCGAGTGTGGAGTACTTTAGAAACTGATGTAATTCGTTCAAAACCCGTCGCAGCACTGTGGGCAATGGACCATTTACCTCCGGAATATCAAATCGTAATAGAACGCGCAAGGTTAATTTGTATGGGTGTTGTAAATGAACATTGGGATGACCTAATGCATCAGGTACAACTATGTGTGGATGAAATGCTAAAACATATTGAAAAGCAGCTTAAAATCATCGAGGAAAATGGCTACAAGAATAGATGTATTCGCTTAGATGATTCATTAAATTAAAAATTATTCACAAACAATTTGCCAGCCAATATAAGCTGCAACCAACCATATAACAATCGCGGAAATTTTATTAAGATATTTTATTCCCATACCATTTTTATCAACTTTTTTGAAATAATGTCCGGATAAAGATAGTCCTAAAAACCAAAAAAAAGAAACGAGAATACAAGCAAAAGTAAAAATCACTTTTTCTTGCCCAATAAAATTTAATGAGTTTGTACCTATGACCCCGATAGTATCAATTAATGCGTGTGGATTTAGTAATGATACCGAAAGAGCAAATCCGATTTGATATTTGGCAGAAAGCGGTTTTTCATTAGGCTTAGATTGGCTTTGACTATTCCATGTAATCCAACCCATGTACATCAAAAAGAAAAATCCAGCCACAAAAATAGTGGTTTTTAACCATGGAATGGTGAAAACTAAAATAGAAACCCCAAGGACTGCGCATAGAATGAGTATGGTGTCGCATAAAAAGGCAGTAAATACAGAAGGCAGTGCATGCATTAAACGCTTTTGCGTAGCCCCTTGATTAAAAATGAAAATATTTTGAACTCCCAGGGGAACAATAAGTCCAAATGCTAAGATAACACCGTATAAGAATGCTTGAATCATTGTTTTGCTCGTTTCGTATTTGATTATGCAAAGATTTTATCTACATTCATCTAATTAGTAAAATTAATAATTTTAATGTATAATTAGTGTTTCTAATAGAGAGTTCGAGTACAGTGCTAGACTATTCTTCCATTGCGGCATTAAGTGCAGTGATTGAAACGCAAGGTTTTCAGAGTGCTGCAGATAAGTTATTTATTACGCAATCAGCGGTTTCGCAACGTATTAAGTCCCTGGAAAATTATTATGGCGAACCTGTATTAATTCGTTCATTGCCATATCAACCAACTAAATTAGGGCTAATGTTAATAGGTCATTATAAACGAGTAACGATTTTAGAAGATTCTTTGCAAGAAACAATATCCTTACAAAATCATGTTCCTACCATTTCAATTGCTATTAGTCGTGATAGTCTTGAAACCTGGTTTGTAGATGTCATTAAGAAATTAAAAATTTTACCGTTTATACAATTGGAAATTATTGCAGATGATCAGGAGTTAACTTTAGAATATTTACAAAAAGGTTTAGTTTCAGCGTGCGCATCTACAACTGAAAAACAAATATCAGGCTGTGAATGTATGTTTATGGGTTATTTCAATTATGTTTTTGTATCATCGCCTGATTTTAAAAAGAAATATTTTTCTAAAAATAAAAGTAATGAAGACAATTTAATAAATGCGCCAGGAGTAATTTTTGATAATAACGATAAACTTCATAATGATTATTTGAAACATTATTTTAATATAAATAATTCAAATATCAAATATCATACCGTTCCTTCAGTAAAAGGATTTCGTTTGTTTGCTGAAAATGGTTATGCATGTGCTTTAATTCCAGAGCTTGATATTTTGTCTGAATTAGCACAAAAAAAACTTGTGAAGATTTTTCCTGATAAACCATGGAAAATGCCAATGTATTGGCATCATTGGTCTATTGAAAATATCATTCACCACAAATTTAATGAGCTTGTTTGTAGAATAGGTCGTAAATTGTTACATCAAAAATAATGTGGTGAAATAAAAAAGAAACTGTCATGCCAGCTTAAAGCATGCTGGCATGACACGGACTTTTAATTATTTTTTTGAATGTTTTCGATTCTCCAAAATACTGTCTAAATTAGCGGGTACGGATGTTGATCTTTTCAACGCTTTACCTAATTGTTGGGAATCATTATTCATACTTGAATTCCAAATCGAAGATTTAGCATTAACTGGCATAATCAATGTGTCTCGAATAGGTTTTTGCGGAAATGTCGTAGATGATTTAATGGATTTGTCAGCGACGTTGAACAATTTATTATAATCAATATTTTCTCCATATAACAAATTAGGAATAAAATCATATGGGTAAGGTAAATAATCCCGTGCCTTGTATGAAGCTAAGATTTTGTTTAAGTAGTCTCTCGTTTTTTCTCCGACTTGATTTTGTAATTTAACATCATTTGAATTCTGAACTAACGCAAGAGCACTTTTGCAATGATGAAATGTTTCCCAATGATCATCCTCATTTAAATATTTTTCTGCTAAATTAAGATGTTCAAATGGATCTCGTATGAGTGGCTTTGATAGCTCTTTCATCGTCTCATCAAAAGCTTGCGTACAAGTTTTTAAAAAGAGAAGTGCATTTTCTTTCTTTTCATCCCATGATGGTAATCCGAATCGTGCAAGCTTCCAAGCATCATGTAAATTAGAAGGGGAAGATAATTTTTTCTGTTCGTCATCAAAAATTTCTCTTACCTGTTGAAGAAATATTTTGTTAAATGCGCTAAAAAGAAGTTCTTTATTAGGCCCTAAACCTTCCATTGCTAATAAAGCACATCTTTCAAAACCTGATTCATGCGCGTCATCAGAATAACTAAATACTTGATTATCCGAAGAATAAAGTCGACATTGTCTTATTTTATCTTTGGTTGCATTCGTACAATCTGATCTTGTCTTTAAAGTTAAATGAATATCCCACATATTAGTATAGTCATATGAAAGCGTAAATGATTCGATTTCTCTACCTTCAAATACAAATTCAACACCACACTGGGAATCATCAGAATTGGGATTGTGGATATTAATGGTTTGATTTTCTTTCCATTTTTCCGGAAACATTTTTGAGAACATGATAGAAATCCTTTTTTAATTATTATTTTTTTAAATTATAATTTTAGCATGTCCATGTTATACAAATCTATTTAGCAAATCAATAAAATAATTTATTTAAAATCCCCATAGGAAGTATAAGGTAAGAATTTTTCATAATCTGATCTCAGTTAAGCAGTAATGACGCATTT
The DNA here is from genome assembly GCA_013287885.1 of Gammaproteobacteria bacterium. Taxonomy (GTDB): domain Bacteria; phylum Pseudomonadota; class Gammaproteobacteria; order DSM-16500; family DSM-16500; genus JABDCZ01. The sequence goes on from JABDCZ010000011.1 coordinate 23,188, forward strand.
TAGCCTATTTTAAGAAGTTTTTATAGGATGAAAGATATGAAAAATGATAATATAAATTGGCATTGAATAGTTTAATTCAAAAATATGAATAAAAATAAAATAAGGATTGTTATGTTTACATGGTTAAATGAACGAAAAAAATCTGAAATGGATCGAATGTGGAATTATCTAAAAAATATTGAGCTTGAAAAAATTGTTAATAGTAATGGACAATATAAAATACCTTTTTTATGGAAAAATGATTTTGATGTGGTCTTAAGTGCAGTACAAAATGGATGCTGTAATCTTCGTAGTATTCCTCTCCAATGGCGTACGAATAAACAGATCATGTCTGCTTTTTTAACTAATAATCCCTTGAATTTACGATTGTTACCACAATTCCAAGATGATGAAGAAATTGTATGTCTTCTCATCATGAAAAATCCTTTTACTTTGCAACATGCTTCACAAAGATTAAAAAATACGGCAAGTGTAGTGCGTCTCGCAACAATGACAAAAAATTTTAGTATGTTGAATTTTGCTTCAGATGAGTTAAAAAATAATAGAGTATTTATGATGGAAATGATTAGGAGGGGAAGAATATTTGCTTTTAGTCATGTATCTGATCAATTAAAAAATAATGCTGAATTTTTGCTGGAAGTATTGATGAAAGAATCTTATCCCACAACAATTTTTTATCAGATTCCAAATAAATTCAGGATGAATGAAGATTTTGTATTAACCGCGGCATTGATGAATGATGAGCCTTATCATTGGATACAACAAAAATGGACATATCGTTTAGATGAAATTACCCCTGGATTAGCTGATAAGCTAATAAAAAAGGGTAAAGAAAATAAAGAGATAAAAAACAAAAAAATACAATGCTCTATATATGAAGCATTAATTACGCTTGCAGCTGAGAGGGAAAAAGAATTTGAAAAGCGAAAAATTCGCGTTCCTGCGAGAATTTACATGGCTGGAGCAATTTATGGTATTTTGAGATCTAGGAGATTAATGGTTGAAGAAACAAATCCAGTACAGCAATTACCACATATTCCTTTTGAAATTGCCTTAAAAATCAGTGAATTTAGTCCTATTTATTTTAAAAAATCAAGAGCAATATCAGGTGTTAATCGAGATGCATTATCTTCCGCTGAGACTGCAATGCAGAAAGCAAGAGATAATGGGTCTTTTAATTTTATGAATAAATAAATTAATTATCAAAAACTGCATCAGAGTGATTGGTATGATATATAATTTAAAATATTCTGTTATAATTTTTTCATTGTATAAATCCAATAGGAATAATGATGAAATTCAAACATATCATTTCATTTGCAGCATTGATTATTTGTTTCTTAGCTTATTTCTCATCCTCTTCAGCCTCAGAGAATTCTGCTGAGGCTCCTCTATTTAATAATTTGGGGACTTTTCATCACAAAATTTCAACAAAAAATCCACTTGCGCAACAATTTTTTAATCAGGGGTTGGTTCTTTTTTATGGATTCGAATGGGGGGAGTCCATTCGTTCATTTAAAGAAGCGATCCGCTTAGATCCACAATGCGGAATGTGTTATTGGGGATTAGCATTAGCCTTAGGAAATATCATGAATGCGCCTTTAACAGGGCATGAATATAAAAATGCGCAAGTTGCCATTCAAAAAGCAATTTCATTAAAGTCACATGAAACATCGGTTGAGCAAGATTATATTCAAGCGCTCTCTCTCTTGTTCCAGCATCCACCGATTATTTCTACTAAAACTGGAATATTTAGTTGTCATGTCGCAAGCAGCCAGCATGATGAATCTACACCAAAAGAAATGCTTGGCTATTCGAATGCCATGAAAAAATTAGCAGATAAAAATCCAGATGATTATGATGCGAAAGCTTTATATGCTTATGCTTTATTTAATCGAATCAGTTGGAATTTTTGGGATGCGCATGGAAAAATGAATCCATTGACTCCCGTCATTATAAAAACACTACAGTCTATCATTGATCGAGATCCAACAAATATTGGTGGTAATCATTATTTTGTGCATGTGATCGAACAATCACCTACGCCCGAAAAAGCATTAACGAGCGCAAATCCATTAAGAACATTAGTACCCGGATCAGAACATTTGGTGCATATGCCTACGCATATTTATTTTTTAACGGGTCGATACCACGAAGGAAGCGCTTCAAATTTGCAAGCGATAGAAGCTTATAAGCAATACAATAAAATTTGTCATGCGCAAGGTTTTAAGCCTGAAATTAATTTTTTATATTTTCACAATTATGATTTTCTTCGAACGACTGCCGTGATGGAAGGTCGAAAAAAACTTGCTCTTTCTGCAGTGACGCAAATGCTCGATAAACCATTTTCTGAATGGTTAGCAAATGAAGCTAGTTTACAATGGTTTATTCCCGTGTCTTATTTTGTAAAAGCAAGATTTGGGATGTGGAATGCATTGCTTTCGGAACCTATGCCAAATTCAAAATATCAATATGCAAAAGGCATGTGGCATTATGCTGAGGGAATGGCATATGCGCATACTGGTCGTATTAAAAAATCTGAAAAAGAATTATTGAATTTGCAAAAAATTATTGCCAAAGGAAAAAATAATGATGTTTTAGGTGCGAAAGGAGTTCAGCTTTTAAAAATTGCATATGAAATTCTTGCGGCTTCCATTGCAAATATGAGTGGAAATGAAAAATTAACATTAAACCATCTTAGAGCAGCAGACAAAATTCAATATGATATGGGGTATCATGAGCCGCCGGATTGGTATTTTCCTGTGAAAGAAATATTGGGAGATGCTTATTTAAAATGGAATCGTCCTGCCGATGCAATTAAAATGTATCATTTAGATCTTAAACAATATCCACAAAATGGTTGGGCGCTCTATGGATTATCTCAGGCATTAAGAAAGCAAAATAAAATCAGTGAGTCGCAAAAAATTGAGCGACAATTTAAAGATGCCTGGAAGTATGCAGATCTGCCAACTCCTCCAAAAATTTTTTAATCGCTTAGTTAACTAAAAGCTTATTTATAAAAAATAAGCTTTTTCCTATAATATAAAATAAAGGTTAAATAAATATGACAATTACCTATGAAGAGTTTGAAAAAGTTGATTTACGTTCTGGGACTGTTGTTAAGGTAGAACCATTTCCACGTGCAAAAAAACCCGCATATAAAGTTTGGGTTGATTTTGGAGAAGAAATTGGTATTAAACAAACGTCAGCTCAAGTGACGGTGCATTACACACCAGAGACTTTAATAGGGAGACAAGTTGCAGGTTGTATTAATTTGGGAATTAAAAATATTGCTGGATTTACTTCAGAATTTTTGTTAGTAGGATTCCCCGATAAAGATGGTGCAATTTGTTTGATAACCGTTGATCCAAATGTTCCGAATGGCATGAAATTATTTTAAATTTTTATAAGGAATACAAAATGTCGAATGACGACCAATATATTAAACATTTTGCTGATCAGCCCAATAATTATTTACGCTTTCGTCCTAGTTATCCAAAACAATTATTTGAATATTTATCAACGCTAGTCAACAAACATGAACTTGCTTGGGATGCAGGCACAGGCAATGGGCAAGTGGCAGTAGATTTATCGCATTATTTTCATGAAGTCATTGCAACTGATATTAGTCAAGAGCAACTCAATGTTGCAATTTCAGCAAAAAATATTCATTACATTTGTTGTCCTTCAGAACATACTACTTTAAAAAATAATTCTGTTGATCTCATTACTATTTCACAAGCATTACATTGGTTTAATCTTGATAAATTTTATCAAGAAGTAAAACGCGTAGGAAAACCTGAAGGAATAATTTCCGCATGGTGTTATTCATTAGGAACTGTCAATGTTAATATTGATTCAGTTATTAAAAAATTATATTTTGATATATTAGGAACTAAGTTTTGGCCGAAAGAGCGTTTTTATATTGACGAAAAATATCAAACTATTCCATTTCCATTTAAACAAATAAAAGTTCCTCAATTTGAAGTTCAGAAAAATTTTAATTTCGAAGAATTTATAGGGTATCTTAATACTTGGTCAGCAGTGAAAGAATACCAAAAGCGCCATCTGACAAATCCAATTGATTTGATTTTTCGAGACTTAGCATTAGCGTGGGGAAATCCACAGATTACAAATAAAATGTGTTGGCCATTGCATTTATTAGTGGGGTATATTTCATGATAGATGGTAAATACGAGCATTATAAAACTAAAAAAATATATGAAGTGATAGATCTTGCCATTCATAGTGAAACGAAAGAGGAAATGGTAGTTTATCGAGCGCTGTATCATTGCGAAGAATTTGGATTGAATCAATTATGGGTGCGCCCAAAGTCCATGTTTTTAGAGGAAGTGATAGTAAATGGAGATAAGGTCCCGCGTTTTAAAAAGATAAGTGATTGATAAAGGCAGCAAACGTCATATTTTGTTTTGGGGAAATAGAGGTTAGAATATCTTAGCTACAAAAGGGATGTTTATGCGATATATTCTGAAATGTTTATTGTTAGGATACCTTAGCTTTTTTACCTGCAGCACATTTGCGACGTTAATTACCCAAACAACTGCTCCCGAGAGTGTTCTTTCACATTGGGGGATCACGATAGAAGGCGGCTATGCTTTTAGTATGGCTAATAGCAACACACTCTCTCTACCCATGCCGTTTGTGTTTCCTCCGAATGATTATTATGAATCTGAAGCACGCAATAATGCAGGTTTGATTGGCGCAGGTGTAAGCTATCAATTTAATTTGCCATACTGGACAAAATTTTCGAATCAATGGTTTCCCGCTGATAGGCTGGGTTTATTTTATGATTATTATTTTCCTGCCAATATTGATGGCGAGATTTATAAATGGGAAAGCTCCACTATTGGCTATGATTATCAATATGTCGTTGTTTCTCAAGTGGTGTGGTTAGATAATCAACTTGACATTATTTCCTGGAAAAAATGGACTCCTTTTGTCGATACAAGTATAGGCGCTGCATTTAATACAGCGAGAGATTACAGTGAAAATCCCGTAGAACTTCCACCAAGGCCAAGTGCGGCGTTTGACAATAATACGAATACTCAATTTGCCTGGCGAGTGGGTGTCGGCCTAAATTATGCGTTCGATTGGCATAAATACGTCGGTCAAATAAGTCTGGAATATCGCTATAGTGATCTAGGCAATGTGAAAACAGGCACTTCTGACACTTATCCAAGTATCGATCATGCTTTGTCGCAACGTTTAACTAACAGTGAAATTATTCTCGCCTTGCGTTATAACTTGTAATTACAAGGAGTTCTACCATGCTAAAACATTTGAGAAATTGTGTTGGTTTATTTCTCATCTCCTTATTGTTTCTCACTCGCGCAAATGGCGCTGGTATGGTTTGCAATAAACCAACGATGGGAGGTTTTAGCCCGATTTCTTTTAGTTTTACCTGCACAAATACAAGTTCAAAAGCAACTTATTATGGTTATACCGTATCGCCTTATAAGCCGCCATCGGGAAGTAACTTTAGCATAAATACCGGTGTTTGTGCGGACCCATCTCATCAAATTGGTCCAGGACAAAGTTGCATTGTCACAGGCACTTTTACCGAACCCGTTGCCGGAACTTACAGCATAGATTTTAGTGATTACTATGGTGGTGAATGGCACAATGGTATCTTTAAATATAATACGGGAAGCCCTATTTCAGCACAAGTTACCTCTTGGCATCACTACTATCAAGCGGGACCGGGGGCGAATCCACGAAGTGTATTTGTGGATCAGAAGGCGGTTTATGTACCAACCGGCAACGGTGGTTTAGCGGTGAGTCTTGATAGAGGTAGTACCTGGACTAACTATACAACGAGCAATGGCCTACCTTCTAATAATGTAACAACTGTCTTTGTGGATGGTAATACTATTTATGCCGGCACCGTTTCAAAGCTTTCTTCCAGCACCGATGGAGGTGCGAGTTGGGATTCTTTTAGCGAAACCTTTAACTCACTCTCCGCGATTTATGCCAGTGGCCAATATATTTATGTTATCGCACGTCAAGGTAGCCAGTCCAAGCTTTACATTAGCACAGATGGTGGGAGTACCTTTACTCTCAACAGTACTGTACCCACTTCTCAAGCAGTCTATGGTGTAGGATCAGCTGTATATGTCGCCACAGCAAATAATGGGGTTTATATTAGCCCCGATAATGGTCAAACTTGGACTCAGTCTACTAATGGTTTGGGTTCTAATAATGTGCATGGGATTTATGCCAGTGCCGATGGCAATACCCTTTATGCTGCTACCGCGGGCGGCCTTTCTATTAGCACGAATTCAGGTAATAGTTGGAATAATTACACTACTGGCCTCGCGTCTACCGACTGTCAAGCCGTTTATGCCATTAATTCCACTATTTACGTGGCGACCAATGCGGGACTATCCGTCGGGAGTGTTATCGATAATAACTGGACCGGCAATAATTATTTAACCTCCGATAATATTCCCAGTGTTGCGGCTAATGGTACTTATATATATGCCGTTGTTGAAAATGGTGGTTTAGCTATTAGTCCAAATAATGGCAACAGTTGGTCTACTGTTATTACTACTGATCAGGGTTTAGGTGGAAATCAAGTGAATGCAGTCTATGCGATTGGCTCTACCATCTATACTGCGCTGAACAACGATGGCGGTCTTTCTGTGAGTTACGATAATGGCCAACACTGGACAACTTACACTATGGCCAATGGTGGTTTGAGTAACGATACTATTTTAAGTGTCTATGCTGTGGGTAACACTATTTATGCCGGCACGAATGGTCATGGTCTTTCTTTCAATACGAATAATGGCGCAGGAAATTGGACGACTGTTTTAAATAATTTGAGTATTCAGGGGGTCTTTGCCAGTGGTTCGAATGTTTTTGTGGGAACTTATGACGGTGGAAATGGCGAAGTTGAAATTAGCACTGACGGAGGGCAAACGTGGACTCAATCTGAATTTATAGCTAATTCTTATTTTACTGGTATCTATTTTAATGGTACGAATATCTATGCACCGACCACCGGGCCTGGTATGGGCTTAATTGTCGGTACACCCAGTGGTAGCAGTTGGATTTGGACTCCGAGTACTGGATTACCTGATGGCTTATCGCAAGAAGTTTATGCTGGTCCTATTGGTGTAGATCCTAATCATGTAAGTATTTATGTGCCTACTGGTCAAGGGGTTTATATCAGCCACGATAGCGGCAGCACTTGGGCCCAGCGCACTAATGGCTTAGCTTCCACCAATGTTGCTGGGGTCTATGTGAGTAATGGCAAAATTTATGCGGCTACAACTGGCGGCCTTTCTATTAGTGAAGACGATGGCCTAACCTGGACGAATTACACCACGGCCAATGGCTTAAGTTCAAATGTAGTTAATTGGGTCTATGTTGATGGTTTTACTATTTACGCCGCAACCAACAATGGTTTGTCGGTGGCGCAATGAAGATCAAAGCAGCGAGCCATCATAATTTGTTAGGAACATAGTATTCATAATCATTTTTTTTAAATTCTTCAAAAGCAATTTCATTTTTTGATTTTTGATAAATTTTACCAAAAATTCCACCAGCAATAACTAATCCTGCAGGGATTAATCCCATTATTCCCTGATTCCAATTTTTAGGTGTAATATGATTAACTAAGGAAACACTATCAGTTAGAGCATCAAATCCCAATAATAATATTGCTAAACTTAATATAGTCAAAACAATTTTCGTGTATTTGTTTTCATCGTGAAAAGTTTTTTGATATTGAAAATGATGAAAAGTTTTTAGTGTTAGCATTGAGGTAGAAGTGATTGTGATTGCAGGGATAAATATTTTTGGCTGAAAAATATAAGAAAATGCGTATTTGCCACTTTCAGGGATATTACCTATGGTGTTTATTACATTTGCTAAAATAGAGTTGAAGTATTCCTTCGTCTCCGAAATTAAGTTTGGATTTTTGTAACTTTGAGAAAAAATATTATTTATATTTTCATGAATTTGGTTTATTAATTGATGCAATTCTTTGTATAACTTAGCATCAGTTAGAAAGAAGAAAAACATTATCAGATTTAAAATTAAAATGGTACATAGAAGTCCTTCTATTACATTATCGAAGTTTGATATATCAATAGGTTCTCGTATTTTATTTCTGGAAAAATTAGCATTATATAAATATTCAAACAAATGAGATGAAATACGGTAATGCTTAAGCAAATGATTTCGTGTGTATCCATTTTTTAAAAGGATATCATCAACTTTTTGAATTAATTCTTTATTGATAATGAATAAATCACCAATATCTTGGAAATAAAGAGGGGATCGAGTCATTGGATGTCTTTGCCCAATTTTGATTGATTTAAATAAAGCACGCGCTTCAAAATTATCTGTAGTAAATGCGCGATCACCTTCTCTTAATACTCTGGCTTTAAAAGGTATGATGGGCACTGACATTTCAATTGGACAATGGTGTTCTTTCAATTGTTCATCAATTTCGTCTATAACTTCTTCTAATGTTTTTAATAGATCCTGAGAGGGTAAAGCCAAATGTTGCTTTCTAAACATAAATATCCTTTTTATTATAGTTGCAAAAAAATTATATCGCTTGCAGTGGTGTCGAACACAATGCAAAATAACTTCACCATGAAACACGTCTTTGGCTGTTGTGATAAATCATTCTGGATGATATCACACATTTTGAAATATATTGTAATTTAAGGACAACAAGGAAAAATCTATGTTAAGGATAAATCCCCTGCTTCGATTGCGCGCGCTTAAAACATGTAGCAGTGCAGGCATTTTAAGCAAATTTCAAATACAATCTAAAACACCTCCATTATTTGATTTATCGAGCCGAAATCATTCTACTTTAGCTGAGAAATTAATGAAGGAACAGCAAGAACGAGAAGATAATTTAAAAAGAGAAGTAAATCAATTATTACATTTATTTCAAATAAAACAAAATTCTTGGATACATCCATATGCGCCAGCGCTGAGTGGCAGTCCTTGTGTCTATTACTCAGATTTAAAAAAAATAATTATTGAAATGAATAAAGTTAATAAATTTAATCAAAAATCATTTGATACGCTTGATTATATAAAATTAAAATATGCGGTTAATTGTTTACATTTATTAGAAGATTTACAGTTATATAACGATGAAAATTTAGAATATCTGTTCTCCTTAGATAACTACGAATCATTAGAACGTATACTAAGGTCATTTACTGTAAAACAGTTGGAAAATGTAAATTATTCATCTGATGATTTAAATAAAGATTTTGAATTTGTCAAAAAACATTCGGATGCAATAACTGGAATAGCCAAATTATTGCGTGCCACAATGAAATGGTCTGATATTATAAGTTTATTAAAAAATAATGAACGTCAATTATTTGATGACAAAGCGTACATTTTGCATTTACTTTTCAACGATAATACTCAGTCAAATTCAGATATTGAAAAAAATCAAAAAATTATCAAAGAAACGTTAATATTATTGAATGAAGAAGAAGAAAGTATACCGGCTGTGATGAAAGAATTGAAGAAAAATTCTGATCAATATAAATTTATTAAAAGTGACGTTGTCCCTCTACTGATTGATTTTGCAAAGAAATCGAAATTACCAAGTCAATTAGAACAATTGAAAGCTAAAGAATCGAGCTTTAAGCCATAAACTCGTTGTTTGTTAAATCAAATGTGCAGAAGTAGTGTATTTATAATGTTGATCTTTTCAAAAGCTATACTATTTCTGCTGCCATTTTTCGCCATATTTTATATAATAGTGATTTATCATAAGGTATGGCCATGACACTGCAAAAACTATCATTGATGGATAATTTTAAAAAAATAATTATTCTTTTTTGGACCTGTTGGTGGATTGTAGCATTGTGGACAGATGTAGTGGGCGCGCTCAGTCATTTAAAAATGCTTAATGCAACATGGGCCCCTGATACGAATTACCCTTTTTTAGTAAGTAGTTTAAAAATGTATCCATTACCGACATGGATGCCAGCAGTATTTTTTGTTGGTATTTTGATCTGGTCTCTTATTTCAACGATAGCTTTTTGTTGGGCAAGCGCAGGATTACGTTTAGAAAAAGCTATTTGGATGCGTCGCGCAGAATATGCTTTTATTATCTCATTATCTTATTGGTTTGCTTTTTTTATTGCAGATCAATTAGTGATGAAGTTTGATTTAGAACAAAATCATATGGTGCAAGGGGGATTTCAATTGTTAACTTTTTTAGGATTATATATTTTTCCATCTGCTAAGGAAGCTCAGTGAAAATTATTATTGCCACAGAAGATTATAGTGAAATACTGCAGCAATTAATGATAAAAACATGGAAAGAAACCTATCCCAAGTATATTGCAGCACGTGGAGAAACGTTTATTGCAGAGGAAATCAAAATTCTTTTTTCACTCCAAAAAATAAAATCAAATTGTAATGACGAAAATCATAAAATATGGTTGATAATAAATGAGGATGATTGTGCCATTGGATATGCGCATTTAATTTTAGGGAAAAAACAAAATCCTTTTTTGGAACAAATTTATATTGTAAAAGAGGAGCAGGGAAAAGGATTGGGTAAACTGTTATTAGCAAAATGTTATCAAACTTTAATTAAGAAAAATTATCATGTCTTAGAATTAGAAGTAGATATTGAGAATGAAAATGCTATTCACTTTTATCAAAAACAAGGTTTTAGAATATTAAAGAAGGTTCCATATATTCATGATAATTCCTATGCTAATTATATAATGAAAAAAGATTTGAAGAATCCACTTTCTTTATCAATGTGGAAAAGTAAAGACGAAATGAAATTACCTCCTGCGAAGGAAATAAGGCAATGTATTATTCTATAAAAAGGTGCATAAAATCCTTGGTTTTCTGATACAATCTACAGATTTTAACCTACTAATTTTAATATGATGAAAAAATCCATCGCAATTATTGGTGCCGGTCCCGCAGGATTAATGGCTGCGGAAGTGTTATCGCAAAGTGGCATAAAAATAGATATTTATGATGCCATGCCTTCTTTCGGGCGTAAATTATTAATGGCTGGAAAAAGTGGGCTTAACCTTACTCATTCCGAACCTTATGAAATTTTTTTATCTCGCTTCGGTAATAGAAAACAAGAAATTGCAGAACATATTAAACTTTTTACTCCTGATGATTTGATAGCATGGGCAAAAACACTAAATGTTGAAACTTTTGTTGGCACTTCAGGTCGTGTCTTTCCAAAGGAAATGAAAGCGAGCCCTTTGTTGCGCGCATGGTTAAAACGATTGCAAGCCGATGGTGTGATTTTTCATGTACGTCATCGTTGGCAAGGTTGGGAAGATGGTCATCTGATTTTCGACACACCAAATGGCATTAAGAAGATTAAACCAGATGCTACAATTCTTGCATTGGGCGGAGCGAGTTGGCCTAAGTTAGGTTCTTCAGGAGACTGGGTGCCCTGGTTTCTGCAACATGGCGTGAAGGTAAATTCTTTTCAACCTGCTAATTGCGGTTTTACAGTGAATTGGTCAACTTTTTTTATTGAAAAATTTCATGGATCTCCTATTAAATCAGTGATTTTGACTTTTAAAGATTTTAAACAACAGGGTGAGTTTGTTGTGACACGAACAGGGGTTGAAGGCAGTCTTATTTATACTGCGTCAGCAAAGTTAAGAGATGAAATAGCGTCGAAAGGAAATGCAGTAATTTCCTTGGATTTAGTCCCTCAACTATCAAAAGAAAAATTAATCAAAGCGCTGTCTCGTCCACGCAATTCGCGTACCTTGACTAATCACATTAAAGTCACAACTGGAATTCACGGTATAAAAATGGGTTTATTATACGAATTCATTTCTAAAGAAGATTTAAATAATATTGAGAAACTCGCGGATGCCATGAAATCCCTTTGTATTAAGCTTTGCGCGCCGAATTCTATCGTTACCGCAATTAGTAGCGCTGGCGGTGTTTCTTTCGAAGAATTAGATCGTCATTTAATGCTTCTTAAAATGCCAGGTGTTTTTTGCGCTGGAGAGATGCTAGATTGGGAAGCACCCACTGGGGGGTATTTACTGACCGCCTGTTTTGCCATGGGTAGGACGGCAGGGAATGGCGCCAGAGACTGGGTGTTAAAATAATTTTGACTGAATGAAAAAAATCCGTTTGGTCTAAAAAAATTTATTTTATATTTTTATAAAAAAACCATTGACACAAAATTAATAACAAGTTAAAAATATCACTTCAGCATCATTCTACAAAATTCACCCGATCCTTTACCTCTTTACCCATTTCCCCCAATTTATTTTCCACAATTATTTTTTTTTACAAATCCGCACTACTTTCTAACTAAATTTTTATTAAAACTTAGCATAAAAATACAAGGAAATATTATGCATACAAGAATTGAATCATTTGGATATCCATTTAAATTTATTGCGGGAAAAGGATTAGGATATTCTTATTCTTCCTATACTCAAATTGCATCTCCTCTTCCATACCGAGATATAGGGCGGGCCAAAATTGAATGTTTATGTAATGTTGCGAATGGGAATCTCATTATTATAGATAAAAAAATAAGTATGCCGGATATTGGTGGCAATATTGAGCTTTCCTATATTTATAATAGCTTGAGTGAAAATGGTTGGACCTTTTCATACGGAAAATTTCTGCAAGATATTCAAAAAAATAAGAATATAATCGTAAAAGAATGTGACGGACATGAGACTTGTTATCAATGTGATTCTGATAAAAATGTTTATATCGCACCTGGTCATTCAAACGGAACACCTTATATTCAATGCTTAGATGATGGCGCATGGCTTTGGTATCATCCTGACACACGAAAGCGCGAATATTTTAATGCTGAAGGTTATCTTACCAAAACGATAGATGATAGGGGTAATGAAACTCACTACGAATATGATTCGGATAAAAATCTCATCGCTATTAAGACGACAGAAAATTACTACGAAATAATTCGTTCTCAACAAAAAATAGAAATATATTTACATTCCAATGATGAAATATCGCTAGTTCATACCTATTTATTTAATGATGAAATGAAGCTTATTAAAAGCGTGACTTACGATAACTATGAGATCGCGTATGAATATACAGACAATTCAAAAATCAAAAGTATCCACCAATCTGATGAATCTCATCTTCAATTTCAATTCGATGAAGAAAATCAAAAATTACAAAGCATGAAAGTGGGATCCGAAGAAAGTCTCTCACATCAGTTTGAATACGATAAAAATAGATGTGTTTTTACAAATGCACTTAATGCACAAGCCATATTTGCACTAGATTCGCAATCGCGTTTGGCAACTGTAAGTCAAGAACGTGGTTTTGAAAATGCATCTAAAGAATTAGATATTACACAATATGGATATGATTTGGATGGGCGTAATAATAAGATTATTTATCCAGATTTAAGCATAGAAGAGTTTTATTACGATATAAAAACAGGCTTAATTAATATAAAAATACATCGCGATGGCATGATCTCACAATATAAATATGAAAATAGTGATTTCCCACTGCTTGTTTCCCTAGTTAATTCAAAAAGTGGAGTGAATGCTGAAACAAGATATATCTATCAGTGTTTTAAAGAAATTTTTCAGGTTCTATGCTATGAAATATCACCAAATGGGAGAGTAAAAGAATATGATGTAGATAAAAATACTGGTCTGATTAATAATGAAAAAGAATTTACAGAGTTTTATTCTAATTTATCATTTACCTTAGATGATTTAATGAATTGGAGTAAAAAACAAAAGGATATTAGTGAAATACAATATTCAAGAGATCATCGTGGACAAATCATATTAACACGACAAACCGATGATAAAATTATTCAAGAAACAAAATCAAATTATGATTTATTTGGATATATTAATAATCATGCTATTAAGTATGATAACGAAGATGAAGAATCATATTTAAATAAGCAATATTTACATGATGGATGTCATCATGTAGTTTCAGAAGTTGTTGGTCTAGGTACTTCAGTTGCGCAAATAACAAAACACGATTTTAAAGGTGATGTTACAAATACATTATTGCCGAATTCCTCGAGAAAAATAGAGTTATATAATTCCAGTGGATTATTAGGTGGCACAATTTCATTGATTGATAATGATGGGAATCCAGAATCTCGAGCCTATAATTTATCTTATGACGGGAATGGGCGTGTTGAAATTATTACTTTACCAGATAAACAAGAAATAATTCAAATTTACGATCGAGAAAATCGTCTCAGCTTTATTATTTCCCCATCTGGTGCAGTGACTGAGCTTATGTATTTTACTTTGGAAAGATATAAAGTAAAAAAACAATATGCGCAATTAATCGATCCCAAAATAATTTCCAGCAATGGTAAATACAGTGCTACAAAATTAAAAGCATTGCTAGATGATTTACAAGATGCCAAAAATGACAGGGAAAATATTGAATTTTATAATGCTTCAGGAAAAATTCAATATTCTATCGATGCGGAAAATTATTTAACGGAAACTCGCTATGATGATTTAGGTCGATTAGGACAAACCATACAATATTCACATCAATTATCTGAAGATGAATTAAATAATTTTAAAAATAGACAAATTCCTGATTTAAAGCCAAATCGTGAATGTGACCGAATTAATTCAATTTTTTATGACAAAGACGGTGAAATAATTGCAGAGCAAGATCCAGCGGGATACGTTACACACTATCAAAGGGATGCTCGAAAATTAATTACCTGTAAAACGATTTATTCGGTACCCGTCGAAAAAATTTCTTTAAATTACGAAGAAATTGCACCAACCGATAATCTTAATGATAGTAAAACCTACTATTTTTATAATACTTTCAAACAATGTATTTTTGAGGTGGATGCTGAAAGTTATATTACAGAGCATAGGTACTATAATGATAATCAAAAAGAATTATCGATTAGATATGCAACAAAAACTTCCGAATCATGGTATGAAGATACATCAAAACCACCATTGAGTATTCATCATAAAAAAGATCAAATTACGCATTATGGATATGATGAATTACGACGTCCGACCCAAATACTTACTCCTACAAAATTACTTCTGCAAAAGTATTATAACGAAATGAATCAACTTGTTTTTACGGATAATATTGATTTTAATAATCAAAATCAAATAACCGGGGATTATCGTAGAAGACAAGAAAGTCGATTTGATGACTGGAGTCAAGAAGTAGCATTAGCCAAACCTCGAATTTGCGAGAAATTATTAACGATCTCATTGCAAGATTTATCAGATGAAGTGATAGATATTGAAATTGAAAAAATTTGGCAAAACGATGCAGAAAGAAAATTTTATACTGAAAGTGGGCTACATACAGTAACCATTGATGAAAATGGTTACGCAACTTTATTTTTTTATGATATAGAGCGTCGCCCAGTCCTGCGAATAGATCCAATGGGTTCCGTTTTTAAAATTACTTATAATTCATTTGGTGAACCTATTAGTGAAACACAGTATTACACACGAATAGAAGATCAATTCGAAGATTTAATTGGAGGTTATATAAATGAGAAAATTATTAAAATTTTAGAAGAAATTGCAGATTCTGGTAAAGATAGCGTTACGTTTTATGAGAGGGATCGTCGAGGAAAAGTTGTAAAAAAAATCGATCCTGAATTTCACCTCTATCAATATAAATTTTCGGCATTTGAACAATGTGTTCACGAACTAATACCTATCAGCGATGATCTTTCTCAACACAGTCACCACGTATTTGATTCTCGAGGTTTAGAAATTGAAACAACGAAAATTTCAGGGACATTGAAGTCTTCGATTTTCAGAAAATTTAACTCTGCTATGAGTAAAGAAACTGAAATTATTGATGAAGTAGGTTTAAAAATAATTAAAAATTATGATCGATTATGGAGATTGCATTTAACTACCAAAATAATCGAAGACGGTGAAGAAATCATTCAGCAAATTCTTGATTATGATGCATTTCATCGGCCAATTCAAAAAACGAATGCGCACGGTAACAGTCTTATTTTTGATTATGATGATGAGATTCGTTCGATTTTGACTTCTTATCCGATTACAGGAATGCGTTCATTAACTAGAGATAATGTATTTGGTGAACTAATCGAAACAATTAATGGAGTGGGCGCAAAAGAAATATTTGTTCATGAACCAGACGGTCAATTGAAAGAACGTATAGATGGCTTAGGAAGTATAAAAAAAACGACTTTCGATAAAAAAGGACAAAAATATCAAGAATTTGATCCAAATAATATTATAACAGAATACAGTTATTGTTCTTCAGGTCCACTATCAAAAAAAATTCAAGATAAAGGCGGATTGGCTCTTATCACGAAATATTCAACGAATGTGTTAGGAAAGAATGAGAAGATTATTGATCCTCGTGGAATTAGCACCATTCAACAATTTGATAGGATTGGCATGTTAAAAAATGCCGTTATTAATCCTGAAATGTTAGGGTTACAAAAAAAATATCAACATAATGCTGCTAATTTACCAATAACTATATACGAAGGGGATGAAAAAAACGAAAATAAATTTCAGTATCGACAAGAATATGATGGTTTTAAACGTGTGACTGCGACCATTGTTGATCCTGATACTTTAAAAATTATAAGAAGATTCGTATTTGACAATGCAGGAAATCCAATCATTGAAATTGATCCAAATGGTTTGGTAACGAGACGATATTTTGATTTACAACAACAAAAACGTTTTGAGTTACGGATGATAGATTCAAAATATATGTCTGCAATCGAATGGTCTTATACATTGACAGGTAAGCTCAAATATTCACGCACATATCAAATGAAAATGGATGTTGATGCAATTACAGATCAATCTAAAATTAAAGATATTCAAGGAATTTTTAAACCAAATCCAAATGATACTGTTAATTATTTTTATTATGACACGAACGATCAAGAACGCTTTAAGATTAAGATACTTTATTTACCAGAAGAAAAAGTTTTTTATGGAATTTTGGAAGAGAAACGTTATGATTTATCAGGACGGCCTATTATTCATCTGAAATATGCGCAATCATTCATTATCAAAGATATTTCATTATTTTCAACAGAAGTGATTGAAGAGATTCTATCAAGTATTCAAGAACCAGATGAAGATCGTATCCTATATACTTGGTATGATGACGCTAATGAAGAAAGATTTGTCGTCGATCAAAATGGAAGAGTCACTGAAAAAGCATATGACCGGGCTGGCAAAGTTATTTATCATCGGGAATACGCGATTCAGATTGAATCTCCAGATCTATTAATTGACACCAATGAGTATGAATTTGCCGCGCATGTAAAAAGATCAAAGTTGGATAGAACTACCTATTTTGTCTATGATAGTTTAGGTTTTGAAATTTTTAAAGTAGATGCTAATGGTGGAGTGACAAGAACTGATTATGATGAAAATCATAATGTTATTTCAACAACCCTATTTAAAGCACGAATTACTATTCCTGAGGCGTACGATCAACTTGTCGAAGATTTAAAATTATTTATTCCTAATCCTGAATGCGATTCTATTACGAAAAATACTTATGATGCTAACAACAGGCGTGTCATTTTTGAAGATGCACTGGGAAATAAAGAAATTTTTGAATATGATTGTGTGGGTAATAATACACAAATTATTAATCGTTCGAATCAAACGACTCTTCAATTATTTGACAATGCAAAACGAAAAATATTAGAAATTTATCCAATGGCTTTGTACACAACAGTCATGCGAGATGAAAAAGGTAAACTAGAATACAAAACCAAAAGTGTTTCTCCTCAAAAATCTATTCATTACGATAAATTAAATAATAAAACGCAAATTATTATTGGTGATGGCAAAGATGAAAATCGTATTATTAGAAGTGCATACAATGCATATTCACAAACTACACAAACGGTAATACCTGATGTTAAAATAAATGATGAGAAAGCAAGATATAATGAAAATTGGCAAAAACTGCAAACATTACCTAACACGATTCAGGATATTATAACAAATACGAATTATGATACTAAATGCAATATTATTGCTGAAATGGATGAGAATCAAAATTGGACTTATTCTGTATACGATTCGTTAAATCGCCGTATTTTTTTCATAGATCGAATGGGCGCACTATCGCAATTTTTTTATAATAGTTTTGACGAGATTATTAAAGAGATTCAATACGCTAAAACTATTCATTTACCTTTTGAAAAATATCTCGATACAGGATTAACTGCGGAAATAATTATAGAAAACATAGAGCCAGATGAAAATGATCGTATTATTTATTTTCATCATAATCAACACGGAAAATTGTGCGAGCAAATCTCCTCTGAAGTTTTTTATTATTCTCGAGAAGAATATGGGTATGCCAAACCAACGATACGTTGGAATCATAATACATTTGGGGATGTTATATATGAAGCAAAATTAATTCGTCCAGGAGTTTGGTCTGAAAAAAGATTTTGGCTCGATAATATGAAAAACATTATCGCCGAGATCAATGAAAATAATTATCTCACATTTTATGAATTTAATACGAGTAATAAACCTATTGAAATGCATGAATATTGCATACCTTTTATTACTCAACCTGAATGTTCAATTGATGTAAACGAATTAAAAAATATTATTACAACAAGTCCAAAAGATCGGATTTATCGTTATATTTACGATGCACTTCAACAAAAGAAAGCTGAGATTTTATTAGATGTCGAAACAGAATCTTTGATTCTCGATGAAAAAAATATTCCAAGCATTCTCCATAATCCCCTTAAAAATGTAATAAAAGAATGGTCCTATAGTCCTACACAAAAACCTGTAGCTTTTAAACATCCGGATGGAACTATTGACAAGTTTTATTATGATACCGCAGATAATAAAATTGCCGAGACAAAAGGAGTCCGTGAATTTAAAAATGTCAAAGATGAGATCATCTCTCTTCTACCTATGAAATTATTTAAATATGATATTTTTCGTAAAGAAAATGTCACTTTAACTTCTCCTTTAGGAGGAATAATTGATGAAGGAATTGCGTGCCTCATTCAGCAAAGTCAACAGGATATTATTGAAGAAATTACTTTGTTTGACAATCGAGGATTAGCTTCATTACTGCAAGATGGCGAAAAAAATATTACGGGATTCACTTATACACCAACTCGTAAAGTTGCTCGTCAATTACAAGAGACGAGCAATTGGCAAGACATGATTGATGCAAAAACGACTCCAATGCGAGAAAGTTTTATTAACGAAAAAGAAATTTATTATAACTTTAACGATCAGCCATTATCTCTGAATTATCGTCGAAACAGTATTTTGGAGGAGAGTAATCATAATCAATACAATACATTTGGCAATCTTACTGGCGAAGGGTCCGTAGAAGGTAATTATCCCGCATTTAGTTATTATGATAATGCAGGAAATCCATGGTTTACTAATACTACGAAAGGTATAAACAATATTTTACTTCGCGATTTGCGCGGAATTGAAACCCTTCGACTTGCAGCGCCTAAAGATAATTTAGAATTTTTTTCTTATTCAATGTTATCAACATTACTTTCATGGGGTCCAGATCGTGTGGATCGAACGGAAATGATAATTGACAATGAAGGCCATGTTATTGCACATAAACTTCCGATATGGTTTAGAGATCGTAGTGCATACCCCTCAAGATCATATAAGCATGACCGATGGAATAATGTTATCAAAGAAACGAATTCTTTTGGTTTCGAAACAGATTATTCATTTAATCATCTCGACAAACTATCACAATGCATACAACCTGAAGTCGACGTTTTTCTCGAGAGTATGACAAAAATTAGAAAAAGACCTTCAACTTTACATGGTCATAATGAACGTGGATTCGAAATTGGGTTTATGGATGCGAATGAGAACGTGACAGGATATATCTTGGATAATTCAGGAAATTGCCTTAATAGAATCTTACCAGATGGTACATGTGATGAATCAGTTGATTACGATGCTTTAGATCGTCCCACACACGTAGGTGACGCAAGAAAGAAAGTGACTCGATACGTTTTTAATTCGAAAAACTCTGTTGTCGAACAATATCTTCCTTCACTACGACTAATGAAATATGGATATGATGAATTAGGAAATCGGAGTAGTTACGCTGATCCTGCAGGAAACATATGGCGTTTTAATTATGACGTTAAGAATAATGTCGTAAAACGTTTCATGCCTTTAGGACAATTTACTACTTTAGCTTATGACCGAAATTACGTAAAAAATAGCGAGATTAATTCAGATGATTCCAAGCTGACATGGGAGACTGATTATTTCGGAAATGTATTAAAACATATCGATTTTAGCGGAAAAATTTTAAATCATGTTTATGATTTTAATAAAAAAGTTATTCATCAATTTAGTCAAAATGATATTTCTAGAAAAATGTTAATAATGAATGCACCTGTTATTAGTTGTGGATGGGTTAATCATAATTATAAATTTATCAATATTACTTCTGAAAACATTGATTATAGTCATCGATTTGGATTATTAGCTTCCGTTCAAGATAATTCACTAAATAAATCGAGTTTCTATGACTACAATACAGAGTGTAAAAGAATAAAAACTCAAAATAAAAAAAATCAAGATGTTATTAATGAAGTTGCGACGTTGTACGATGAATTGGATAGAGAAATATTAACGAATGAAAAAATATTAGAAGCATCTGGATATTTTTCTTTCGTTAAATCAAGTAAAGGTTACGATAGTGTTGGAAATATTCGCATGAATATTTTTAAGCTTAATCCAACTTGTAACTATGCGAAGTATGGATGTATGTCTCCTGAAAAAAATTCTGCTTTTTATCATCTTTACGATTCGGCCGACCGGGTACGTGTATTATCAGGTACATTTGTTAATGGAAAAATAGGGCAAGGAATCACTTTTTCGTACAAAGATGGATTTCGAATAAGAGAAGATGTGAATGGTAGTGGCTCGGTTTTAATTGATTATGATGACGATGGAAGGATTGCTGAGACAGATGCTTCTAATAGCATGAAAACGATGCGTATATATGATGTTGCGGGATGGACTAAAAATTATCAAGAATCGATGAATGGAAGTAAAACCACTATAAGAAAATTAAATTTTAATGAAAATGGTTGGCAATTGTTAGATGATTTTTTTGAAAATAATGTGCAACAAACTTCAATGTCTTATTCAAATTTTACAGCGCTGGGTTTGCCAAAAAAACAAACTATTTATGATTTGAAAAATAAATTTACTGATGTATATGATATTAGTTATTTGGGGTTTGATAGATGGGTTCAAACAAAAGTTACTGGGGTGCGCAATGGTTCGCAATCTATTGGTACAGCAGAATTATGGTTTGATTCTCATGGAATTATTAATGGAAAATCATCAACTTCCCAAGATGAACCTCAATATAATACTTCGTATCCACTCCCTGTTAAATTTCCTTTATATTATGAAACCACTCAGGATGGTTTAATTCTCAATAAACAATATATCTCGCAAGATAAGAAAGATCCTTTTGAGTATGATAATTTCTTCCATTATCTACATAATGCAGAAGGAGACTTGTACGGGGGTTATTTCTTTCTTTATAATTCATCATTAAATTATCAACATCCTACTAATCCGAATCATGGCGGTCCGTATTTTCCTGTAGTCAGTAATCCTTACTCATATCACTTACCACAATCTTTAGCATTATTTCAGATACAAGATAAAAATAAAAAAATGGATCCCTCATGGAATGAAATTACGCCTGATATTATCCCATTTTCACCCCAAATCTATATCGTTAACCAAGGCGATACTTTTTCTTCTATCGCAAAAAAAATGTTCGGAGATCATCGATATGGGGACAAAATTGCGTATCTGAATGGGATGATTCATGTGAATTCACCAAAACAAGGGTTAATGTTGCAATTGCCTCAAATAATTCCTGAGAGAAATAAATTTGATACGACTTATGCGCGGCCTTATCACTTGTTTATAGATCATCTCACAGGAAATTTACTGCCTAAATTCCAAGGGCATCCGCATCGTCATAAACCTCATAGCAATTTTTTTGCGAGTTTAATTAAAATTGTGGTAGTGGGATTAATCATTATTTTTGCACCCGCGATGGGCGGTGTATTGTTGAGCGTTGCTGGAATTGCTACTGGCGCTGTATCAAGTGCGATTGCAGCAGCTGTTGCAGCAGCAATGGTTGATGCCGCAGCGCAAGGTTTAGCAATTTTAACCGGTTTGCAATCTAAATTTTCGTTAGCAGAAGTATTGGAAACCGCGGCAAGTGCAGGTCTTTTCGCAGGAATGGAAGCACCGCAGTCATTGATTGCTGCAGCAAAAGAAACATTGCGCGTAGGCATCGTACAAGCCGTTACCCAATTAGTCGAAATGGCGGCTGGAATTCGCGAAAAATTTGATGTAGCTGCAATTGGATTACAAGTCGCAGCGACACTTGTGGGTTTTGAAATGATGAAATCTCTTAATTTAAATAATAATGTGTTAAGAAATATAGCTAATGCAACTCTCAATTTTGCGTTAGATCGAGTGATTAATAATACTTCTTTTAATATTGAAAATATTGCGTTGCAAATTGCTGGAGGAATTATTACAGAATTTTCATCGAGTTTAATCGCAAATGATGTGCCGGCTTCTACTACTGATATAACTTCAACACAGGAAGTACATAATGAAATAAATCCTGAAATAGAAGCAGCTGAAAAAGTTGCAAAAATGTCCTTACCCGAGATGAAATTGAATTTTCAAAATGTGACGGGTGAAAATATACGACAATCTCGGATGGTTCGTTGGCAAACAGAAAGCTCAAAACGCAGCACATGGGCAGATAAACATCCCGAATCACAAGCTAAAAAATTGATTGAACAAATCAATCACATTCCGGAACAAAAAAATAAAGGCTTTATGGATTATGTCCGCGATTTTAATAACACGGTTGAATCCATTGTGGTCAAACCCGTCCTCGCGATGGGCGATTCTATCATTCAAGACGTAAATACTTTAATATACAGCGATAGCCTAAGCTCTAAAGCCTACGCCGCCGGCAGCCTCGCCCTCGACGGCGCCATGGTATTTTGCCCTGAGATTAATTTAGGCAAGGCCGCAATTTCGTCGCTGTCGAAGTTTGGGTTGTGGGGAAAAACAGCAGAGGTCGAAAGCTTTGTTAATTTTGGAATTGATAATCACATTAATGGATTACGCTTGCAGAGACAATTGAATATTGAACAAGCGAGTTCAATTTTTAATGAACAAGGATTTTTAACTGAAGAAACAATTAATAATTCCGTAATGTTACCAATAAGGGAATTGAAAAATCCAAAACTTATAGAAGAATTTTCATCCAGACCTGGAAACTTATATGATTGGAATAAATATTCAACACAATCTATTCCTAGTCCTTCGGGAAATTTTCAAATGCATTTTTATCGCAATCATATTACAGGCGAGGTTTATTATGGAAGAGATTACAAAGCGATATTTGATCATCAAGGAGCGTGGAATGATGGGATAAAGCCAAAGTATAATTACTAAATATCTATAGATAATAAAGGAAAGAAATGAAAGTCAAATGTTTTAAAATATATAATGAGATAACAAAGCAGTATCAAGAGACAAGTTATTGGATAACAATAGGTAAAGAATATTTAGTTTTATCTGTTGAAATTCGTCTTGATAGGGTTTCATTCTTAATTCAAAGTGATCATAATCAGCAACCGATATTACAAAATGCTCATCAATTTGAAATTGTAAGTAAAAAAATACCAACCAATTGGCAAATTTTTTCAGGCACTTTTGAATTAATTACACTTGAACCTAAAGAATGGCATCAAAAAAGATTTTGGGAAGATTGTTATAACCATGAACAAGAAGCATTAGAACTGTATAGAAAAGAGGTAAATTTAATAAAAAACGAAGAAGATGAATTTAATTGATTTGAAGAAAATAATTACTTCTAATTTTTCTCGAACATATTTATTTAAATTAATTTTTTTTTAAAAGAATAAAAATGCTTTATTTTTTACTAGGGCATAGTGACTAATCAATCATTATGTGTGATTGCTTTGAGAATATTAAAATTAATTTGGATTTCAGAGTCTGCCAAGGAAGCTGAATTAGTTCTCTCAGATGGTACTTTTCAATGCTTGGCATTTTCACACCCCTGCAATGTTGTGCAGGGACAGATGTTATCTGAACCGTTGCATGCTATGGATGTGAAAAATTTAATGATAGTTATTGATGAAAATCTAAATGAAAATATAGTTAAAATAGATGATTGCTATTTTTCACATTATTGTATAGCTAAAGTGAGAGATATGAAAAATTCAATTGTTACTATAGGTGATATCTCAATTAAAATTGAAGGATTTATACCAAGATGGGCTGAGGAAGGTGATTTGATAGAATTTAAATGTGGGAGACTTGATATTTGGTAATAATTATCTCTAAAACTGCAAAATAATTTTAAATATTTTGGATCAAACTTTATGGCGTACAATTCTGCTCATTGCTATAGATTTTTAAAAGGATTTTTTTTATAAATATTTAAAAACTAAATAAGATAATTGAATTCGTTTATCACTTTCATTGTGAATGGAGAGTATGAGTTTTCAGCAGAGCCGCTTGAATGCTATCTCTTACCACGCTCGACTGACATGATAATTACCCGCCCAGCGCTGTCATGCCAGCACGTTTTAAGCTGGCATCCAATTAGCATTCAAGCAGGGATCACTGACTACGAATTTCACCAAGAATTTGGTTTATCTATATTATCATGAGGCTTTGATGGGTGATAAAATGATTGAATTTGCATTTATTCGAAATAAGTTAGCTAGTGATTCTTTTAATAAAGAAGATGGAATAATGTTAAAAATGGTAAAAGATAAAATTTTAATATCAGATTCACCTTTTAAAGAAATAACTTTAAATGCTATTAATAATTGCGAGGAGTTCATTCGTACTGATCAATTAATTTTAGCTGCGCGAGAAATTCATTTAATTCACAATTTTACTTTTAATAATTTTACGAAATGGAACGCGGATTATTTTTATAAAATTGAATTATTATCCTACTTGGAACAAACGGAGGATGTTAGCAAAATAAAAAAATTAATATTATTGTTAGCAAAATTACAAATAACTATTGATAATCAAGATCTTTTAAAAATATTTAAAAATTGAATATTTATTTGAGAAAAAGTTGCGAAATTTAAAAATCTCCATTTTTAAATTGTATTTTTTTATATGCATATGCATTCTCTAATTTTTAAGCATTCAATTTTTTGTACTTGAGAAAATCTGTAAAATTATCTAAGATAAAGCCAATAGTCTTTTATTATTAACATATAATTATTAACTATATGTATCATGAAGGATAAATGGTTATAGAATCCAATAAACAAATATTTACTTCAGGCGAAAGGTTGAAATTTGTTCGATCTCTTCTTAGAATAAGCCGTTCTTATTTACAAGAAAAATATGGATTGCCTGAAGCCACTTTAAAATCATGGGAAAATGGTACGACTAAAATTACTTTAGCTGGGGCCACTCGTTGTGTAGAAGTTTATCGCAAAGAAGGACTTATTATTAACGAAGACTGGATTATTGAAGGTATTGGTCTTGATCCCAAAAAAATAGCAGTAGTTAGTAATTATTTTTCATTTCCGTCCAAGCAGATGTTTGCAGAAGAAGATGATGATGAAATTTCTATGATTAAAGATGCAAATGCATTTAAACAAAATCATTCTAATGCCGTAGTTATGATAGTTTCAAATGAGGATATGCGTCCATTTTATTGGCCAGGAAGTTATGTTGGAGGGAGACTGTATTCTGGCATTGATATTGTTAAAGGTCTAAATAAAGATTGTATAATTTATCTTAAAAATGGAGAGCGTTTTTTTAGAAGACTCATAAGAAATAAAATAAGTAAATATAATTTAACCTGCTTGAATCCTAATGAAAATTCTCCAGAACCGGTGCTTTATAATGTAGAAATTGAAAGCGTAGCTCCTGTCATATGGCATCGTTGGAAAAATTCATACTAATAAGTTGTTAAAAAAATATGAGCGTCCTTTTCTATAATTTTTATCAAATCTATTTTTATTAATGAAATTTTATCTAAATAAAGATTGAGGAAGTCGAAAGCATTAAATTTTGAAAATCCCGTACCAAGCGTCACAATATAATTAAAACGAGGAAATCGTTGCATTAAAATTATCCCATTTTTTATTCCCATTGCTGCTCTTTTTTTCATAATTTCTTTTCCAAAATTATCCATGTGATCAATTTCCTGAAATGGAATAAAATTTCTTTTTGAATATAGTGCACTCCGGCGCACAGGATCATAATTTGCATAATTATTTTCCAAGAAATATTTTTGCCATTCCGGTAATGACATTAATGAAATACTTTTTTTATCAAAATTTCTTTGTATTCCTACTGCGAAATAATCAATTTGCGGAATAACTAATGACTCTACGTATCTGGAGAAGGTTTTTTTTGTAATTTCTCTTAAAATGGGTGAGTAAATATCAATCATGAATTTTATTACCTTTTTTGAAAAAAAATGTAGCTATAAAAGTAACTATCGATGCAAATACTAAATAATAAATACTAGCTATTTCATTATTTAATTTTTTTACTAATAAAAAACTAATAAAAGGAACAATACCTCCAAATACGCCAAAACAAAAATTAAAAGTAAAGGAAAAGATGGTACATCTTGTTTGTGGATTTAACATTTCCATTAATAATCCAGGAGTTGTCCCAGCATTCATTGTGGTTAATAAAGCAAATCCGATAAGAAAATAATTTGCATTAGAGGGAAAGTAATTAAGTCCATAAAACAAGGGAAAACTAAATAATAAAAAAGAAATGCATGACAAACGCGCAATTTTTATCCCTCCTATTTTATCAGCTAAAATCCCAATTAAAGGAATAATAAGCAATCTCAATAAAAGTGACAATGAACTATCATTAGAAATTTTAGATGCATTTATTCCTAGGTTATTAAGATAAGTTGGTAGGAACATAAAAACATAATAAAAAGCAGTTGCTGGCAAAAAAGTTAGCCCGATGGCATTAATACATATTTTCCATTGAGATTTAAACGAATCTTTTATAGGATTTTTGATAATAGCTTTATTTTTTAATATATTCTTAAAAATTGGAGTTTCATTCATGTTTTTTCTTATTATATAAATGGCTATTCCTATTAATAAAGATAAAGAAAAAGCTATTCTCCAACCCCATACAAGTAAGGCATGATGAGAAAAAATCATATACCAGAATGTCACAATTATTGAAGCTAAAAAAATACCAAAACTTGCTGTACACGAACCTAAACTCCCAAAAAAATAAGTTTGTTTAGATTTAATTGATTCGCATAAATAAACAATATTATTTGCGTATTCTCCACCAATGCAAATACCTTGGCAAATTCTTAAAATAACCAAAAAAATAGTTGAATATATACCAATTTGTTCATAAGTCGGTAGAATTGAAAATAAAAAGGTAGGTAGAGTTATTAATATTGGTGTTAGTTTAAGACTTAACGTTCTTCCATGTTTATCACTTATATAACCAAATATTAGTCCTCCGAATGGTCTCGCAAAAAATCCAATTGCAAAAATAAGGAGGACTTTTAATAATCCGACACTAGAATCAGTATTTGGAAAATATAGTTCTGTTATAAGTGGAGAAAAAAAGGTATATAATGCGAAATCGTACCATTCCAATATGCTTCCTAATCCACTAGCAATTTTATCTTTAAATTGTCTCATGTAGATATTTATTAATTATTTTCAATTTTTTTTTGATCTCTTTCGGTAAATACTTCTTTAGCAGTAGCTGTACCATTTAAGGCTGCAGGAAATCCAGCATAACCAGCGATATGTGTCATAATATGAATAATTTCTTCTCTGGTTATCCCAATATTTAGTGCGCAATTTATATGGTAGGCAAGCTGAGGTTTTGCATTTCCTAGTGTAGCTAAGATAGTAATGGTAAGTATTTGCTTTGTTTTTAAATCTAACCCTTCTCTGCAATAAAGATCTCCGAAAATAAATTCTAAAACATAATTAGCGAGATCTGGAGCTATTTTACTCAATCCCTTTAATATGCTTTGATCAGCACCTTCCATTAATTGATTAATTTTTTTTGATCCTCTTTCAAACCTTTCATTTTTCATTTTTTATTCTCCAATTAGATATATCTATTTATAGATAATATTATATTGACATTATCTAAATAAGGATATTATTATTTGTTA
>JABDCZ010000012.1:0-49883 GCA_013287885.1 Gammaproteobacteria bacterium
CGTCTCAGGATGATCCGGATCCAGCGGAATACAATCGACGGGGCAAACTGACACACATTGCGGTTCATCAAAATGCCCTACGCATTCCGTACAACGTAATGGATCGATTTCATAAATCAATTCGCCCTGACGAATGGCTTGATTGGGACAAACCGGTTCGCAGACATCGCAATTAATACATTCATCAGTGATTTTAAGCGACATTACTTTTTACCCAATCTTTTCTGTAAAGCTTCTACCACCACAGTTGGTACAAACGGTGTAACATTTCCACCCAAAAATGCAATTTCGCGCACAAAACTAGATGAAAGATACGTAAAATTTTCGGCCGGCATCATAAAAATACTTTCAATATCTGGCGCAAGATGCCGATTCATTCCCGCCAGTTGAAATTCATAATCAAAATCCGAAACAACCCGCATACCGCGTAATATTACCTTCGCATTTTGCTCACGCATAAAATCAATTAATAAATTCCCGAAGCCTTCAACTTTGACATTCGTATGTTTTTCTAACACTTGTCGCGCCAATGCAATGCGCTCATCCAGCGAAAAACAAGGGGTTTTATTCTTATTAGCGGCGATCGCTACAATAATTTGATCAAAAATTCGCGAGGCTCGATCAATCAAATCGACGTGCCCAAATGTGATTGGGTCAAAAGTACCTGGATATACTGCTATTTTAGACATTGTACAAAAAATATCCTGTTTTGAGATCATGGTTCATAAGATATAATATTAACATAGCGGGACACGAAGTTCCCGTAGCAAACACAAATCGAGGTAACTATGCTTGAAATCAAAGTCATTCGCAATAATGACGGTATTATTACTCATATTGAGACCCCTCTCTCAGGTTATGATCTCTTAAGTACAGCAAAATTGAACAAAGGCTGCGCTTTTACGCAAGAAGAACGCGAAACTTTTCAATTAAATGCGCTTCTACCCCACCAAGTTGAAACGTTAGAACAGCAAGTTGCCCGCATGTATGCCCAATATAACGAACATGGGACGAGTCTCAGCAAAAATATTTATTTAAACGTATTGCATGATTATAACGAAACGCTTTTTTACCATTTGGTACAACAATACCTCGAAGAAATGCTTCCTATCATTTATACCCCAACCGTAGGGGAGGCGGTCGAACGTTTTAGCTTAGAACACCGAAAAACGCGTGGACTTTATTTAAGCTACCCCGAACGTGATCAAATAAAAAAAATTATCGATCGC
This sequence comes from Gammaproteobacteria bacterium, assembly GCA_013287885.1. Taxonomy (GTDB): domain Bacteria; phylum Pseudomonadota; class Gammaproteobacteria; order DSM-16500; family DSM-16500; genus JABDCZ01. The sequence goes on from JABDCZ010000012.1 coordinate 1,230, forward strand.
ATGACCCCGCAGTGCGTTAATTTGGCCGTCGTAACCGATGGCGAGGGGGTTTTAGGGTTAGGCGATCAAGGCATTGGAGGAATTAATATCTCCAGTGCAAAATTAATGGTTTATACACTTTGTGGTGGTTTAAGTCCCCATCATATGTTGCCCATTCAATTGGATGTCGGCACGAACAACCCGCATTTGCTTGCTGATCCGATGTATCTCGGCTGGCGCCATGAACGCGTTACGGGGGATACTTACGATGAATTTATCGATATGTTTGTGTCTGCTATCACCAAAAAATTTCCCCATATTTATATCCATTGGGAAGATTTCGGTAAAGAAAATGCGCGAAGAATCTTAACGCGCTATCGAGATAAAATTTGCACGATTAATGGAGATATGCAAAGTACCGGCGCCGTCGCACTTGCGTGTATTCTTGCCGGGGTGAAAGCCCAAGATATTCCAATGTCAGAACAACAAATTATTATTTTTGGTGCGGGGACCGCAGGGGTTGGCATTGCCGATCAAGTTATTTCCGCATTACAAAAAGATGGTTGTGCCAACCCTTACGAACAAATATGGTTAATCGATAAAGACGGTTTGTTAATGGAAGATTTGCCATTGTTTCCCTTCCAAAAACCTTATGCAGTATCAAAAAACCGTGTAGCGAATTGGGATCTCGAAAATCCAAATCGCATTGATTTATTCGATGTTATCAAAAATGTTAAACCAAGCATTTTAATCGGCGCTTCTGCAAAACAAAATGCTTTCACGGAAGAAATGATAAAAATGATGGCGAAAAATGTTTTACGCCCGATGATCATGCCTTTATCCAATCCGACCGCTAAATCTGAAGCAACGCCTGAAGATTTATTAAAATGGACGGAAGGAAGAGCCATGATTGCAACAGGCAGTCCTTTTAGAGATGTAAACTTCAACGATCATTTAATTCGTATTGCGCAATGCAATAATGCGTTTGCTTTTCCCGGCATTGGCTTAGGAACAATTGCCGTGAAAGCCAAATATTTAAGCGATGGCATGTTAGAAGCCGCAACCGTCGCGCTGAGTCAATGCGCACCTATTCATCAAGACAAGATGTCCCCTCTTCTCCCCAAACTCTCTGAAATTCACTCCGTATCAAGACAAGTTGGTTTTGCGGTGGCATTACAAGCAAAACGTGAAGGTCTCGCCCGCTTAGATAAAAATATTGAACTAAATCGCGCCATCAACGAAGTTTCCTGGGATCCTAAATATTATCCTTATCGAAAGATTTGAGGTAAATTCCTGTCATTCCCGCGTAGGCGGGAATCCATTTAGACAGTATAATCCAACTATAAATGGATTCCCGCCTACGCGGGAATGACAATTCCTCGGAGAATAGTTTCATGCACCCCACCCAATTTGATTATCTTTCCGCCATGGGGATTCAACCATGGCAGTTAAAAACTGTCGCGAAAGTAGAAGATTGTCCCAGTGAATTTAACTTCGATAATTTACGAAATAATATCGCTGCATGCACCGCCTGTGCTTTACATCAATCCCGTACACAAACCGTTTTTGGCGTTGGCAATCCAGAAGCAAAATTAATGTTGATTGGGGAAGCGCCCGGTTTTTATGAAGATCAAAAAGGTGAACCATTCGTCGGCCGTGCCGGCCAACTTTTGAATGCAATGTTACAATCGATCGGACTATCCCGGGAAGAAGTTTTTATCGCGAATATTTTAAAATGCCGCCCACCGAATAATCGTGATCCCTCATCCGAAGAAGTTGCAAAATGCACGCCTTTTTTAGAAAAACAAATTGCATTGGTGCAACCCAAATTATTGCTCGCACTGGGTCGAATTGCTGCACAGTATTTATTAAACTCCACCGCTTCTTTAGGCCAATTACGCGGGAAATTGCTATCCTACGCCACCACTCCGTTAATTGTCACTTATCACCCTGCTTATTTATTACGTACACCGCGTGATAAAAGAAAAGCTTTTCAGGATTTGCATGTCGTATTGAAAAAATTAAACGAATGTTAGTCACTTGTCATGCCAGCGTGTTTCAAGCTGGCATCCAGTCGGTATTCAGCGAAGCCCCTTGGATGCCAGCTTGAAACACGCTGGCATGACAGAAGAGACTCGCAATGACAATAGGATTCATAATCGTTTCACATCACCAAACATTTATCTTTATCTTTTTCTTTATCTTTATCTTTTTCTTTATCTTTTTCTTTTTCTTTTGCGTTTTCGTTTTCTTTTTTGTTTCCTTTTGGAAAAAGCGAATGAGAACTAACAGATTGCTGTTTTACGGGCCTAATAGGGCCGTATATTGGTTTTTTTAACTCGGGTGCTGGCTCTTTATGCATTTTTTCTCCTAAAACTGTGAACAAGTCAGGACGTTTGCTTTCCTCAAAGTCTGGCAAATAACTATAAATACGTTTTATTATATCTTGAGATGTTTTGATGGTTTGGTTTTTAGCGTAGACACCTTGGTGAATAGCTGCCATATGATAAAAATGATTATGTAGTAGTTTGTTTATTCTAGTTAAATAGTACTCGCTGATTTTATTGCCTTCCAACGCTATTTCAAGCCCCCCTGGCATTCTTTGCTTAATGGCGGCACATAACACAATGGCCCCATTATCTGTAATGCTATTATTTTTTAAGCTTAAAAATTTTATTTGACAATGAATTTTACCTATCGATAAAGCAATATCAACGATTTCATTATCGTTTATTGCACAATTATCCATGATGAGCTGAAAACCGATGGGACAATGTTCCAACGAACTGTATAATCGAGTAAATGATAAATCACCCTTTCCCGAAAGAATAATGGTAACACCTTCTGGACAATGTTTGCTTTCAATGGCAGGCGCAAGCTTATGAATATCACTTAGTATGTCTGATTTACTTAAATCAAGCGTAACATTTTTAACGAGTTCCGGATGTGTTTCAACAACGCAACTCCATGCTGCAAAACTCGTCATTGCCAACTGATGTTGATAAGGTTTAAGATCATCAAGTTCCTTACATTCCATTGGCGAACAACTTTTTATTGCCAATAATAAATCTGGGTGAATGAGGTTATCATCCAGATTAAGCTCTATCTTTGTTTTTCTTTTTTTGAGCGCAGCTAAGAGTGTCAAAGCAGCATCATTAGATATTTTATTATCTGCTAAACTTAAACGTTTGATTTTATACTCTGGATTTTCTATTACGTTCGCAAGTACAATAATATCAGATTCACTTAATGCGCAATTATCTAAAATAAGTTGAAAATCTTTGGGACAACTTTTCAGAATGTCGCGAATATAAGGGATACTAAGCTTATTTTTCGAAAGATTTAATTGAAATCCATCAGGGCAATTCTTTGCTTGTATTGCTTCAGCAAGTTTATTTATTAGCTCATATTCAGAGCATGTGGAAGTAAGATTTAATGTAAAATCTTTCGGACAATTTCCCAATGCACTGGCAAGTTTAGAAAAGTGCTCCTCTGTTAGCGTTTTTTTATTTTCTGCTGATTTGCTTAAATCAAGGGACATTTTCCCTTTCACAAGACCCGAAGAAATTATCGACATTACCTTTTTGAATTGCTCGAAATTAATGTCTTCTGATTGACTTAAATCGAGATCCGTAGTGATTAAAAGTTCCGGATTCGTTGAAATGATGTAAGACCATGCTGCCATACTAGTCAGAGGAGTTTGATGTCGATAGGGCTTAGCATCCTTCAATTCTATTTCTTTAAAATCACTCGTGGAATTTTTTTTTATTTCATTATTTATTTCTTCTAACAAAGGTTGGCTAATTTGAGGATTCTCCTCCTTCCCTAAGAATATTTCTAATTTAGCTCCTCTTTTTTGAAGTGCAGCTAAAAGCATGAGAGCACTTTCATCAGTTATATTATTCCGTGCTAAGCTAAGATAACTTATTTGACAGAGTGGATTCTCAATTTCTTTAGCAATAACCGCGATATCAACGTCTTTTAAGTTACAGTTTGCGAGCAGCAATCTAAATTCAGAAGGACAGTTAATGAGTGCATCAACAAAATCTTGTAACGACTCTGCAAGATTATTTTGAGTGAAATTAAGCGTAAAACCAACGGGACACTTTTTACTTTTTATTGCCCAAGCCAAAAGTGTAATTTTATGTCTATCACTATGAACCCAAGCATTAGTCAAATCAAGCGTAAAATGAGGAGGTAGTTTTTCACTTTGTAATGCATGGTAAATAACTCTAATATGGTCGGCAGTGAAAACATTTTGTCTTGTACTATGATAATAATTTTTTAAGAAAAGCGTTATTGGTTTTTGAATTTTATCAGATTTTAAAACTTCCATTGCCATTATTAATTCGTCTGTGCTTAGTTTTGGCAAGCCACTTAAATCTAATGAATGATTTTTTAAATCCTGAGGGTTATTTTCAATCATATACTTCCATGTTCTCACATTTGTCATTGGTCTGTCGCTAAGTGCCATAGGGATACCTTTTTTGTAGGGTGGATTTTACTCCGTCGTCCCGCGGCTCGTCCGCGGGATCCAGGACCGCTTTGCCGACTTTCTGGATCCCGCGGACGAGCCGCGGGACGACGGGGTTTTGTTAATGACGGATGTTTCACATCACCGAACATCCAAATTTTCGGGTTTTTTTGGGCTTTGGCTTTTCCTCAGGTTGTTTTTGTTTTCTCTTAAAAACCGAATTCAAACGTAGCGAAGAACCGAGATGAACGATGACCGACTTATTCTTAGGACCATGCTTCGATTCTTTATGCATTTTTAATTTTAAATCAATTAAAAATTCCGGAATTTTGCTTTCACCCGGAACCTTATTTTCATCCGGAACCTCGGTTCTATTAAGTTTGGGAATTAAAAATTTATAAATAATTCCAAGTGTATTGTCAGATAAATTGAGAATGCTGGCGCCTTGTAGCATGACCGCACACTGATAAAAACTATTATTCAACTGGTTTTTTATAGCAATTAAATATTTTTCGCTGATTTTATTGCCTTCCAATGATATTTCAAGGCCTGGCGCCCTTTTTCGAACAGCAGATAACAATGCGATTGCACCATCATTCGTAATTCCATTATTTTTTAAACTCAAATATTTTATTTGGCATTCAATATTACCAATTTGACTAGCAATATGAGCCATATCACTATTTTTTAATTCACAATCATCTAAGATAAGTCTAAAATCACTCGGACAATGTTTTAGCGTTTTTAATACACGCTCAAATGACATCTTATTTTTGGAGAGATTAAGGGTCATGCCTTCTGGACAACTTTTATTTTCTAAGGCTTCGGCAATCAAATCTAAAGATTTAGATTCATCACACGCAGAAGTTAAATTTAAACTAAACTGTGAGGGAAACTTACCGCTTTTCAATCCATTTGAAAGAATTTCAAAATGCGGAAAGGTAAGTATATGCGGCTTACTCAAATCTAAACACATTTTACTCGGAACAAAGCCTGATGATAATGCTGATATTACTTTTTTAAATTCCTCTAAAGGTAAACTATATAATTGGCTTAAATTTAAATGAGGATTTTTTAATAACTGAGAGCCAGATTCCATCACATAAGACCAAGCAGACATATCAGTTAAAGGCGCTTCGTATTGATAAGGCCTAATCTCTTTCTTATCCATTTCTTTAGAATCTTTAGCAGAAATTTTTTTAAGCGCTTTATTTATTTCATCGAATAATGGTTGAGTAATGAAAGTGTCTTGTAACCATAGCTCTAATGGAGAAGACTTTACTTTATCTACACTGATTTTCTTTTCTTTTAAAGAGGCTTCGAATTGACGCGCCCTTTTTTTTATTGCCGCCAATAAAATGAGAGCGCCTTCATTGGTTATTGGATTATCGACTAGACTAAGTAAAGTCATTTGACATTGTGGGTTTTCAAATTCTTTTGCAATAACTGCTAAATCAATTTCTTGTAAACTACATCTCCTTAAAAACAGTTTGAAATTAGGAGGACAGTTGATCAATGCGCCCGAAAAATAGGTAAGACAATTATGTAAATAATTCTGACTTAAATTTAATGTAAAACTAGGAGGACATCTTTTGCTCTTGATTGCATTTGCCAATAATTGGATTTTTTCTCTCTCACTACCAAGCCATGAAAAAGTTAAATCAAGTGTAAAATCCGAAGGACATTCTCCACTTTCCAATGCATCTGTAATAATTTTCATATGGCTTTTTTGGAAGCGATTGGCTGGCAACTTTTGATCATAATTTTGTAAAGAAAGGACAGTATTATTTTTAACTTCGCCAGAAGTAAGGATCGACATCGCTTCAGTTAATGTACTTTCTGGAAAATTCTTTAAACCATTTAAATCTAATGTAGCGTCTTTTAATTCTCCTGAACTCTGAGTGACAAAATACCTCCATACCTCTATATCTTGTACTGGTTCATTGTCGATGGGTCTGTTTTGGATAGCCATAGAAATCCTCATTGTTTGTTATTGTTGCGAAATAATTTATTATTGCGAACATCATCATTGCGAGTCACTTGTCATGCCAGCATGCTTAAAGGTGGCATCAAAGCATGCTGGCATGACAGAGACCGTCTGCTCAGAATTTTTTACCTGTTTAAAAACATCTTGATCAAATCAAACTGCTTTTGCAAAGCACCGCGATTTTGCATCACCACTTGGAAGGCATTTTCACCGAGTTTTTTTGAAAAAGTATCTTCAGAAAAACATCGTAATACTTTTTCAGCAATTTCTCCGGAATTATTTACAATTAATAATGCTTCACCATCTAGCAGCAATTGACTGACTTGATAAAAATTAAAAAGCGTTGGGCCGGATAAAATGGATTTAGCGAGCACAGCCGGTTCCATCAAATTATGGCCGCCGACTGCAACTAAACTGCCACCGACAAAAGCGACATCGGCTGCGGCGTACATTAATAATAATTCACCTAAAGTGTCGGCGAGATAAATATCCGTGTTAGATAAACATGTTTCATTGAGACTACGGCGCACAAAAGAAAATCCATGATTTTTGGCGATCGCACCAATCGCACTTGCGCGATCAGGATGACGAGGTGCTAATATTAATAATGCCTGCGGGTATTTTTCTTTAATCAATTGGTGTGCACGAAAAATAATTTCTTCTTCTCCCGGATGCGTACTGGCTGCAATCCAAACGGGACGGTCAACACCTAATGCTTCTCGTAAAGCTTGCGCGTCCAATGCCGGGATTTCTAAATCAAATTTAATATTACCTGTCACACTCAATCTATCTTTCGGAAACCCTAATCGCAAAAATCGTTCCGCATCTTGAGGCGCTTGCGCCGCTAAATGGGAGATAGCCTGAAACATTTGCTGTGTTACCTTCAAAATCGATTGATAACCTTTGGCAGATTTTTCTGATAAACGCGCATTCATGATTAAGACTGGAATGTCACGTTTTTTGCAGGCCGCAAAAAGATTGGGCCACAATTCCGTTTCAAAAATAACCGCAATTTTGGGGCGTACTCTTTTCAAAAAACGTGCATTAGCATCTGGCAAATCATAAGGAATAAAAGTCTGAAAAGCAGAATTTCCAAAGATCGCTTTCACCCGCGCCGCACCCGTCGGCGTCATATTCGTCAATAACACCGGGATATCCGGATATTCTTGAATCACTGCTTTAATCAATGGTTGCGCTGCAATGGTTTCGCCAACCGATACCACATGTATCCAAATACACTCTTGAAATCGATGTGGGCAAAAACCAAGACGCTCGCCCCAGTTTTTTCGATAGCCTGGAATACGAATAGAACGCCATAACAGGCGGATAAATAAGAATGGTAACGCTATATAAAATAATATTGTATATAAATATCGCAAAGTGAAATCCTCGAGAGGGGGAATTATAGCGATATTTCATAGAAATAAACATAATTAATGGGTAAAATGGCGAAAGAAATTACTACACGAACACGTCGTCCCGCGACTTGATCGCGGGATCCAGAGGTGCTTAGATGCTGCCCCTGGATCCCGCGGACAAGCCGCGGGACGACGTGTAAACCGGAATCTTAAACATGCAAAACTTTATCATTGCGCCATCCTTACTCGCTGCTGATTTTGCCCGTTTAGGCGAGGAAGCCGAGGCAGTTTTGAAGGCTGGTGCTGACTTTTTACACCTCGATATCATGGACAATCACTACGTCCCCAATTTAACTTTTGGGCCGATGGTGTGCGAAGCATTACGAAAATACGGTATCAAAGCTCCCATTGATGTGCATCTGATGACTCGACCGGTGGACCGGTTGATTACTGAATTTGCTAAAGCAGGCGCAAATTATATTACGTTTCATCCAGAAAGTTCTGACCATATTGACCGAAGTTTGAGCCTCATTAAAAGTCATGGCTGCAAGGCAGGTTTAGCATTCAATCCCGCCACCTCGCTCGAAATTCTGCCCTACGTAGTCGACAAAATCGATCTCATTTTACTGATGTCAGTGAATCCTGGGTTTGGCGGACAACAATTTATTCCGATGACCATTCAAAAATTACAAAAAACACGCGCTTTCATTGCAGAAAGTGGCAAAGATATTTTGTTAAGTATTGATGGCGGGATTAAACCCGATAACATTTATGAAGTCGCAAAGGCAGGCGCAGATATGTTTGTCACAGGTTCCGCGCTTTTTTCTCAGCCGGATTATGCAAAAGTTATCTTAAAGATGCGTGAAGAACTCAAAAAGGTGAAATAATGCAAAGACCAACCCCGACGAAAGGCTTACGACATGTTGCGCTGTTCATTCAACACTTTGATGAGTGCCGACGTTTTTATACAGAATTATTGGGGATGTCAATTGCGTGGCAACCTGATGCTGACAATCTTTATTTAACATCCGGACAAGATAATTTCGCGCTTCACCGTGCGCCCAAGGATTTTTCTCCTGATAAATATCAGCGTTTAGATCATATTGGCTTCTTTTTGAACGAAAGAGGCGATGTTGATCAATGGTATGAATTTTTGAAATTTCACCAAGTAGACATCAAAGCCGCCCCGAAAGACCATCGCGATGGATCCCGCAGCTTCTATTGTGCCGATCCAGATGGCAATATTGTTCAAATGATCTTCATAGAGTAGAATTCAGTATAATTTGCCGCCAACTCTCTTTTTCTAATTCGGGTATAATGAAGTTGTGTATTTATACTTACTCGAATGGAGGCTTCTCATGGGTACCGATAACAAAAACTTCGGAAAAGATCAGCAAGGCAAAATGAATCCACAACAACCAAATCGTACCGGCACGCAACAAGGTGGTTTCCAAAAACCACAAGATCGTCAACAACAAACCGGTCAAAACAAAGATAAAGGTAATTGGGGTTCTACAACCGGTGTTGGCGGAAAAAAAGATAAAGAAGATCATAGATAATTATAATAAATACATTCGCCATAACCCCTCATTGTCTTTTCGGAGATAATGGGGGGTTTTTCTTGTTCTCGTCATCCTGCGGTAAGTCTTGCGTTGTTGCATAAACTCGCCCCCTTTGAAAAAACATAGGTTTCTACACAACCGTCGTCCCGCGATTTATTCGCGGGATCCAGTAGCAGCAGATATGCCACTCTGGATCCCGCGGACAAGCCGCGGGACGACGATTACTAGGTAACCAACGCCACCCTCTTCTTTGTTTCAACCTTCGCCTTAGTTGGTGGTTTCTCATAAAAAAACGAAGGCTTCGCGACTGATTGTTTTTCCACAACATCCAGTGTTAGTTCATTTTCTTTCACCTTAGGGCTCTCGATAGATTCCGCTGGCGCCAAGAATGAACTAGGAGCGACCGTCGGGCCTGAAATAAATAAAGGTGCACCCGTCTGCACCGCCGATAAATCCTCAACAAATGAAGGAGCATAGGGAGGAGGAGCCTGTTCGATACACGGAGTGATACTATTATGCGATTGATATTCCATTAGTTTTTTAATATTTTTCATCAATGCATTATCTAATAATCGACTGAGAAAAAATGTACCTTTCTTAAATACATTAAATGACTGATATTCTACTTGCCAAATATCAAGAATGTTTTGCGATAAAGGCTTACGTTCCGCAATGGAAGTCAGGCAAATGTTTGCTATTTGAATTTTAGCATTAATTCTTGCGCGTTCACTTGGATCACAAGTTTTTTTATCGCGTTGATATTTTTGTAATGCATTTTGAAATGCGCGATATAAACCATACTCTTCTTGTGACAAATTATAAAACAAAGTGGAATCTATCTGTTTTTCATTTGTTTCTGTACCACATATTTTTTTTAAGTTTGCAATTTTTTTCTCAACTTTCTTCAAATTGAGATTCCAAATAGGCATGAAAGGACTTGATTGATCCGTCAATATCTCGAGTTGATTTTTCGGTTCTTGCGTATCTATGTAATGCATCATTCGATCACTTAAATCAGGATACAAGTTGATTATGGCATGCAATGTTTTCGGAGATATTTTTCGTGTTTGTATTGCCGTAAAAAACGCAGACATATTCGCTTCATTATTATCTAACGCTTCCTGCAACTTCGCATATAAATTTATTGAATCGAAATCATCTTTAATTTTATTTTTCAAAACTTTAAGGCGTTCTGGCCCTACCATTGCAAAAGCATATCCCCAATCTTCGACATTTTTTAACTTAAATTCAGGCTGCTTTTCTGAAAAGGCAATTTCTGCTTTTAGCAATGAAGTTTTTTCATACTGTTCTTTAGTGGTATGATGAGAGATAGGATTTGATTGATAATTCGATACTTCTTCTAGCAACGTTTCTTTTAAATGTGAAATAGCTTGAACTGTATTCTCTAGATCATACATGTTGGTGTTTTTCTTACATTCCAAGTACTCTTGCCGAACTTTTTTAAACATACCCCTATTAGGCGAAGTTTCTAGAGAACCGCGTGCAATCGTCCAAAGCTTAAATAATGAAGTATCTTTTTTTATAGATTCTGCATACATATAAGCTTGCGCTTCTTTCGGTAATAACTTAATAAATGAAAAAACTCTTTCCTTAAAATCTCGATGATAACAAATAATATTATAAACTGTCACTGCGCTTAATTGATTATTGATGATATCTTTCATAATGTCGCAAAAATAAATATCAAATAATTGTGTATTTGAAAGAAATTCATTAAGTAATTCCTTCAATTCAGTATTTTTTTCTCCCGTTTCAAAGGCATGTTCTTCTTGATATTTAAGTTGACGAACACATTCTAATCCACCCATGGCAAGCGCTCGCTTCACATCTACTTGACAACGATGTAATGCATTTAGCATATAGTAATCATTAGCCATCACAGCATACTCTGCAAACGTGTATTTATGGTTGTCGATCATTTGTAAATTGGTATGTGATCGCATAGCCATTATTAATTTACTGAAATGATAAGAATTTTTTATATAACATAGTGTGTTGTAGTCTATATTGATTTTGGCGCCAATTGCCGTGAGTAATAGTAATTTTTCGCTGTCTTTATACAATGCATTAGCGGGTAAATCGCCATTTTTATCTTCTATTTTTAATGCGGCAGAAATATCTTTATGTTTTATAAAAATCTCGATGTTTGATTTGGGTACATTGTTAAATTTGCGAATAATTTCATGTATAATAGGTTTATTATTTGTCGTTCCTAATAGATCAAAATATTGCGAATTTATTAAAATATTAATAGGTTTTCCATAATCAGAATTTTCTATGCATGCATCAATACTATTTAAAATTAGCTTTTTATAAACTTCTTTATACTCTTGGTTAAGCTGATTAACTTGTTTGTCATACTCCGACACTAACGATTGAAATTTTTTCTCATCCAGCGCAAGCTCTGAGTTCGTAAATCTCGCAAACCCTCGAATATCCTTTTCGTAAAATTTCTCAGCCTCTAACTTTAAATTTTCTTCTTTTACTTTTTCTTGAATATACTCTATTCCACCAATTTCCATCGTGCAATCAAGATTTGCACCAGCCTTGTGTAACGCTACTAAAAAAGCATAATCATTATTTTGCATCGCATGTTGTGCGAGAGATACACCTTTTTCATCTACAGCGTTAATATTTTTTTGCGCATTTAATACTGGCTGCAATTGATCCCAAGTGTATTTTTTACGCATTTCTGATAATTCTTCGTATTTGTTATGAAGCTTTACTTGACTTTTCACGCAACATTTAAAAAGTTCATCATTAATAAAATCAGCTTCATAATAACTTTTGTTATTAATAAAATCATAAAAAAATGAACTTCTATTTAATAACGCTTGCATTGGAATATCATTTTTCTTACGACAGAGCGCAATGGTATCTTCAACTATTTTTTTATGCTCGTCACTTTGTGATAACTTAAAATAAGGCGATAAGGTAATCGCCTGCAAATGCTCGAGATCAAGTGTTGGATTTTTTAAATTATTTTTAAAAGTATTTATCAATAATCGTGAATAATGCAATTGATGTTTTTCATCTAAACGTGAAATATGCGTGTCATATTCAGCAACTAATTTTTTAAATGCATCCTTTTCTTGCCTTAATTCACTTATTACAAAAGTTTCAAATTCTTTATTTGTATCCGTCATCATGCAATTCTTATAAAATTTTTCTGCGTCTTTTCTATTATTTAATGTCAATTTAATAGCATCAATATCTTTCATCACATCCGGATTTGTTAATACGACTTTTGCATCATGCACTAGCACCAATAGCTCATCATTTTTTTTATCGAGTACGGTCGGCATCAAATCATTAATATTGTCTACGGCGTTTAAAAATGCATTAAACTCCGATGGAGATAATTGTTGTTTTGCAAATTGCAAATCCTCATATCGACAAGATAATTTTGCACCAGAGGCAAGCAATTTTTTAAAAAAAGGTAAATACGTTATGTTGCAAGAAAATTGCGAATGTTTTTGGAAAATATAATCACGAAATGGGGTCAAGGATAATAATACTTCTAAAGGTTCCTCATTTTTTGACGTGGCATGATATAAATCGACTGCCATATCTGATAGCATTTCTACATATCGTTTATTCATCGCTTTAAAAAATGGAGATAATATAATAACTTTAAGATGTTCTATATTGCCTACTTTTTTCGAATATTCCCGAAATACATAATAAAGTTGTGTGGTATAAAAAAACTGTTTTTGTTCATCGACATGTTTAAAATCAAGATCATAATCTGAAATTATTTTTTTTAATTTTGGCAAATTTAATGATGCATTGATATCAATTTCATTTTTTTGATATAAATGATGATAAAAAAATCGTTCCGCTCTTTTTCGTTTTGCTGCAATTTCAACGCGATCCATTAATCCTTTGAAGCCACCCTCCACTGTATTAATATCGAAGTTCGCCCCGTTTTTAATCATCACAAATAAAAGTTCTTCATTTTTATTTTGAAATGCCATATTAGCTAATGTTTGTTTTGACGATGGATCCTCTGTATTAATATTGTCATGTAAGGATAAAACGTCATTTAATACATTTTCATCCAAACTCATTTGGATGTGTGCAAGTTCATCGTAAGTAAATTGACATCTTGCTTTTTTTTCTAATAATGTTTTGAGTGCTAAACTGGTTAATGCATTTTTTATCGCATAATCAGTGGCTAAACTTCCTTCTTGATCTTTGATCTGTAAGTTATTTAATACTTGTTGATTTTGCAAAATGGCGCGCAAAGGTAAATCAATATTTCTTTCTTTACAAAAATCAATCGCCGCATACAGAATCGATTTACCATTTGTTGTCGCGGTTTCTGCTTTAAAAAGGGGAGACGCAACCAAAGCAGATAATTGATCTTCACGAATAGGAGAAGTGTTGGCACATATCCAAAAAGAATTAATTAATAATTGGTTATAGGTTTGTTTTTTTGCTTCATCCAATAACACCACATTAGAATCATATCTTGCGAGCTTATTTTTAAAGTCTAACTGGCCAATAGCAAGTTCAGAGGGAGTAAAAGAAGAAAATGTTTTGATATTTTGATCGAAAAATTTTTCGGCATCTTGCAGGGTGATTCCCATTTTATTATTTCCTTATAGTTTTTTATTAATTATCTAATACAAAATTAATGCTAAGTATAATGGCAAAATTGGGGAGGGAGTCAAGCGTTATGATTGAAAAGGTGAGCCGTAAAAACCCTCACCCCTACCCCTCTCCCATAAATGGGAGAGGGGATTTGAGAATAGTTCCCCTCTCCCGCTTGCGGGAGAGGGGTAGGGGTGAGGGTTTTTAGTAAGTTCCTCCTTCCGGAAAAAACCCACCTGGGGTGAGGGTGTTTAAAACTACTCGATTTTCAGAATTACTCGTCTTTATCTTTATCCTCATCATCCCGAATATAACTCTTCGGCCCGACGGTGGGTGTCGTTCCGAACGGGGTGGGGCGAAATGATTGCGTGCTTCCCTTTTTTTGACCGCTTTCAGATTCTTCTTCTGATCCACTCTGCTCTTCTGGAATATCTACCACCGAAAATTCTTGCAACATATCCATACCTTCATAAAGACAATAAGTTGCAGTCACTTTAAATTGTCGATCTTCTTTTAATTTCTCGAAGATAAAATCTCGCGCTTCCTTTTCCTGCGCAAAATCTTTCAATCGATTCTCACTACGACCAAATTTTTTCGTCACATAAAACATATTTCACACCTCTACAATTTCTGCACTTCGTTTTCAGTCGCAAGTAATAAAACATCCGCAGGACGTGCCGCAAAAATTCCATTTGTGACCACACCCGTCAAATTATTTAATTTTTCCTCGAGCTCCAATGGCGAAAGAATTTTAAAATTATAAACATCCAAAATAACATTTCCATTATCGGTTTTAAAACCTTCACGATAAACAGGATCACCACCCAATTTAACAATTTGACGTGCAACATAACTTCGAGCCATCGGAATAACTTCAATGGCAACCGGAAATTTGCCTAATAAATCCACTTTTTTGGTAAAATCCGCAATACAAACAAACTTTTTCGCAACTGCCGCGATGATTTTTTCGCGTGTTAAAGCACCGCCGCCGCCCTTTATCATTTGTTTCGCATCATTAATTTCATCAGCGCCGTCAACATATAACGGTAATTCACCCACTGAATTTAAATCTAATAATGGTATCGATAATGCCTTTAATTGAGACGCTGTCGCATCCGAACCTGCGACCGCGCCTTCAATTTTGCCTTTCACACTTTTCAATGCTTCAATAAAACAATTCACGGTGGAACCGCTACCCACACCCAAAATCATACCAGGCTTAATAAATTCGAGTGCCGCCATCGCTGCCTTTTTTTTAAGTGCTTCTTGGTCCATACTTTATTCCTAATTTATACAATGTTTGCCAGCTGAAAATG
The DNA here is from genome assembly GCA_013287885.1 of Gammaproteobacteria bacterium. Classification (GTDB taxonomy): domain Bacteria; phylum Pseudomonadota; class Gammaproteobacteria; order DSM-16500; family DSM-16500; genus JABDCZ01. The sequence continues at coordinate 16,523 of JABDCZ010000012.1, forward strand.
CCAGTGCGATGACCATCACTAAAAATAGGTTTAATCGCATATTGCCCCACAGGTTCAATCGAGAGAATATTTACATGTGAAAAATCATCCGGCTCCCTACTTTTATCACGCATTTCCGCCGAAGGTGAATATGCGCGTAAATAAGCACAAGGAATCACGAAGTCTTTTCCATCTTCAAAAAAAATCTCGAGGGTGCGAGACTTTTTATGCAAAATAATTTTCGAAACAGTAGGATTTTCATCTGTCATAATATATATCGACTTAAATCTTCATCTTTCACTAATGCTTGTAAATATTTATCAACATATGCTGCATCAATGTCTATATCTTTGATTTCTAAATCAGATGCTTCAAATGAAATTTCTTCTAATAATCGCTCGATTACTGTATGCAAACGTCTCGCGCCTATATTTTCTGTGCGCTCGTTCACTTGCCACGCGACTTCCGCAATGCGACGAACGCCGTCTTCTAAGAAAGTCACTTTCACCTCTTCTGTCCCGATTAACGCTACATATTGTTCCGTTAAGGAAGCAGTTGGTTCAGTTAAAATACGCACAAAATCATCCGTACTTAATGCTTTCAATTCGACACGAATAGGTAAACGACCTTGTAATTCAGGAATTAAATCGGAAGGTTTTGCATAATGAAAAGCACCGGATGCAATAAATAAAATATGATCGGTTCGCACCATACCGTATTTTGTTGAAACCGTTGAGCCTTCGATCAACGGTAACAAATCACGCTGTACCCCTTCACGAGAAACATCCGCACCAGAAGTCTCAGAACGTTTGGCAATTTTGTCCAATTCATCTAAGAAAACAATGCCATTTTGTTCTACACTTTCGATGGCGCGCGCTTTCAATTCATCATCATCGATGAGCTTTCCTGCTTCTTCTTCACGTAAAATTTTACGCGCATCCACAATTTTTAATTTACGCATTTTTTTGCGATCTGAAGAAAGGTTTTGAAACATATTTTGTAACTGACTTGTCATTTCTTCCATGCCAGGCGGTGCCATAATTTCCACACCAATCGCAGATGCTGAAACTTCAATTTCAATTTCTTTATCATCCAATTCACCTTCGCGTAATTTTTTTCGAAAAACTTGGCGAGTGTTAGAATCTTCTTTCACCGGTTCATGCGGTTCCCCTGCAAAACTACCACGCGGCGCAGGCAATAATGCATCAAGAATACGCTCTTCCGCAGCTTCTTCAGCGAGAGAACGTACATTCTCCATTTCTTTTTCACGCGACATCTTGATTGCCATATCCGTCAAATCCCGAACAATCGAATCAACATCGCGACCGACATATCCCACTTCAGTGAATTTGGTGGCTTCCACTTTAATAAAAGGCGCATCCGCGAGTTTCGCTAAACGACGCGCAATTTCGGTTTTACCCACCCCAGTTGGGCCAATCATCAAAATATTTTTTGGAACAATTTCATCGCGCAATTCTTTCGGCAAGCGCATGCGACGCCAGCGGTTACGCAATGCAATCGCGACTGCACGTTTTGCTGCTGCTTGACCAATAATATGTTTATCAAGCTCTTGTACTATTTCTTTCGGCGTCATATGTGACATAGTGTAGTTACTCTAAAGTTTCAATCGTAAAATTATCATTGGTGTGAATACAAATCGAAGCTGCAATTCTTAAAGATTTTTCGACAATATCGCGCGCTTTCATTTCAGTATTATCAACTAACGCTTCGGCGGCAGATTTAGCATATGGACCACCCGAACCGATAGCAATAATGCCTTTTTCAGGTTCAATAACATCGCCCATCCCGGTAATAATGAGAGACGCATTTTTATCAGCGACAGCAAGTAATGCTTCTAAACGACGTAACATCCGATCGGTTCGCCAATCTTTTGCAAGTTCGACTGCCGCTCTCACTAAATTCCCCTGATGGGTTTCGAGCTTGGCTTCAAAACGTTCAAATAGCGTAAAAGCGTCTGCCGTACCTCCCGCAAACCCTGCAAGTACTTGATTATTATATAAACGTCTCACTTTTCGCGCATTGGCTTTCATAATGGTATTGCCCATGGTCACTTGACCATCACCACCAATTACCACTACACCCTTACGGCGTACTGATAAAATTGTTGTACCTCGATATTGTTCCAAGGAAGTCTCCTTTAATTATTAATGTAATATATGGGGTTAAATGGATCGATTTACAAGGGAGCAACCGTTGTGTTTTCGTACCCTTTTTTCTTTAACGCTGCCTGCATTCTTTTGGCGTCCGATATATCTTTATATGGTCCGTCTTGTAATATAAAACCTGCCTCAGTTTTCAAGAGGCTCACTTCAAATCCTGCCAATAATAATGAAATACGCATTTCACTTGCTTCTTTTGCATGTTGAAAAACTCCAATTTGCACCACGTATTGTTCTTTTTGAGGTGAATCAGGGGTTAGATCAGGGGACGGGGCAATGACTTGCATTTTTGGCAAATCGGTATAGAAGTGGAATTGTACCTCAGGTTCTGGTGGCCTTTCCATCTGATTTTTCACTTCTATTTTTTTATTGTCGCGTTGATCAAGATAAGATTTGAGTGCTGTGTAAAAAGTCGTGATTTGATTCGAATAATGTTTCCATGTAAATAATCCAACACCTGTCACGACAATTAACATCAATAAAAAAACAACAACGAATAATCGACTGCGCCATCCCGGAGCGAGAAGTGCGCGTTTATTTTTATGGGTATATTTCGCATAGTCTTTTGCCATATTACATACTTTGAGGTGCGTTCACACCTAATAATTTTAATCCATTTTGCAACACTTGACGAGTAGCAAGTATTAACGTTAAACGTGCATCTCGTAAAGTATTTTCTTCAACAATAAATTGCTGCTTGTTGTAATAAGAATGAAAATCTGTTGCAAGATCTCTTAAATAATTAGTGAGTATGTGTGGCTCATATTGCATACCTGCATTTCGAATGACATCTTCATAATGGCTCAAGGTTTGTGTTAACTGTAATTCCTCAGGTTCTTGTAATAGTGTTAAATGTTTTAAGCCATTTTCCATATCAAACGATAAATTTTTATCGAGAAGTTGTCGGAATACACTGCAAATACGTGCATGCGCATATTGAATGTAAAAAACCGGATTTTCGTTTGTTTTAGATTTTGCGAGATCTAAATCAAAATCAATATGCTGCTCGCATCGACGCATGACATAAAAAAAGCGCGCCGCATCATTACCGACTTCTTCTCGCAATTCACGCAATGTCACGAAAGAACCGCTGCGTGTAGACATTTGTACTTGTACACCATTACGATAAAGCGTCACAAATTGTCCGAGTAAAAATACTAATTTATCCGCCGCAATGCCATGCGCTAATAATCCCGCACGCATGCGAGGAATATAACCATGATGATCCGCGCCAAAAACATCGATCGCGCAATCAAAACCTCTTTCAAATTTATGCATATGATACGCAAAATCATTGGCAAAATACGTGTATACCCCATTAGATCGTTGTAACACACGGTCTTTTTCATCACCGAATTGTGTTGCACGAAACCACAAAGCGCCATCTTCGACATACGTTAAACCTTTTTCTTTTAAGACGGCAATATTTTTTTGTACGACATCTGATTCTGTAAATGCACGCTCCGAAAACCATTGTTGATATTCGACTCCAAATTCGCTCAAATCTTCGCGAATATCTTTTAAAATAAAGCTAAGCACCACATCAAAAATTTCGCGATAATTTTTTTCACCTAATAATGCTTTCGCTCGAATAATTAAAGCGTCGATATAAGTTTCTTTATCACCACCCTCGGGTTCATCTTTTGGTAAATCTGTGAAAATTTTATCAGTACTTGTTAGGAACTTTTCTCCATATTTTTCGATCAATTGCTTTGCCATATCAATCACATAACTACCACGATAAGCATTAGCAGGAAAAATAATTTTTTCATGTTGTAATTCAAGATATCGCAACCAGGTGCTGGTCGTCACAATATCCATCTGTCGCCCTGCATCATTGACGTAATATTCTCGATGCACATCGTAACCGATGGTCGCTAATAAATCAGAAACCACCGCGCCAAACGCCGCATGTCGGCCATGGCCAACATGCAAAGGACCATTGGGATTGGCGGAAACAAATTCAATGTGAATTTTTTTATTTTTTCCGATGTCACATCGACCAAAATTTTCTTTGGCAAAAATAATTCTGTGAATTACGTTGAAAATAGCATCGTTCGTTAAAAAGAAATTAATAAAACCAGGACCCGCGATTTCAATTTTTTGAATGAGTGGAGTGGAAGGAATCGCATCCACTATCATTTTTGCCACATCGCGCGGATTTTTTCCTAATGGTTTTGCCAACATTAATGCAACATTACAGGCATAATCGCCATGTTTTTTATCTTTGGTAGCCTCGATTTGAATAGGAGGAACTTCTATCGCTAAAGTCGCGAGCGCGTTTTGTATTATTTCTGCAATTTGTGGTTTTGTCATGACGTTGCATCCTTTTTAATCTTAGGCCAAGGGTCCTTATTATTCCTTTCGCGATGTAAAGTTTCAATAGTATGGGCGAAAACTTCGGGATCTGTGAGTATTTTTCTATAGATAGTTGCGGACATCGTTAAACTGAGAGTTTTATTTTTTAATTAATATATTGAAAAATATAGAAAAAGCTTCGATTACTGCAAAAATGTATTTTTGTACATCCTATTTTAGTTTTTAAAAAAAAGTACACTGCGGGTCTGGTTATGGATCGACTGCGTTGGCAAAAAGGACATGCCATCACTCCTCGTTTTGTGTATTCAAGGATGGCTTTGGGCCAAGGATTGCCAACCATTTTGGTAGGACGGTGAACAAAAACCGTCCCCTTTTTTAGACTGATCAATCAATCTTCTTAAATTTGGCCTTCTTTGTCCGCAGAAAATCCAAGTACTAAAAAGATCACTGCAATCACAAAATGTAATACATTATCAGCCATGTTAATGTGTATCAATAATAGATCCCCTTGACGAACATAGCCTGCAATCGCAATTAAACCAAAAATTATCCCGAAAATTTGAAAAAACATACGATCCGCCTTCCATTTCGTCGAGCATAATAAAGCAATCACACCAATCACGATAATAATAATGTTATGCATTTTATCAACTTCAAAAGTACCGAATAGAAGATAATTTTCAAAAAAGCCTGGGAGAAAACCTGCGACACCAAAAAGAATAAAAAATATACCAAAAAGCGTGGAAACAATACCTAAATACATTGTGACTACCTCCTTTTAATTCACGAATGAATTATAACTGATTCGGGGGGGAGAGTCACATGTTAGACAAAAGTACCGAAATTTAGTACCATAACAAAATGAAATCAAAACATCGTGAAACTTTTAAAAAAATTTTCAAAATTCCTGTTCAATCTGGAATCATTTGGAAAGAAATAGAATCCATGCTTAAAGCATTAGGCGCGGATATTTCGGAAGGGAGGGGTTCACGCGTTAGGATTGTCTTAAACGATATTCGTGCAGTATTTCACCGACCTCATCCAAAGAAAGAAACCGACAAGGGCGCGATTGTTTCAATGAAACGTTTTCTATTAGAAGCGGGGGTAAATGAAGATGATTTATAAAAACTATGTTGCGCATATTGCATTTGATGATGAGGCTGAAATTTTTCATGGAGAAGTGATTAATACTCGTGATGTTATTACGTTTCAAGGATCAACCGTAAAGGAATTGAAAAAAGCATTTAAAGATTCCATTGACGATTATCTTGAATTCTGCAAAGAACGAAATGAAGAACCTGATCGTCCTTTTTCTGGCAAATTTAATCTAAGATTGGATCCCATTTTACATCGAGAAATTTCTATTGCTGCCAAAAGACATCATATGAGTCTAAATGAATGGGTTTCAGAAGCTATAAAACATCATTTGCATGAATAAGTCAATAATGAGTACCTTCGGTACAAAATTTAAGTTTTAGGTGGAGAATGAACTCCACCTAAAACCCATGCCACCAAACAAAACTTCGTTAAATTTATGGTAGCGGTATTCAACCGTTTAAGGAAGTTTTGATAAAATGTACACAAATAGTCTAGAAATAACAATGGCATTTTTTTTATTTGTCTCGTAGAATTCACGACGCTTTAAAATAATAATAATGTAATTAAGGAAAATAATATGAGAATTGATATCACTGGATTAGACAAAGCTGAAGTACTCCTCGCGTTATACAACAATGCAAAATTTACCGGACCTAAATTTTCTTTACAAAAACTTTTCGGTGGCTTGATGGGTAAACCACGTCCTGCAACACTAAAAAGCGCACAAAAAGTCATTGAAGAGTGGAATGTAAGGGGTCAATATTTTTTTGATAGTGTTGATCTAGGATCTGGGTCAAAGCCATTAAAAATCGAAATATCTGGCACGTTCTTCGAATCTTCTGATTATGATAGTTATCACGGCCCGATGGTTGCATACAACACCATTTATGCTCTAAAAAATTTACAAGAAGCGAAAAATCATACTGTCGCTATCAATACCCCAGTGGAAGAAAAATCCAACGATTTAATCATTGCAAAAGTTGAAGATAATGAAACTTTTAAAACAGATCATGTCGGTCGATGCATTATTAAAGGCGATGTGGGTTCCGGTGCGGAAGTCGACTGCCGTAATAGCGAATTAATCATTATGGGAGATCGCGGCGATAATGTTACTTTGCGCTGCTTCGGCGAACCTACCTTTCACGGTAAAAGAGGGAATGATGTCACTATTTATGCTTATCGAAGCAATGGTAAATGCAGAATGGAGCGCATTGGAATCGATGGTGATTATAATGGTGGTGGTGTTATCAGCACTGGTTTGACGCAAGCACAACTTGAAGAAATTTTGAAAAAACCGAGCATTGGTACTGAAGAAACAAAATCCATTGAAACTCGCCCGCCAACTCCCGTGAGTCCAGTGTCACCCGTCAGTCCGGTCAGCCCAACGAGTCCCGTGGCGAGCACAACTGCTTCCAAGGGTTCATTCACTGCAATAGGAGTGGGTGGAAGTGTTTATGCAGCACCAGGCGCGTCAGTGAATATTCAGGTTCAGACGATAGATTTGAGTGGATTGGAGCAGGAATATAGGCGTTTGAAAGGTTAAGGAAATTCGTTCCCTTTTAATAAACATAAGTATAGTCAAAGAACTCGTCGTCCCGCGGCTTGTCCGCGGGATCCAGTGACATACTTATATGCCATTCTGGATCCCGCGGACAAGCCGCGGGACGACGTTTATGTAGAGACCCATATTTTTCAAAGAGGATTAATTTTCCGGATCTTCTTCTAAAGGCGCCACAAAATCACAAGGCTTATTGGGACATGCCATTTCGGTACCACGTTTTTTCGTGACTTTAATGGTAAGCAGCGGCCATGCGCATTTTGGGCAAGCTTTTTTGATGGGCTCGTTCCAAATCGCATATTTACAATCGGGATAGCGGCTACAGGAAAAAAATACTTTTCCACGGCGCGATTTTCTTTTTAACATAGAACCTTGATGACACTCCGGACATGGTACGCCGGTATCCAAAGGTTTTTGCAATGATTCGATGAAGGTACAATTGGGATAACTCGTACACCCAATAAATTTACCGTATCGCCCGGTACGAAGTTGCAACGCATTGCCACATTGCGGGCATGTGCGTCCTTCCACAATTTCAGCTGTCACAACATTCGCCTTATCTTCATCCACGCCGCGCGTATAGCTACAATCCGGATAACCCGTGCAGCCAATAAAACGATTATAACGTCCTAAACGAATGGATAATGGTTTGCCGCATAAAGGACAGGCTTCATCTAATGCTTCTTGGGTAACATCACTACGTTTTACGGTTTCTAAGACATCATCAACTAAATGTTTGAAAGGGGACCAAAATTCAGAAAGTAAAGGCACCCATTCTTTTTCACCACCCGCAATGAGATCAAGCTCATTTTCTAATTTTGCAGTGAAATCATAATCCACATATTGCGTAAAATGTTGCGTTAAAAAACGATTCACAATACGGCCCACATCTGTCGGGCGAAAACGTTTCGTTTCTAAAATGACATATTCACGATTTAATAAAGTATAAATAATCGCAGCGTAGGTCGAAGGACGACCAATGCCATAATCTTCGAGTGCTTTAATTAAAGTCGCTTCGGAATACCGCGGCGGTGGTTCTGTAAAATGTTGGTTGCAATTCAATTCAACAAGTGAAACGATTTCACCTTCTTCCAATGGCGGAAGAATTTTTTCGTCATCCGCGTCATTTTTCTTCTGATCATCAAAATCTTCTTGATAAACGCGAATAAAACCAGGATCCGTAATCACAGAACCTGTTGCATGAAAAATATTGTTTTCACCACATTCCAAATCAACAGAAACCGTATCAATCGTTGCATGAATCATTTGACATGCAACCGTACGCTTCCAAATTAAGTCATATAATTTAAGTTGTTCAGGATTTAAATGTTCTTTTATTGAATCCGGTGTGCGTAATGCAGAAGTCGGACGAATAGCTTCGTGAGCTTCTTGCGCATTTTTGGCTTTGGTTTTATAGACACGTGGTTCATCTGGGATCTGATCTTTCCCATATCTTTCTGAAATAAATTGACGTAACTCAGCAATTGCTTCATCCGCCATATTAACGGAATCGGTACGCATATAAGAAATCAAACCGACAGCGCCGCCACCAATATCGATACCTTCATACAATTGTTGGGCGGTGCGCATCGTGCGTTGCGCAGTAAATCCTAATTTGCGGGCGGCTTCTTGTTGCAATGTCGATGTAATAAAGGGGGCTGCAGGATTACGCTTTCTTTGTTTTTTCTCAACTTTGATAACACGTAATTTGCCTTTGGCTATTTTTAAAACTTTATCGCGAACGGCATTAGCATCTGCTTCATTCGTTAAAGAAAACTGCTCGAGCTTCGCACCTTCAAAATAGGTTAATTTCGCTTTAAAAGGTTGATCTTTGGTATTGAGGTCCGCGAAAAGATCCCAATATTCTTGGCTTTCAAATTTTTCAATTTCTTCTTCACGCTCGACAATCATCCGCAACGCAGGGCTTTGTACGCGACCCGCAGATAATCCGCGACGAATTTTACGCCATAATAATGGCGATAAATTAAAACCTACTAAATAATCGAGGGCACGTCTTGCTTGTTGAGAATTGACAAGATCCATCGAAATTTCTCGAGGATTTTCGATTGCCGCTCTGACCGCAGCGCGCGTGATTTCATGGAAAACCACACGATGTACGGGTTTATCTTTTAAGGTTTTTTTGTCTTTTAAAATGGAATAAATATGCCAGGAAATTGCCTCACCTTCGCGATCAGGATCGGTTGCGAGATAGAGCGCTTCGGCTTTTTTCATCGCAGTAACGATGGCCGTCACATGTTTTTTATTTTTTTCGATCAGCTCATAATGCATCGCAAAATCATGGGCGGTATCTACCGCACCTTCTTTGGGTAATAAATCCCTGACATGCCCATAAGAGGCAAGCACACTAAACTCAGTTCCAAGATATTTTTTAATCGTTTTCGCTTTAGCAGGCGACTCAACGATAACGAGATTTTTCGACATACAACGAATTATCCTTAATGTAAAACATCAAACGCATCAGCAAGCACCATATCTTGCATAAGTGTTAATGCTGATTTTTTTTCTGGTTGGCTGAAAAGTACCATCAATATGACCCATTTGATACGTCCAAGATCCACTTCCCTAGGATCTAAAGCCATCACTCGATCAATCGCCATTTCTCGGGTCATGGGGTCTAAAATACCGACTTGTTCTAAATATATCAAGAAACCTCTACCATCTACTCCAATTCGCTCCGCTTCTTCCGGTAGATAATGACGAATGGCATGTGGGGCGACTTTGGGGGCATCTGCGACGGATAGCTGGAATTGCACCAAGCCATCTAACCATTGTAATGCACGATTAATTTCGTAACGATCAAAACCAATTTTCTCAAGTTCTACTATCAGAGTTTCATTATCCATCTTTAATGCAGCGTTGCTATCCATGTAGTTTTCGAACAAAAACATCAGTATTTCAAACATAGTGTCCACTCATTTAAGGTTGCATCATTGACGAATTCGGACATATCCACCAGGAACATTCTGAATATATCCCTGCAACTCCAAATATAACAGAATGGAGGAAACTTCGCTCGTCGTCAATCCAAAATGTCGGATGATAACATCCAATGGCGTGACTTCATAACCTATATTTTGCAATATTTTCCGCGATTTTTCATCGATGCAAGCCCCATCTTTTATTGCTAAGTGTTTGAATTCTGACAAAATATCTTCCACACATTCCACCAATTTAGCTCCTTCTTTTAATAGTTGATGGCATCCTTTGACTAAAGGATTGTGAATAGAACCCGGCATGGCAAAAATCTCCCTTCCCTGCTCCAAAGCAAAGCGCGCGGTGATCAAAGAGCCGCTTTTCAACGCCGCCTCGATGACCAAAACCCCCAAAGAAAGACCGCTAATAATGCGATTGCGACGGGGAAAGTTCTTTGGTTTTGGCTTTTCATCCGGGGGAAACTCAGAAATAATCACGCCTTTCTCTAAAATCTCTTCCCTCAACTTCCGATGGGAATATGGATATATATTATTAAGTCCTGTACCGAGAACCGCGATGGTTTCGCCCCCGCTCTTGATCGCACCGCGATGCGCTGCCGCATCAATTCCCAATGCCATACCACTTGTGATAACCATACCTTTTTGAGTAAGTGCACCTCCAAAATATTCGGCATTTTCCTTGCCCATGAGCGTAGGATTTCTTGATCCCACAATTGCAATTTGTGGTTTTGATAAAATGTCACTGTTACCTTGGGTAAATAATAGGAGCGGCGCATCATGTATTTCACGTAAGAGTGACGGATAATTCATATGCTCCAAAGTGAGAATGTCAGCATGATGTTGTTCGGACCATTGAAGGTCAGATTCTGCTAATTTCCAGTTCGGATTTTTTATACTTAAAATTTGATTTTCTTTAAAACCTGCTGTCAGCAGTGCATGATGTGATGCCGAAAAAATATTTTCAATTTTTTGAAAATACGCTAATCCACGACGAATCGTCGTGGGACCAATACCGTTCAAACGAACGCAAGCGAGCCAATGTAAAATATCATTAGGGATGATCAAGGGAGTTCCGGGATAAAAAATAAAAAGTAGGGAGGAGGATTGTAAATAAAAAAGGGGGAGATGCCAAGGATTTTTCCGCCGTCGTCCCGCGGCTCGTCCGCGGGATCCAGTAGCAGCGGATATGCCACTCTGGATCCCGCGAACAAGTCGCGGGACGACGAGTTCTTTGACTTGTGTAGAGACCTCTGTTTGTTAAAGGGGGCAAAATACTTTATCCCCGAAACTTCGAAATCTTCTTACACTCCTCTTTTAACGATTCGACATTCAATTCCTTCGAGTCTAAATGCATTTTTAATGTTTGATAAAAAGTATTTCTTTCAACTCCGCGTATATTAAAAACCGAATATTTCCAGAGTTTCATCATCTCACAACGGTCACGAATGATTTTTTTTACGCGAAATAACCATTGATAAGGATCCTCAATTTTTTTATTTGCATCGAATATTTCTGCAATACCATCTGCGACAGAAAAAGTTTTATTTTGCAAAAGAATATTCGATCCGCTACAACAGGTAGGACGCCATAAATGTGGATTTTTCATGAGACTTTCTTTTATAAACGCTTTTAATTGCAAAATAGCTATTTTTTCATCTTCTCGATTTTTAATAAGTGTTTTTTCTTCTATCATTTTAAGAAGACACGCCTCTAAACGTCTTGATATTCCATCTTTGGATTCAAAAAATGATAAGGTAAAAGCATTTTCATGATTTACCAATGCCATGAATTCTTGTAATGGTTCATACATTTCTAAAGATTTTTTTGATAACTGTTGTTTGATTTCAGCGTAATGGGTATCGATCACCAACTTAAGATCGATGACAATTTTAGCTTTTGCCTGTATCAATTGCAGGTTTTTTTGAATATCTTGAACCACCTTTTCACGCTCAATCAATGAAGAATGGTTAGTATTTTCGAGAATATCTAATTGCTGATAAATGTATTCCTCCACCTCATGCAAAAAACTGGCTTCAGTCAGTAGCGTAATGCCATGTGAAAAAAAAGTAAAACACAATGGCAAAATCGAATGCATTGTTTTTATTAACTGAAACTCTCGATCAATTAATTTTTTTTCAGCTTGTAACTCATCAAGTCTCTGAAACTCTTTCATAAAAATTGCACGAAAATCGCCTAATAAACTTTCCGGAAATTCACCAATGAACAATGTGAGATAATGCGTCATTCGATTTTTTAAATTGAGCATTTCATTAAAAAGTACACTCCATTCCTCAAATTCCAGTGTTGATTCATCTAATAAAAGTTTAGATTGCTGTTGTAAAGATGATTTTTTTTCATCATCCACGGGTTTAATCTCGTGGAAATTCTTGGCAAACATCGCGTTAATTTTTTTTATTTTCTCGTTCGCAACTGAGTATTTTTGAAAAGCAGATTGATACAAAAAAGAAAAATGAAAAAATTCTTCAACCACATTTTTTAAGTTTGCGAGATGCACGACTGCGATATTTTCTATGTTTTTCGATTTTTCGAATGCCGAATTATTTTCATGTTTGATTTCTTCTTCAAATTTGTTTTTCAACAATTTAAGATTCAATTCGTTCTGTTTTACATTACGCAGAATACATTCTTCGTCATCTTCTAACAGTATTATTTTTTTAAGATGGGAAACAATAATTCCACTCTTCATCATTTTTAAAAAAGAAAAATTATTTTTTTCTAAATTAGTTTCAATAATATCCAACGCTTTCATATCCTCATAAAAATAACAAACTTGTATCATTCTGTTTGTCATAGAGATTAATGCTTTTAATGTAAAACAAGAAAAATCGAAGTGTTTTGCCTCCGAAGATCGCGCGCCTTTAGACTTAGACATGGTACGCCCAAAATCCAATTCATACGGAGAAAGACTTTGATTGATCGCGCAAACTTCTCCAAATTGATGGGAGAATTGTTTAAATGTTTTGGGCCACGATTTGAAATTTTTAGCGATAATAAAATCACGATAATCAGATGCACTTTTTTGCAAGGCTTTAACATATTTTTCTTTTGTCTCTGCCAACATTTCCATACTTTCTTTCTGAAGATCCATTCGTTTTTCTTCTAAAGCATGATTCATGGATTGTTTTTTTTGTCTTTGCGAATCGACAAAGCCACTAATTTTTTTTAAGAAAGTCGTAGCAATATGCTGGTAAAACGCTTCGACCATTGCTTGTAATTTTAATTTCTCCGATCCATTTAATAAGTTGTTGGGTCTCTGCATCTCTCGAATGGATTCTAATAGATTCAGTTTTTTTTCCATACATGTTTTATGTATTTTATCTGAAATTTCCGTCATTTTGTTTTCCGACACGGAAACTGTTAACACTTCGATTCTTCCATTCATATTTTTCTCCAATCAAAGCGACAAACTTCCCTCTACTTCACAAAACCGCATCCCAAAAAATCTTCGCAATATTAATATTGCATTGCGTATCCAATTCACGAATACCGGTTGGACTCGTAATATTAATTTCTGTGAGATAATCACCGATTACATCAATACCCACAAAAACTAATCCTTTTTCACGTAAATAGGGACCTACGCTTTCGCAAATTTCGTTGTCTCTTTTGGTAAGTTTCATCGCGACACCTTTCGCACCACGCACCAAATTTCCTCTAAATTCTCCATCCGCAGGAATACGTGCGAGCGCATACGGAATAGGTTCTCCATTAATTAAAATAATTCTTTTATCTCCCTCGGTAATTTCAGGAATGTAACGTTGCGCCATGATATAACGCGTCTCATTCGCCGTTAACATTTCTACCGCGACAGAAAAATTAGGATCTTTCGATGTTAAATGAAAAACTGCAGTTCCACCCATTCCCTCTAGCGGTTTTAAAACAATATCTTTTTCTTCACGAAAAAAATCTGCGAGCAATGCCTTACTTCTCGTGATCAATGTTTTCGGCGTATATTCTGGAAATATACTCGCAAAAACTTTTTCGTTAAAATCACGTAAGCTTTGCGGTTTATTAATAACACGCGTACCAGCGCGTTCTGCAATTTCTAAAATATAAGTCGTGTAAATATATTCAAGATCAAATGGCGGATCTTTTCGCATTAAAATTAAATCTAAGGATTGTAATGCTATCTCGTTTCTAACGCCTAATTCATACCACTTTTTTTCATCATGAAAAACTTTTAATAATCGGGATGTACCAAACGCTTTTCCATCACGAATAAATAAATCATGTTGTTCGAAATAGTGAATTTCAAAATGTCGATCATGCGCTTCCCATAATAATGCAAGCGTACTATCTTTTTTGTAATGGATCGTTTGTATTGGATCCATCACAATGCCTAATTTTATCGTCATTTTTTCTGCTCCAACATTTCTCTTGCCGCCGCTAACATACTCAAACGTGCAATCACGCCATAGGTATAAAAACGATTTTGACATTCGCCAGGAGATGTATTTTCTGCGGGTTTATGACAACTTTTTTGAAACGCGAGCGGTTCAAAATGCATGCCAGGAGAATTTAAATTTTCATCGTGTCCACGTTCTTTGTGCACGCGATAAAATCCACCTACGACTCGCTGTCCCCATAAGTACACCACAGGTTCTGCAACGGAATTATTCGCGCCCCACGTTTCAAACGTATAAACGCCTTCTTGCACGATCACGCTATGCACCGGCTGGCCACCTTTGGTTTTTGCCATTTGCGTACGCTGTTTACGATTCAAATCCAGTATTTCTGACACATCTCGTACCGTCATGACGGCCATACCATAAGTACCGGCATCTGCTTTCACAATAACGAATGGCTTATTTTGAATGTGATATTCATCATATTTTTTTTGAATGTCTTTTAATAATCGATCGACATTTTTCGACAAACAATCTTGACCATCCCGATGCATGAAATCCACTTCACCACAATGTCGAAACAGCGGCGCAATAAACCAAGGGTCGATATTGAGTAACTGCGAAAATTCATTCGCGACATCCGCGTAATATTGAAAATGGCCCGACTTTAATCGTTGATGCCATCCTAACTCAGCTGGTGGAATTATTGGTTGAGATAAATGTTGTAAAATATCGGGAATTCCATCGGATAAATCATTATTTAATAAAATCACATCGGGCGTAAAATCGTGAATGTGCAAACGATCATCGGATCGTTCTACCGATACCAATGGGATTTTCTCACCATTTGGTAAAACAATATCTGATGCATTTTCTAAAAGCGATCCAACTTGTACTTCAAAATTAGCCTTTTTTAATATGTCTAATAACGTTTGAATATTTACCCAATAATAGGGATTTCGCGTGTGATTTTCAGGAATTAATAAAATTTTTTTTGCGTTTCGGGAAAATTGCGTAATGGCAATGCGTGCCGCTTCAATGCATAAAGGTAAAAAATCTTTATTTAAATTATTAAAACCCGCGGGAAATAAATTCATATCGACGGGTGCTAATTTAAATCCGGCATTTCTTAAATCGACCGAACCATACACCGGTGCCGGACTCATGTTCCATTGATGCGAAAACCAATTTTCAATATCACTTTCTTTACTTATAAATTCTTGCTCTAACAAATTTAATGGTCCTGTTGTTGCTGTCGTCAAATGGGGGGTTTGATGTTGAGAATTAGTTTGCATTTTTATCCCTCTCGGTTATTTTTTTCAAATGTGTTAGAAAATGATCGGCATTCATTTCACCGATTATCCTTGCAGGACGATTTTCCAAACCGTCGCTGCCAAAAAATAAAAAAGTCGGCGGTGCGATGACATCGTAACGATGCATCATTGCCTCATCAAAATCATTATTTTTTGTAACATCAATACGCAATAACACAAATTCTTTTAATGCGTCAATCACTTCAGCATCTGTAAATACATGACGCTCCATATCGATACAAGCAACGCACCAATCCGCATAAAAATCGACGAGGACGGGTTTTTGATCTTGTTTTGCTTTTGCTAAAGCATTATCGAATGCCTTCATATCGGCAATGGTGCGCGGATTCAAATGAATGGTAGTCGTTCCATTTTCCCACGGATGAAAAGGATCTTTCCCCCCGATAAATCCTCCAATCACGAGAATGAAGCCATAAATTAATATTAATAATGCAATACTCCGACGTATTAATCCGCGGTCGGTTTCCGTTTTTCGAAAAATCTTCATGGAAAATGCAACGAAGATCAATAAAATGCCCCATAAAATCAGCGTAACAGAAGGCGGCAACAAACGTCCTAATAGACCGATGGCAAGTGCAAGTAAAACCACCCCCACCAATCGTTCAATAACAACCATCCAGCCGCCAGCTTTAGGCAATAATTTTCCTGCAGATGCGCCGAACAATAGCAAAGGAATGCCCATGCCCAATCCTAAAAGAAATAATGCAATGGCACCTAATATCACATCGCCAGACTCTGCAATATATGCAAGCACACCGACTAAGGGGGCACTCACACAAGGCGAAACAATGAGACTCGAAATGCCACCCATCAAAAATACGCCGAGATAAGTGCCGCCTTTTTGACGATTACTGATATCCGTGATGCGCTTTTGAAAACGCGCGGGTAAACGTAATTGATAAAATCCAAATAATGAAAACGCAAGTACCGCAAACATAAGACTAGAGATCACGATCACCCACGGTTGTTGTAACGTGGTTTGAATGCGGCTACCAATGAGCGCGATAATGATGCCAGCAATCGCATAACTCATTGCCATACCCATCACATAGGCAAGAGACAAGAAGAACGTTTTTAAGGGAATATGTTTAAAACGATGCCCCACGATAATACTGGATAAAATAGGTATCATAGGCAGTACACAAGGCGTAAATCCTAATAATAAACCAAGTCCTAAAAAGCTTAATAAAATCATAAAATAATTTTTGTTTTGGAATATATTTTTGACATTATCTTCTTCTGACACCATCGAAAGATATTTACGTGGCTTGTTTTTAAGGTTTTTAGTGACATTTTCTAAATCTTTTGTCGTCTTTAAATCCACACTCAACAATTTTTCAATAGGACTATAACAAAAGCCATCAGAGGAACATCCTTGGTATCCAATGCCAATATTTAATATTCCCTGCTCCACATTTTCGAGTGGGACTGCAAAAGTGAGGGTTCCTGAATAAATTTGGTATGCCCCACGAATATGATCTTTTTTATTGACGCCAATCGGCAATACCACCTTCCCTAACTTGACCTTACTTTCGGGGGAAAGTGTAATTTTGATTTGATCGCGGTAAAGATAATATCCAGGCGCAATGTGCCATTCTAATAGCAGTTCATGAGGATCTTTTATAATGGTTTCGAGGGGAAACGCTTGATCGGGCGACAGAGGCTGCAATATCTCTTCTGCATAAGTCGTTGAAATAAAAAGACTTAATAGGATAAATAGTAGAAAACGCATAACTTCCTCTTGCTCTTAACCGAAGGACATCATATCGGCTTCGATTCATTCCTGCAAATTCACTCGTGTCCCTTGACACCCGAATTTTTATCGATATTATTTAGCACTCACTACTTGAGAGTGCTAAAATCGCCCCCATATAAGAGTTACCGCTATCTTCAGGATAGCTTTTTGAAATACTAAATTTATCGTGAAAGGAGATAAATACATGAGTACAAGCAAAAAAATCCGTCCACTTTCTGACCGGATTGTAGTTCAACCTCGCGAATTGGAAACCAAAACAGCGGGTGGCATCGTCATCCCAGATACGGCTGACAAAGATAAGCCAATTCAAGGTACCGTCATTGCCATTGGTACTGGTAAATATGTTGATGGCAAATTATTACCTTTACAAGTACAAGTGGGCGACAAGATTTTATTTGGCAAATATGCTGGCACCAATATCAAACTCGATGACAAAGAATACTTGGTCATGCGTGAAGAAGACGTCATGGGCGTATTGGAAGAATAGTTTTTTACTTATTAATTGAATGAAGAGGAATTATTATCATGGCAAACGCTAAAGACATCCGCTCCGCGGAAGACGCACGCCAATCATTGCTCGCAGGCGTGAACAAATTGGCAAATGCAGTGCAAGTCACACTCGGACCATTGGGTCGTAATGTTGTCATCGACAAATCCTACGGCGCACCTACTATTACTAAAGACGGTGTTTCCGTTGCGAAAGAAATCGAATTAGAAGACAAATTCGAAAACATGGGCGCACAGATGGTTAAAGAAGTTGCTTCACAGACTTCGGATGAAGCAGGTGATGGTACAACGACTGCAACAGTACTTGCTCGACAAATCTTAGTCGAAGGCTTGAAAGCGGTTGTTGCTGGCTTTAATCCAATGGATTTAAAACGCGGTATCGACAAAGCAGTTGCGGCAGCAGTTGAAGAATTGAAAAAACTTTCCGTTCCTTGCAAAGATGACAAAGCGATCGCGCAAGTCGGCACCATTTCTGCGAATTCCGATGATTCAATCGGCCGCATTATTGCTGATGCAATGGCTAAAGTGGGCAAAGAAGGTGTGATCACGGTTGAAGAAGGTTCTGGCTTAGAAAACGAACTTGATGTGGTTGAAGGTATGCAATTTGATCGCGGTTACCTCTCTCCATACTTCATCACCAATCAACAAAATATGTCTGCTGATTTAGAAAATCCATACATCTTAATCGTTGATAAGAAAATTTCCTCTATCCGTGATTTATTACCGGTTCTCGAAGCGGTTGCTAAATCCGGTCGTGCATTGTTAATCATTGCGGAAGACGTTGAAGGCGAAGCGCTTGCTACATTGGTTGTAAACCACATGCGTGGAATCGTGAAAGTATGTGCAGTAAAAGCACCTGGCTTCGGCGATCGTCGCAAAGAAATGTTACAAGACATTGCAACGCTCACTAAAGCACAAGTTATTTCTGAAGAAGTGGGTCGTACTTTAGAATCCACCACTTTAAAAGACTTAGGTTCTGCAAAACGCATTCATATCACCAAAGACAACACCACCATCATTGATGGCGCAGGTGACAAAGGTGAAATTACTGAACGCATCACGCAATTACGTGCTCGTATTGCAGATACTTCCTCTGATTACGATCGTGAAAAATTGCAAGAACGCGTAGCGAAACTCGCTGGCGGTGTTGCGGTGATCAAAGTCGGCGCGGGTTCTGAACTCGAAATGAAAGAGAAAAAAGCACGCGTGGAAGATGCTTTACATGCAACCAGAGCGGCTGTCGAAGAAGGCGTGGTTCCTGGCGGTGGTATTGCATTAATTCGCGCACTCCAAGCAGTGAAGAGCTTAAAAGGTGATAACGAAGCGCAAAATATGGGTATTCAATTAACCCGTAAAGCGTTGGAAGCACCTTTACGTCAAATCGTCACCAACGCAGGCCACGAAGCGTCTGTCATCGTGAACAAAGTTCTCGAAGGCAAAGCAAACTTTGGCTTCAATGCGGCAACTGGCGAATTCGGCGATATGTTAGACATGGGTATCTTGGATCCAACCAAGGTAACACGTACTGCATTACAACTCGCGGCTTCAGTATCCGGCATGATGTTAACCACTGAATGCATGATCACTGATCTTCCAAAAGACGACTCAGCTGCCGGCGGCGGTATGGGCGCTGGTGGAATGGGCGGCATGGGAGGAATGGGCGGCATGGGCGGAATGATGTAATTTCGGCCTTTGATCGTGCATAAAGAACCCCGCGAATGCGGGGTTTTTTTTTTGCAATATCACGCTTTCGATAGTTTGATTTTCACCTACTCAAGCACCAATAATTACTCAATAAATTTTTTAATATTCACTTTTTAAACAATAATGAGTTGTCAAATGGGTCGTTTTTAAATAAAATGACTATCAATACTACAAAAGTTACATGACGAGGATATAATGCAAAGCGGCTCCCATTTTCCCATCAATGCCACTATTCCGCAGCAAATAGAATTTGTAAAAACGCAATATCTTGAAAAAAATGGCAACATTTCTGATAAAGAATTTACCGCAGAAGCAGAAATTTATTTAGCAAAGATGTACGATTTTGGTAAAACTGTTACTCAAAACACAGCAACAGCCGTGCAGCTATTATTCTCAGCCTCATCAAAAGGTTATGCTTCAGCACAGTATTCGTTGGGTTACACATATGAAACTGGTGATGGACTCAAACAAGATAGCCTCGAAGCCGCCCGCTTATTCCGTTTAAGTGCTGAACAAGGAGACCAGAAATCGTTAAACCAGCTTCAGAGAATGACATCTCCTTATGGTACCTACCAATTAGCAATTTATTATAAAAATCGTTCCAATTTAAATGACGTACCATTACCTTTTATTATAGATATCCTAAAAAGATATCCCGATGACTACGCCATCATTAAAGCGTATTTAACACCGCAAAGACTTGAGGAATTAGACGAAGCT
This sequence comes from Gammaproteobacteria bacterium, assembly GCA_013287885.1. Lineage (GTDB taxonomy): Bacteria > Pseudomonadota > Gammaproteobacteria > DSM-16500 > DSM-16500 > JABDCZ01. Next base: position 36,999 of record JABDCZ010000012.1, read on the forward strand.
TTAGAACAAGCCTTAGAGCCTTCTCGATTGTCATCGATTCTAAAAAATGCCTCCGCACCTTTTACAGACCATACTTCCATTATGGTTGATGTAGAACGTGATGCAAAAGAACTTTATGAAGAAGGCCTCGAATTCTTAGAGGAAAATGGTACAGTAAAAAATCTGGAAGCAGCAGAGCGTAGCATTAGTTTAGCGGCTCATAAAGGTTATGCTGATGCACAATTTCATCTTGCAAAAATGTATGGTGAATCAAAAGATCGTAAAAAATTAAAAGAAGTCGTCCCCTTATTATCTGCAGCAGCAGAAAAAGGGCACCCCAGAGCGCAAATGACTCTCGGTTATTTTTATCAGCGTGGAATAGCTGTTAAAAAAGATCTAAGTAAGGCTGTAGCATACTATCGTTCCGCAGTAAAACTTGGAAATGACCAAGCACAATATCGCCTCGGACTTTGTTATTTGAAGGGAGAAGGATTACCTCAAGATAAAAAAGAAGCGATGCGCTTATTAAGATTAGGTGCCGAAAAAAAATTTGACAAAGCCCTCAAAGAATTAAAATCACTTGCAAACGGCTATTGGGGATTTTTTGGAGATCCTTATGCAAAATATCATGTAGCACTTCTTGAAAAGAAAAAAATACCGACCAATATCCGTATTGTTATCGAAATGATAGAAAAAGATCCTAACGATTTGGTAATGATTGAAGAGCATCAATTGCTAAAACCAACTGATATTCAAAAATTAAAAAATCTAATAGAACAAAGAAATGTTTTGCTAAACCCTTCACGTGATGTTATTTCACCTGATATATCAGAAGCCCATCGGCTATTAGAACAGGCTGCAAAAGCGGGAAGTGAAAATGCGAAGTTTCGATTATTCTATGCAGATTGGTTATATCACCAAGCGCTTCAACATCTGAAAGTTAACAATAATAAAGACGCCGCAGAATACTTGCGAAATGCCGCGGAATCTGGAAGCAAAAAGGCTTTTCATCGCTTGAAAAAAATGGCTCAAGGTCCATTTTGGGGATTGTTTGGCGGGGGGAATCATGATGCCATTTACCAACTTTCATGTTTACAAAAAAAGCCTTTGCCAGAACCGAATGAAGATACCAACGCATCCACAGCTTCGCCAATGGAATTTAAGATGCAAAAATCCCAAGCCTTAACCATGGCTCCATTGATGCTAACTGCATCTTCACCAGTAGTGAAAGCTAAGAAAGAAACAGAAAAGCCCGTTAAAAATTTGGTTACCGTGCCTGTAGCGAAAGCATCTCATGCGGAACCAACAGAACCTAAAGTAAATCCTTGCTCAAAATTTGCAAAAAAATATTCCTCAAAACCGTTACGTCAGCAGAAGCTACGCAAAATGTTTGGTTAGTATGACTGACAAAACCTATATTGCGACCCGCAAAGTAGGTTTTTCGTAAAGATTATTTGGATGCAACTTTGAAGTTAGCCGTGATAAAAAACCTAATGGGGAAGGAGATTTTTTTAATTCCGCAATTTCTTCATTCTGTTCGCGAATAATATCATTTTGTTTTATTAATTTTTTTTCTAAGCGTGCAATATATTTTTTCGTTTCTAATTTTTTCTTGATGCCTTCCAAAATATTATCTTTTTTATAAATTGCATACGTTTCTAAAATTTCTTCTTTTTGTTTTACCATCGGTGCGACTTTATCTCGAACCATATTATGGAATGCAACATAAAAAAGTATCGCACCGATTAACGCAGTAATGCCTAATATTACCCATCCCCAAGGCCCTGTTAATGCAAGCGCGCCAAAACCAATGGTGAGAAATACTTCGTCTGCAGCGGTGAATAACATACCGAAAATAAGTAATGCTGTTTTTGCGGCTTTTCCTTTTCTTCCTTCTTCTAAATGTGAAACGCGTTCTTTTGTTTTTGAAATCGAGCGATCAAATTTCATGAGTAATTTTACATAATTTTTATAATCACTCGCATTCATTATTTTTTCTTTTTCAGAATGTATCGCTAAATGTTTTGCAATTTCATGCGTGACTTCAATTTGATATTGATTAATATTAAATGTAGTTTTCAAATTTTTGGCAAATTGAAATCCCATATGTTTACTTAATTCTTCTGCCTCAAAAGCCGTAAATAATGCTAACGCAATCAGAAACAAAGCCGATCCCGTTGTCCAAATAACAGGGCTTGGCACAACAACGGGTAATAAGTTAATGATAGCTTGTGCCGCATCATAGCCGTGTAAATAAGCAATCCAGCTACCACCGACAAATAGAAAATAATAAATACCATGAATAAATCGCGATGGTTTTTTGCCTTCATTTTCCGGTTTTTCTTCGCACACTTCATTTAATGTTGCTTCCATGATGGCAAGTTTATAGTATTCTAGTGCGATTTTAAGCTCATCTTTATTTTTACTTGTTTTTTGTTTTGCATATTCAATTTCTAATATGTCATCGATTAAATCAAATTGCGCCATCAAATCGGTGATTTGACATTCCGCAAATGGATTTTTTTCTTCTAAGTGTGGCCAATAAGCTTTTTCATCGTAATTTTCAAGGGTTTCTCTAAATTCAGATAATGTTTTTAAAGTTTTATCATTTAATTGAACTCGAAAACTATGCGTTTGTTTTAACTCAGGCTTTAATTCGGATTTTAATTCGGAATGAATTTGCGCATGAGATGACTGCATTGTTATATTTCCTTTATGACATTCATTACAATAGCAGTCATCTATGTTAATAGATAAAAATTAAGAGAACATTAAGATAGCTGTTTTAACGTTTTCCCATCATGCTTTTAATTTTATCTTTAATGCCAGGTCGTTTTGGTTCTATCAATTCTTTTAGAGAAATTTGCACAATATTCTTATCTTTATCGAGCAAGCAAACTTGATTTTGAAATCCGATGACAAAATCCGATGCAGGTTCTTTAAATGAAATGCGATGCGATATTCCAGTTTTTAATTCAAAACAAAATCCCACTTTCGAAGTATCAATAGATTTTTCGTCTTTTGAACGCTCTACACCCGTCAAGTATTCGCCATTACTCGACATTTTTAATTGAAATAAAGAAGGTAGGGTATAATTTTTATAATCTTTTGCATCGTTAAGATTTTTCCAGATAGTCAATTGATTAATGTCTTCGTGATAGGCTATTAAACCATACGATGAAGAAAGTAATTGGATAGTACTCGAGCTTTTGCCGTGCGTGTAATCCCCAATGCTACAAAAAATTTTGACATTAGTATAGCCATTTACTTCCAATAATTTAATTTTACTATCACTCAAAGCGACTGCTAATAATCCGGGAGAGATACTCTTTAAACCTGCCATGGATATGATTTTAATCTCGGGTGATTTTGTTTTATAAATAGATCTGTCAGGAATGGGCTCTTTTTTTTCTGTTCTTGCTTGTACTTTTAAATGCATATATTTCTTTTCAGAATGAAAAAAGCGATCTGGCTTCGCATGCGTTAATTCATATAAAAAAATTTCATTTTGATTTTGATTGATACAAGCAATTTTCATGATAAAAGGTGAATCTGTCAAAATCGTCGCAGTATGAGGCAAAATAGGCTGGGTTATTGTAGTATGCCCGTCCATTTTATATGAAATATTCTCATAAAGTTGATTCTCAATCATCATCCTTTTTTTTCCATCGCCAAAATAACTCTGATGAAAAAAAATGCCATTCGGTAAAATATAAGGGACAGTGTCGCAAGGATAAGAACATTGACGTGAAGAATAGTGTCCGGGCAGTGAATACGAATAAGAATAAGTTAAATTGCTGTTTTGCGAGGAAGTGGTCGTTGTTCCTGGCTCTGTAAATTTTGCATAAATCGCGACTGCGGGATGTTCGACAGGAAATAAAGTTGTTATGGTTTTTCTAGGTGTTGTCATTTTTACTTATCCTTAAGTTATTATTATAAAAAAAATGATTATATGAAATTATTCGTGAGCTGCAAGGTTTTTTAAATGGCAAACATATTTAAAATAAAATTGGTGAGAAAATAAATCGGTGGGAAAAGAATAGCGGATAATAATCCTGTAAACATCATGATGAGTAAAATAAAAAATCCATAGGGTTCAATTCTAGAATATTTCCAGGCAATTTTTGGGGGTAAAATGTTGTAAAATACTTTACTACCATCTAGCGGTGGAATGGGAAGTAAATTTAAAACACCTAGCATCACATTAATACCGACGCCCGCGAGACCCATTTTCACTAATGGAACACTAAACCATGGTGATAAATTTTGTGTGGATTTGGCAAGGAGTGCCCACAATAGAGCCATTAAAAGATTGGAAATGGGACCCGCTAATGCGACAAAAATCATATCTAACCGCGGATTTCTTAAGTTCCGCGCATCGACTGGGACCGGTTTCGCCCATCCAAAAATAACAGGGCTAAATATAATCAAAAGAATGGGAATAATAATGGTGCCCACTAAATCGATATGCTTCATGGGATTTAAGGTAAGACGACCCGCTAATCGCGCAGTTTGATCACCAAACTTCGATGCAACCCAACCATGCGCAACTTCATGTACCGTAATTGCAAAAATTAACGGTATCGCCCAAATACAAATTTTTTGAATGAGTGCAGGGTCCATGAGTGAAAGTATAACTTAGAGAGGGATGAGGGGGTCAAGCATAATATGCTGGAGTACAATAAACCTTCACCTTACTTTTTAGTAAGGTGTTTACCATAAACCCTCACCCCTTACCCCTCTCCCACAAGTGGGAGAGGGGATTTTAATGATAATAGTTCCCCTCTACCGCTTGCGGGAGAGGGGTGAGGGTTTGTAGCTTAAATCAATCCTAATTCTTTCACCGCATCCCGTTCCTTTCTAAGCTCATCCAACGTAATCTGAATTTTTTCTTCGCCAAAAGCATCTTGAGTCAAACCAGTGATGACTTTTAATTTTCCACCCTCAGTACGACAAGGGAAAGAGAAAATCAAACCTTCATCCACACCATACTCGCCCTCTGAACAACGTGCGACGGAGAAAGTATCACCTTGTGGCGTTTCGTGATAAAGATCATAAACCCCCATTAAGGCTGCATTCGCAGCGGAGGCGGCCGATGAAGAACCGCGCGCTTTGATAACCGCAGCACCACGAGTTTGCACGGCTTTAATAAAATCATTTTGTAACCAATGCAAATCAGTAATCGTATCGACGACAGGCAAACCATTAATTTTTGCATTGTAAAAATCAGGATATTGCGTTGAGGAATGGTTGCCCCAAATCGTCATTTGTCGAACGACATTCACATCCACACCCGCTTTGATCGCAAGCATCATGCGCGCGCGCAACTCGTCCAATTTTGTCATTGCGAAAAATTGATCGCGCGGCACATCGGGGGCACTATGCATCGCAATTAAACAATTCGTATTGCAAGGATTGCCCACAACAAAAACTTTCACATCTTTTGCCGCATGATCATTAATTGCACGGCCTTGTGTGGTAAAAATACCACCATTAATGCGTAATAAATCAGATCGTTCCATACCATCTTTGCGAGGCACCGCCCCTACTAAAAAAGCACAATTCACATCACGCATCGCTTCTTTGACATCACTCGTGCAAGTGACTTTTTTTAACAAAGGAAACGCGCAATCTTCAAATTCCATCGCGACCCCGCGCAGGGAAGGAAGTGCTTGTTCTAACTCTAAAAGTTGCAATTCAATTTCGGTATCTGGCCCAAAACATTGTCCTGACGCCACCCGAAAAATCAAGGCATACCCAATCTGACCCGCAGCGCCAGTGACTGCAACTTTCATACGTTTTTTCATCTATTTAACCTCGCAAGTAGAGAACGGGTTATTCTAATCACAAAAGACGCGATCTTCAATTGACTTTTGCCTGTATCCACAGTACTTTTGCCCCATAAAAGATAAAAATGAAGGAGTCCAGATGACATCTCTTTTTCCAGAAAATAAAGCAAAAACAGTCCCCTCAAAATTTAAATGTGCACTTTCAGGTGAGGTGATGCAAGATCCCGTATTTATTTTAGGGAGCCCTATGCTTGTTGGCTATGAAAGAAAAAATTTAGAAGATTATTTTGATAAAAATGGACCGGAAGATCCTTATAATAAGAAAGAAGTTGATACTGATGCGGTAAGAGAATTTGTCTCGCTAAGAGTGGAAATTGAGAAATTTACTTTAATTAATTCTCACCTTTGGGGAACGGAAATTCCTTTGTCGAAAAATGCGAAGGTGTAGTCAGGGCCCGTGTCATGCCAGCATGCTTTTAGCTGGCATCCAAGGGCTTCGCTGCATGCCAACTGGATGCCAGCTAAAAGCATGCTGGCATGACAGAGTTTTTTTACCGGACAGTAATGAGTGTCTTTTCACATGCATTCGAAAGTAGAAACCATTCCTCTAACCCTCTACATCCACCTCCCCTGGTGCGTTCGCAAATGTCCTTATTGCGACTTTAATTCGCATGAAGTGAAAAACTCTCTCCCCGAAGAACTTTATATCAATGCATTATTACGCGATTTAGAAAGCCATTTACCGAAAATCTGGGGGAGACGTTTACTTAGTATTTTTTTTGGTGGTGGTACGCCAAGCTTATTTTCAGCGAGCGGCATTGAAAAAATTTTAGAAGGCGTTCATCGACTTTTACGATTTGGACCCGAGATTGAAATTACTTTAGAAGCTAATCCTGGCACGATTGATGAAAAAAGTTTTCGTGGGTTTAAAAGCACAGGAGTCAATCGTTTATCGTTAGGCATTCAAAGTTTACAAGATGAAAAATTAAAAATCCTCGGACGAATTCATCATCGTGATGATGCATTGCGTGCGATTGAAAGCGCGACAAATGCTGGATTTCACAATTTTAATTTGGATTTGATGCACGGTTTACCGAACCAAACTGTCGAAGATGCCGTGGCGGATTTACGAGATGCCTTGCAATTTTCACCCCCACATCTTTCTTGGTATCAATTAACCATTGAACCGCAAACTTTTTTCCATAAAAATCCGCCGATTTTGCCCGTGGATGATGTCTTATTTGATATTCAAGAAAATGGTAAGCGTGAAATTCTTGAAAACGGATTGCAACAATATGAAGTCTCCGCGTACGCACGACCTGATAAACAATGCGTACATAACGTAAATTACTGGGAATTTGGCGATTATCTTGGAATCGGTGCTGGTGCGCACAGCAAAATTACCGATGTCGATAAACAGATAATCGTAAGACATTCGAATGTAAAAAATCCTAAAGATTATTTAGATCCCGGGAAATCTTTTGTTGAAAACGAAAAAATCTTAACAACATCCGAAATTATTTTTGAATTCATGCTGAATGCGTTGCGTTTGACGCACGGTGTAAGTGTGGATTTGTTTCTGCAAAGGACTGGGGTTCCACTGGACCTTATCGAACCTATTTTGAAAAAGGCCAAAGAAAAAAAATTGTTAGTGGATGATTCAAAAATCTTATGTGCTACAGGGTTGGGGCAAAGATTTTTGAATGATTTGTTGCAGATGTTTTTAAAAGAATTTTAGCGTAGTAATGTCGTCCCGCGAACAAGTATGCATTTGTATACAAAAGAGCGCTTGGATTGCCACGCAATGTTGATTATCTTAACTGTTGCGTATGAAGACGCACAGGTTCTCTCATTCTTTCTGTCGGTAATGCGTTATCTCTTACAAATGTTGTAATGGTTTCAATTAATTTATAAGAATTAGTGGTAGATTTAAACATTGCACCGAAGAATAAAAAAGGTGTTTTCCAGCGTTGATTTGGTGCATATAACTGAAATGTATTAAGAACTTTAATTGTGTCCTTATTCCACATATATCTCAATAAATCATCTATATCTTCTTTTCTATCAAAATTAAGTTTTTCTAAACGATCCTTGATCATAATAAGATAGCTTCCCTTATCAAGTTGTCCACCACGATCCCCTATACTTTCTATCTGCGCATCTAATGCATCAATGATTTCTTGAAACGGTTTGCTCATTTTTATTTTATCAGAGGCAGTTACTGCCGAAGGAACAGCGTCAAAATCTTTTTGATCTGAATCAGTTGAAATCGGTGAATCTAAATTTGAATTATCAGATGATGATGAATCAAGACTTTCTTCTTCCTCTATACTTTTCTTTTCACTATCAGATAAGCTTGTATCAGAAAGTGAATTGTTATAATTGCCATCAACCAAAGAATCAAAATCTGAATCTAAAGTAGAGTCAAAAAGGTCATTGATTTCATCCTCATTTTGTTCATTAATATCTTCAACTTCCTTATTTTCGAGAGAATCAACCATTAAGCCCTTTTCTTTAAGTTCTTTTTCTTTAAGTTTTTGCTTTTCTCTGCTTGTAAAGGCTTTTGAGTATTTTTTATGGATTTCATCAAAACTATTAAATAAATTTTCATCGTTTGGCATATCTCACCCCTCAATTCTATTATCTGTCAACTATTGATCAAATTAATAGAATTATGAAACTATTTGTACAATATATCAAAATAGGACAATTTTTGCAACAGGGCGCGATATAAATCGAAAGGGAGGGATAATAATGTTAACTTAATGAATAATAACATAAAATATCAAGCAGACGTAGGAATGTTAACCGTCAAAAATGGTGGATTACGTCGTAAAAAACACGACTAATCCACCCTACATCTGGCATGTTTAACACAAAAACTGGCCGCAATATTCATCGACAAAATGGTACGAAATACCAACACCTGCGAAATTAATATCCTTAATATCATTTCCGCCTTGGATTCTCATATAGCTAAAATCGGCGACCCAGCGCGGAGTGATGTCGTAACTAACGCCGAAGCCGTAGGCGGGCGCGACAATTACACTACCGTTGCTATCTTCTTCACTACTCGTAATAATTGCATCGGATTGTGTTTTGTAGACGATACCAATACCGCCTTTTGCAAATAATGTAATCGGTCCGAAGGGATACATTACTTTTCCTAAAATATCACCGCTATATTCCCAAATATGAGGTTCATGCGTAAAACCACTGACATCAGGGTTATATTCTGAAGGCGTATAATAAGACATACCAAATTCAAATCCAAAATAAGTTTGAACATTGGCTCCCATAAAAACTCGAGCCGCAATGCCGGTATTGGTCGGTGTGACATTGGTTGCTAAGAGACAACTTTTTGGATTAGCGCTATTAAATGGAACACTAGGATCACAAGTGGAAGAATCAGAGGGACCATTAAAAAGTTGTCCAGTATTGATATCCTGAGCGACATTATTTAAATTCGCGTACCCGACTTGTACACCCATATAAAATCCATCGCCCGTCGCAAAAACAAACGGACTCGCAGTTAAACATCCGATCAACATTGCAACACGCGTTATATTTTTTATTTGCATGGATAATCCTTCTTTGCATTAATTTGCAAAGAGAGTAGCACAATCAGCTTTTTCGGGGAAGTGAGTATGGCATCCAAGCGGCTCCGCTGAATGCCAACTGGATGCCACCTCTCGCTACGCTCGGCTGGCATGACAAAGCTTCAACACCTTTGCAAAGAGGTCAAGTTACGAAACAAAAGATGTTAATTCTTGGGTAGAAAGTTTTTCATACCCATCACGTCGATTCTTATTTCTTGAGAAAAAATCACCAAACCATGATGCGCTTTCTTGTTTATTCATTGGCTTTTCTTCTTTCATTTTAGCGATATGTTCTTTTTGCTTTTTTGCGACCGCTTGTGCTTTCTCCTCTGCTTTTTTTGCCACTATCGCATCTGCAATTAACTGCTGACAAACGCCGCGCTCATGAATGCTCGCATAATTAAGCGGTGAGTTACCTAAATTTGATTTGAAATGTAGATCCGCTTTATTCTCAATTAATGCCTTAACAATTTTGGGATTACCTTGCTGAATTGCATCAAAAATTGGGGTATAGCCCTCTTTACTGATTGAATTAACATCCGCTTTTGCTTCAATAAGCGCTTCGGCAATGCTCAAATTATTTTTGTATGCTGCCCATGCCAATGGAGTCTCGACTTTTTTATCTCTTACTTCAACATTGGCATTTGCCTCAATTAATAATTTAGCAAAAGCAGTAAGACTACCTTTCGCTGCCATTAATAGTAACGTACTACCATTTTCATTTTTTGATTCGACATCGGCTTTTGCATTAAGTAATAATTTGAACAAATCTACATCGCCTTGATCAAACGCATGCCAAAGCTGCGTGAGGCCATCCGTGTTTTTGCATTCAACATCGGCTTTAGCATCAAGCAGTGCTTTAATAGAATGAATATTTTTTTTATGAATAGCCCATAATAACGCAGCTTGACCATTCTCATCCTTCACATTAACATTCGCTTTGGCATCAATTAACATTTTGACAGTATCGTGATTACCTTTTTTAGTGGCGATTAAAAGTGAATTCAAATGGTTAGACGTAACGGCTTCAAGGTTTGCTTTTGCATCAATTAATATTTTAACACAAGCGGTATCCTGATTCACAACTGCTGTCAAAAGCGGTGTATACCCACGACTATCTTTACTCTCAATATCGGCTTTTGCATCAAGCAATGCAATGACTGAAGCCGCATCCTTATCGTAAACCGCCCAGGCCAGCACGTCTTCGCCATTTTTATCCTTTGCTGCCACATTAGCTTTGGCATCCACTAATAGTTTTGCGAAATCTGGCTGCTTTGCCTTAATGGCAGCTAAAAGCAGAGTACACTCTTGTTTAATTTTTACATTTACATTTGCTTTAGCGTCAATTAATAACTTTCCACAAGCTAAATTTTCTTTAGTGAGAACACAAGCCAGCGCAGTAAAATTATCTGAATCTGCAAATTCAAGATCCGCCTTTGCTTCAATTAAGGCGCTCACTGCTTTAGCATTTCTAGATGCTGCATACATTAAAGCAGTCATACCAAATTTATTTTGCCCATTCACTTCCGCTTTGCTTTCGATCAGCGCTTGCAAAGATTCAAAACAATCCTTCTGTGCCGCCCACATCAATGGTGTGCTTTGATTGTTATCTTTGATATTAGGATCAGCTTTTGCATTTAATAAAATTTTTACAGAATCTGCGGTAGGCTTTTTTGCGGCTTGAATCAGATGCGTGTAGCCTTCTGCGTTTCTAATATTAAAACTTGGCTTCAGTTTAACTCTTGATGTTAAAAGTAAAACATTGTCGATATCATTTTCTTCGATACATGAAAAAAGTAATTTTTCTGATTTGATTTTTGCTTCGATTTCATCAGCAGTGAATTCTGCATCGTCTGATGGACGGTCCTTCATAAATAATCCTTATTATAAATTTTTAGTTCGGTTCAACCATTATTGTTAATTCTTGAGTAGAAAGTTTTTCATACCCATCACGCCGATTTTTATTTCTTGAGAAAAAATCACCAAACCATGATGCGCTTTCTGGTTTATTCACTGGCTTTTCATCTTTCATTTTAACGACATGTTTTTTTTGCTTTTTCGCGACCGATTGAGCTTTCTCTTCTGCTTTTTTTGCCTCTATTGCATCTTTAATTAATTTTTTGCATGGAGCATCGCCAATCACGCTCGCTATGACCTTCGGAGTAAGACCTGATTTACCACTGACCAGAACATCCGCTTTCGCATCTATTAATATTTTCATCACTTTGAGATTGTCTTGAAAAAGAACGTCAAAAATCGGGGTTTCATTTCTCGCATTTTTTGCATTCACATCCGCTTTTGCTTCGATGAGTGCCTTGACAGAAGTCAAATCCTCTCGGAAAGTCGCCCAAAATAAAGCCGTTTCACCTTTTTTATCTCTTGCTTCAACATTGGCATTGGCATTAATTAATAACTGAACACAAGCTGAATTTTTTTTATAAGCTGCTAATAACAGCGGGGTATCCTGATTTTTATCTTTCTCTTCGATGTCTGCATGCGTTTCAATTAAGGCTTTGACGCTATCGACGTCATTTTTTGCAAGTGCATATTGGAACGCGGTATTCCCATTTTTTGCAGCAATATTTGCCTTTGCATCAAGTAATAGTTGAAAAGTAGTAGCATCTTTTGCGGAAAGAGCACCCCAGAGTGGCGTGTATCCATTCTTATCTTCGCATTCAATATCCGCTTTCGCATCTATTAATAATTTTACGAAATCACTCATACCATTTTGTGCTGCTGCCAGTATAAGCGGGGTATTACTTCTTTCACTTTTTGCGTCAACATTCGCTTTTGCATCTATTATTAATTTGAAAGAAGTTAAGTCCTCCATGATAAGTGCATACCAAAGCGGGGTATAACCTTTAATCCCCTTGTTCTCTACATCTGCTTTTGCATCCAAAAGCGATTTAACAGAAGCCGAATCTTTTTTATCAAGCGCACATATTAGCGCAGTTTCACCATTCTTATCCTTTGCTTCGATATTTGCATTGGCATCCACTAATAACTTTACACAAGCTGAATTTTTTTTCATAGCAGCATATATGAGCGGAGTTATACCCTCAGTAGTCATTGCTTCCAAATCGGGTTTTGCATCCATTAATGCATTGACAAAAGTGAGGTCATCTCGTGCTACTGCATAGTGTAATGCGGTTCGTTCATTTTTATTTTTGACATTTACATCTACTTTTTTCTCAAGAATTAACTTTAACGATTCAATACAACCTTTATCTGCTGCCCACATTAATGGTGTACTATTATGATTATCCGCGAAGTTTGGATCTACTTTTTCATCCAGTAAGAGTTTTACAAAATCTGCGGTAGGGTTTTTTGCCGCTTGAATAAGTGGCGTATAACCTGCCTCATTGTGAATGTCGAGACAAGGTTTTGGCTGAATGTTCGCTAGTAAAAATTTGGCAGTTTGAAGATAATTTTTTTTGATACATACAAAAAGTAATTGTTCTGCCTCTTCTTTTGTTTTGATTTCATCAGCAGTGAATACTGCATCGTCAGAGAGACGG
>JABDCZ010000013.1:0-41478 GCA_013287885.1 Gammaproteobacteria bacterium
TCTTAGAAGTGCTCATAGCAAAGGGCACACTCATGATACGATAAAAAAAGGATAATGTATGTACCAAATAATTGTCGACCATAATCCCAGCCAGGCAGATAATGCAGTGGTAACAGAAGGTCTTGTTTCCTTTTACGAAAGTATCACAGGTGAGACACGAGACAGAGAATTTTCGATTTTCTTAAAGAATGATTCTGGTAAAATTGTTGGTGGTTTACAAGCGTTTTTTGACACAGAATCAATTTATATTGATTCATTTTGGGTTGATGAAAAACTTAGACGCCAGGGCTTCGGTACAAAATTGCTGAACGAAGCAGAACAAGAAGCAATTAAAAATGGTTGCGTTTTTTCTTTAGTAGATACCTGGAATTTTCAAGCTGAAGAATTTTATTTAAAAAATGGTTATGAAAATATAGGTGAACTAAAAAATTATTGGCACAATTATTCAAAAATATTTCTTAGAAAAAAGCTGAAAAACAAATGAATCATCCACTTAAAAATGATTTATATCCGCTGTTAAAACTAGCGATACCGCTGGCATTGACGGGTATTGTGGGCGCATCGACTGGTTTTTTTGAAACTATGTTTCTAGCAAAATTAGGCCAAAATATTTTAGCTGCAGGTGCTTTGGTCAGTTGGTTATACGGCACATTTGCAGTCATCTTATTTGGTACTTTGGGTTCTATCAATATTTTGGTTTCTCACAAACATGGCGCCAATGATCAAGCTGGCATTTCGTTAGTGGCGCGTGATGGATTACTATTAAGTCTGTTGATGACTATTCCAGCATTTTTTTTATTTTGGAATATGTCACCTATCTTCCTACTATTGGGTCAAAAACCATCTATTGTCTCACTCGCCGAATCGTATTTACATGCATTGGCATGGGGATTATTACCTAACTTTATTTCTATTGCCATTTTCGAATTTATTATAGGATTGGGTCACACTCGTACCATCATGTATCTGACTGTCTTTGGTGTATCACTCGTAATATTTTTTAGTTATGCATTCATTTTTGGCGCATTTGGATTTCCGGCTTTAGGTATCGCGGGAGCGGGCTGGGGTATGACCACCAGTTATTGGATCATAGCTATAGTGACTAGCGTCTTTGTTTTCACACACAAAGATTACAAACATTACTTTCGTTCCATCATTAATAAAAATAAACCCTCGTATTTATGGGAATTACTGAAAGTGGGTTTCCCTATCGGCGTCATGTATTGTTTCGAAGTGGGATTTTTCTTTGCATTAACATTAGTAATGGGATATTTAGGAAGCCAATTGTTAGCAGCCAATCAAATAGTGATGCAATATCTATGTATATTGATGTCAATCATCTTTTCTATTGCTCAGGCTATTACTGTTCGCATGGGACACTTACTTGGTGCAAAAGATACTAATTTAGCTAAACGTGCGGGTTTAACCGGTACAATGATATCGGCAATTTTTATGGGAATTATTGCCATTGTTTTTTGGACGTGTCCTTCACTATTGATATCAGTCGACATTGATATACATAATCCAAGCAATGCCAATATCATCAATGAAATAAAAATATTATTTGCAGTGAGTGCATTATTTCAAATTATCGAAGGTACGCGGATTTCATTATTTGGCGCATTGCGCGCATTGAGAGATACTAATTTTACGCTCTTAGTTTCTATCATCAGTTTCTGGGGAATCGCATTACCTATCGGTTATTTATTAGCAACCTATTTTAAATTTGGCGGTGTTGGTCTTTGGTGGGGTATGGTACTCGGCGCTAGTTGCAGTATATTACTACTCTACTGGCGGTTTAATTCAAAGATTCGATGATAGCTCATTAGGGGATAGCTCAATGTGAGCTTTTAAATCAAGTCGTTGATTTGTCTTATGCATTAGTTGTAAGATAAAAAATATTTTTGTTAAAGAATGGAATTATGTCTTTACATCAGGGAAGAAAATACAAGAGGTTTTGCCTTATCCTATTGTTATTTGTCAATACCGCAAATACAGCTAATATTAAAGATTGGGACTTTAAAGACATAGAAATTTCAGGAGCGGGAGGAGGCGGTTGGTATCAGAGACAAGATGCTAGTCTTATTATTTCCCCTTATGAAACCGATAGTGATAAAACGCTTCAAAGCTCATTTCAAGGCGCGTGGAAAATTGGTTTAGATTATTCTTTTTTTGAAAAAACCTTACCATATTTAAATAGATTATTACTTGGTCTAAATGTATATCAAACTTCCACAAGTCTTTCTGGTGATGTTTGGCAGTATGAACTACCTCAATTCAATAATTATCATTTTAAAGCACCTATTAAAAGCACACGCTTGATGTTAGATTTAAGGCCTGGATTTTTTACCTGGCACTCGATAGAACCCTACGTTATTTTAGGGATAGGAGTGGCTTGGAATTCAATGTCTTATAAGGAAACAGTGACTGCTTCGGATGTCAATGCCAATAGCGCGTTGGTATTATCTAGCCATACTACTTCATCCCTTGCATGGAATTTTGGTGGGGGTTTTAAAGTAGCGCTTACTGATAAATTAAGTACTAACCTAGAATATATTTATGCCATTTTGGGGCATGGCTCTCCCGCTGATGACCCAGGAGCCGTTCGTTTAGGAACAACACCCAATTTTACACTTCAAAGTCAAAGCCTTTTGTTAGGGCTTAGTTTGAGGCTTTAAATAATGAGGATTTCTTATGAAACAGGCAGTTGCTTTTGGCATGATTTGGCTGTTTTGCTCATCGACCTTTGCCATAGAGCCGGTTGTGCTTTCCGGACCTTCGCCTGCTATTTCATCTGTTTACACTGCCAATACTTCAAATATAGTGATTTATACAGTTAATAATAATGTACCCAATGGTTTTCCTTTGTCTGTCAGTGGTATTTCCAACGGTATCCAACGTACTACTGTGGCTGGTGATTGTGGTAATACATTGGCTGCGGGGCCATCGACTTGCAATATTGGACTAAACATCAATCCTTCGAATGGACAAATTGGTTCTACTATTAATCAGATTTTGAAAATCGATTATCAAGGAAGAACACCGTTAACGAGTCCTATTTCTTTCTCGGTATCAGGGATTTTTGCCTATGTAACACCTGATCTCTTTTCTACGGCAATCGATCAATTTTTATTAGATGGCCAAGGGTTTCTTTCGTCCTCGTATACCTCAGCTACTAGGGACTTAACGGCTCAAGGTTTGGGACAAATGACTTTTGCCACAGTAAATGGTGTCCAATATGCTTATATTCTTGATTCTGGTGGCGCTGTCTATTGGTGTAGTATTCATGAGGATGGTTCTTTTTATAACTGCACGATAACGTCATCAACACCTGGGCAAGGAAATTGGTCACCACGAGGGATTGATTTTGCGACATTTGATAACCAATATGCATACATAGTTGATGCAAATAATGGAAACGCTTATCAATTTTTTCTCGATTCCACAGGTAATTTTTCGCAATATATTGTGTACAATAATTTAGGTGTTAGTGCACCAAACAATATAGCTTTTGCGACCGATGCAAATGGGGAGCAACAATCTTATATTGCTGATGGTACTGGTAATGTGTTTCTGTGCCAGATGCAAAGTAATGGGACTTTTTTGTCTACTTGTTCTCCTACGCCCTCATCAGGTGCCCCGTCTTGGACCCCTTTTTCGATCGCTTTTAATACCGTGAACGGGATTCGGTATGCCTATGTTGCTGATAATGGATCTACTGAAGGAGGGGGTAATGTTTATAGATGTAATCTAGATACGGATGGATCTTTTATAAATTCAACTTGTATAAAGACACCACCTATGATTAATCCTCATGGTTGGAATCCTTATGACATTACGATTAAAACTGTAAATGCAAAAACATATGCTTATGTCGCTGATCAAGTTTCTTCTATGCCAGGGAATATTTATAGATGCCTTATAGATCAAAACGGCTTATTAACAGATTGCGAATTAACACCAACAAATCCGCCAACAAATTGGTTTCCCACTGGAATTGCATTTAGATAGAGAAAATTCGTTAATGAGTTGGGCAATATCTCCATACCCTCTATTCGAAAATAACCAATTTGGCCAGTAAAAATTAATTAAATAAACGACCACCATAGATACCGCCGTCAATAATAAGTTCGCTTGCTGTTACAAATTTAGATTCATCAGAGGCCAAATATAAAATTCCATAGGCTATATCCATTGCTTCACCCACATGGCCCATTGGTTGCAATTTATCATAGGCGACTTGCACTTCGTCAGCAGTCATGCCAGGTTTCTTCGGAATATCACCTAAGCATGGGGTCTGAATATATCCAGGATGTATCGAGTTCACGCGAATTTTATCTTTCACATATAGCATCGCATCTGTTTTACTCATCAATCTAATTGCGCCTTTTGATGCATGATTTGCTGGATAATCAGGGCTACCTATCAAACCGTGAATCGAGGAAATATTGATGATGCTGCCGCCACCATTTTTTTTAAGATATGGAATAACATGTTTAGTGCAGAAAAATACACTCTTTACATTTACGTTCATCACTTTATCCCACTCTGACTCTGTCATTTCATGTGTTGGTTTATTGCTACCAATAAATCCAGCGTTATTCACTAAAACATCGATATAACCAAATTTATCCGCAACCGCATTAAATACTTCTTCTACATTAGCCTCATTTGTAACATCCATATGCCAAAATTCGGCTTTTCCACCTTGAGAATGTATTGTTGTAATAGTATCGTTTCCGGCTCGATCATTAATATCAACAAGCGCAATCGTCGCACCTTCGCGCGCCAGTAGATAACAAGCAGCTTGGCCAATGCCAGTTGCGCCACCAGTAACTATAATGACTTTATTTAGTACCCTCATTAAAATTATTCCTAAAAAAAATTAATGCCTGCGATGTTTAGCGACAAAATCAGAAAGATGATTGTAGAATTTTTCATATCAAGTAGCTTTCGATTTTTTTAATTCTTGCAGCTCTATCGCCCCAGATTTCAATAATTTTTGGATGATCATATCGTGGAAAAATATCACATGCATCATCCCTATAAATTTTTTTGAAATATTTATCAGCCGCTTTACGATAGGCTAGATTTTCTTC
Organism: Gammaproteobacteria bacterium; assembly: GCA_013287885.1. GTDB lineage: Bacteria > Pseudomonadota > Gammaproteobacteria > DSM-16500 > DSM-16500 > JABDCZ01. Next base: position 5,100 of record JABDCZ010000013.1, read on the forward strand.
GGTATATTCGATGGAATTTTCTTTTGTAATAGGTAGAAACAAAATTAAGTCTAAAGTGTTCAAAGCAGTTTTGATCTCATAAAATCGTTCTGATATTTCGCTGTCATTTACATTCAGTGAATCTTGCTCCAAATTAATCATTGCGTATGCAATGAAATCAATTGGGCACCTATCAAAAATAACATTCCTCTCATTTACCGTTTGATTAAGCTGTTCAATACTATAATCAAGTTGCAGGAGTAAATTATCAAGCGAAGGCTCCAGTGATAACTCCATTTCTTTTTCATCCTGCAATTTGTAATAAACTTCTTTTTCACATCTATAGTCTGGATGTTTTTTAAGAAAATCCTCAATTAAAGTAGTTTTACCTATAAAATGAGTGCCTGAAACAGTAATGCGCATATCGACTATCCTTTAATATTATGTGGGTAATCTATTTTGAATTTTAATATCGGTGGATAACGATCTGGCATCATCGGAGATTGTCTGACGCCGATTTTTTTACACCCCATTTTTATATAAAACTGTTCTGCATTAGGGTCACTCCAAATAATAAATTCATTTTTACCCTGCTGTTTTGCCTCTTGGCAGCAAGCTTCCCACAACTTTCTACCTATACCTTTACCAATGTAGCTCGGGTGCAGAAAGAAGTTATCCAACTCGAATAGACCGTCAGCATTAAAACAGAAGTTAAAGAATCCTGCTAAATGAGCATCAACGTAAAACAGCTTAATAACATGCTTCTGCATATATGCATGTGTAATCCCCAATTTCTCCATGAAACGGTCGAGAAAATTACTGTCATATCCCCAGTATGCTTTTGATAAACGCAGTAGTTCATTAATGTTATTCAAATCGTTAGACATTGCATCTTTAATTATTATTTTCATAAGATAATTTTTCCAATCTGGATTGAAGTATTAATTTAATTTGGAACCAGTCAGATTTTATAACACTAAACATAACAGTATCACGGATAAAACCATCTTCTAAAATCATATGATGGCGAAGCACCCCTTCTTCAATAGCACCAATCTTTTTAATCGCAGCACGCGATCGAGAATTCCGAGAATCAGTTACAAATTCAACACGATTAACTTGCAAATCTTCAAAAGCAAATTTTAACAGTAGAAACTTACATTCTGGATTAACGTGGCTACCCCATACTTCGGGGATATACCATGTATAGCCAATCGTTAATCGATGATGCTCAGGGTTAATATCATAATAACGAGTGCTGCCAATAATTTTAGCGTCTGATAAACGCCGCACAATAAAGGGAAGATGCTGCTGGCTTTGAAAACATTTCATTGCTTTATCGAACCAGCTAAAAAATCGTTCTCCCAATGCATTAGAACTATTGTAAGTCCAGATAGACTCATCTTGAGCAGCAGAATAAAGTTCATTCTTATGGGATTCATTCAATGGCTCAAGTTGAATCCAAGAACCCTTTAAGATCGCTGGTCTAATATTAATCACGCCAATTCTTCCCTTGTAAAAAGACTAAAGATTATTCTTATTTTAGAGCACGAAAAATTTCAATAAGCTTGTTAGTTGGATTATCAACCATTTCATTGCTACGCCAAGCAACATGCCCATCTGGACGAACGAGAACTGCGCCCGTGGTAGAAACTTCATAAAGCTCATGCCATACATTTTCTGAATCAATCAAATCACCGTCATGCGCTACTTTGTAATTTTTAAGCGGCAATGTTGACGCTAATTCGTTAGCTGCTGTTTGCCATTGATGTCCATCAGAACCAACTAATAAGACATAATCATTCTCAAACAAATCAAGCGTTGAAATAGCCTTGTCATCTTTAATTAACTGCACATACGGCGCACGACTTCCTGGCAATGTAGTGGGTGTGTACTCATCGGGTAATACACTAATCACTTCATCATTTTCAGATTGCACAGCCTTTGAATGATAAATAAAACCTAAATCTAAACCGACATAATTAAGATTTTTTTGCTGCTCATGTAATTTAATTTTCAATGTTTCATTATCACCAGTTTGAATTGCCTTAAAGATATCAAAAAAGCGTTTAGCATTTTCGGTGCTCCATTCAATATTCCTTTTAGCAATGGGTGCACGTTCATCATAATAGGTATCTAGCAAAGTATCAGACGCATAAGATTTAAGAACAAATGCTAATTTCCAAGCAAGATTATGTGCATCAGCAATACCTGTATTCATTCCCAGACCGCCTGTAGGTGGCAATCGATGCGCTGCATCACCTACTAAGAAAATTTTTCCATGTCGATATTGTTTTGCAACTTGAGCTGCCATCGTCCAAAAACTTTTATTGATAATCTTAATTTCAAGATTAGGCATATCAAGAACACGTCTTATTTCATTTAGACAATATTCGTCTGTGAAATCTTCTTTTGTATTTTCTGGCTTGAGATTCAGGCCAACTGTCCAGCGATTTTTTCCAAAAGCCGTAAACAAAGAACGGTCTAGTAACTTAGGATCGGTAAAGAAAAATCCAATGCTAGGTCGATGCTGAGTCCATTGAGATACGTCAAATTCACAATAAACGCTACAAGAGCGAGCCAAGTTGTCAGGCCCTTCCATTTCAATTTCTAGTTGTTTACGTATGGAGCTGCGCGCACCATCTGCAGCAATGAGATATTCCGCGTGTATTAATTCTTCTTTGTTTGTTTTTCGATTTAGTAATTTTACTGTTACGCCAGTGTCATTTTCTTCAAAAGAAATCATCTCCTTTGAAAATTGAATCTCCACTTCGTGATAACGTTGCAAAGTCTGATGCAAATACTCTTCTACACAATCTTGTGTAACAAAACTGGCACCGATAGGACCGTGCGTATAATTTTCCAAACCTTTCATTTCCACGCGAGTCACTTCATTGCCTTGTAAAGACTCTGACCAAATAAATCTTATCGCTTCTCTAGGAAATTCATACTTCAACAATTCATCAATATTTCCCCATTGTTTAAATAGCTCCATCGTTCGCATGCTAACACCGCGAGCGCGAGGGTGTGGTGTACGTCCTGAATGTTTCTCAACAACCAGAGAAGAAACATTGTGACGGGCAAGACATAACGCCATGCTCAATCCAACTGGACCGGCACCAACGATCAATACAGGAATTTTTTTCGTGATGTTTTTCATAGAAATTATTGGGTGATTTCTTGTTCAAAAGAAACATTCATCTACAACGCAAATTCGACACATTCATGCCGACGCGGAATCGAACTGCGGACCTACTGGTTGCGAAACATAACGAGGCAAATTATAGCAATAAGTCACAATAATCGACAACAATTAAATACCGAATTATCGGGAAAAGTGGATTGTGATGTATTGTGGATTTTGGTGGTGTATTACCTGCGAGTGTCCCAAATTTGGCTATGTAAAATTGCCCCTGAATCTAAAATAGAAAAAACTTCACCTTAACCTTACATAACTAATATATTTTCTTAATATTAATTCACTATCGCCAAATATATGAACATTAGATTCTTTTGCAAGTTTAATATTTAATGCATTAACATCCCCTTCTGCGATGCTAACCTTCCCAGGTGGAAACCGTCCATCTTCACTAATAAAATATGCAACTCTCGGGGCTATTGGATAGTAGAGCTCTAGGCGCTCTGCTGGGCATACACTATCAGTACTCTCATAAACGTTAATAACCGGCTGGTCTGATGTTAAGAACGAAAAATCTGTTTTGTTAATCAATAACGAGTGCGTATCTTTATTTTTACTTAAATATAGGCTGTACCCGAGGTTCGCACCAAACACATAGCTCATAAGCCACCATGCCTTCTTCAGCGCACTTGCTACCGATTCCTCTAACTGTGTGCGATGAGGATGATTCTTTAAAACTGCATTTTTAATTTTCTTTGTTCTAAATAACTGAAGTCCCAGAAATGCCAAAAAAGAACTAATGTTCTTATTGCTCTCTAATACATTTAGTTCTTCATCATAGAGAGCTTGAAGTATAGGAATAACTTTTTCTTCAGAAGCAGCATGGAGATCTTCTATTATGTTACATTTTGTCGCAAAAAATAGACTTTTAGCTTCTTCATCATATCTACCACCCCATTTGTATTGAGATTGCATATTAAATATCTCAAAGATATTCTTTAAAAATGATAAATGAATATCTTGTAACCCTTTAGGTAGCGGTTTTAAAAATGCTTTTATTATATTACTCTCTTCACTTGTTAATTTCTCAAACTGGTAAAAATAATCCTCTTTAGCTAAACCACGCACACTATCCAATCCTATCTTTCCATTAAGAGTTCTATAATAAACTTTATTGCTGCTCTCACACCATTTAGATAAATACTTTCCCCATACATAATGATGTTTTTTCTTAGGTTGCAGAATTTTTTCTGTCATTAAAAACTCCATGCATCCAACTACAAGACCAATTTTTATATAGATTTTTTCTGATAATTCTCACACCGTTAATTATTTCCAAAACGAATCACTTTCCCAGTTTTTATTTAAGCCCATTCTTTTAATATCGATCATGGGATGCTGCTTTATCAAGGCACGCAAATGATACGCCCATTCACTACCTGGCGAAATCACATCTAGAAATATTTTTAAAATAGCCGCTTGCGCTGAAAATCTGCTGTTTTTTTCTAATTGTTTTCGGTAATCATTTGTAACTAATGGCTTCAAGGTAAAATTTCTATTCCACAACTTGCCATGATGAGCGCATAGATTGCGAAGATATGTTAATGCGTGCAACCACGACTCCATTACCACATAATTAATCCCAAAACGTTTGCAGATTATTTTTTGATTTTCACGATCAACCAAATTGGCAAAAATCATAGACCATGAACCTAAGGGTAATACCTCTGTCACCATCCATACAGCAGGAAGTTCTGGCATTTGGTATTTATCATAATAATGTTTAATGAAACGTTCGCGCCTTTTATCTTGGACTGAACCATCTTGAGCTTTATATTTTGTTTCTTTTTTAATGGTTTGAATTAAATCGTCATGCCTGAATTTAGGTAGAAATAAGCTTTTATCAAGATACCAATGTGCGTCATTGTATTTTAATGCTAATTCATTAATTATCACAGTGCGAATGGCAATTTCAATACGTTCGATAGCATCAATAACAAGTAGGCGCAATTTACGATCAAAGACATAACAATCCAATATTTGTTCGAAGGTTGTGCCATCACGATAGCGCTTTTCACCATCAACAAGTTCACCCTCAAACTCAATAGCATACCCACAAAAACGGTAATAACTAATATATGATAGATAATGACGGGCAATATCTTTATCTTGAATAACTACACCACGAGACATTAAACGATCAAGCTGTGCTTCTATTGAAAGAGGCGGTTTTTCAAATGTAGTATTTTGATTATTCATAGGCAATAAAAAACCCATCGGGGTGCGCATTGTTAAGAGGCGTGACGGGTGTTGTTATTGACAGTATAGCAACAGAGCCCACACTCTACAATGCCTATTGTAGGTTTTTGCTATCCTTTGTAGTTAGTTGATAATATAGCGTAATTTAGCGCAAAACCACTTGTTTAACCAGTAAAATCCAAGCTTTTGGTTAAAATTCAAGTAATTAATTTTAAAAATTTTATAGCTCAATTGTTCCAAACTGGAAACAGTTCATTTATTTTGAACTGTTGCAAATTTCGCAACGGCTCAGCATAAAACTCATAGACATAGCGGGTGTTGTTGCATCTAGTGTATCAGCTACAATATCGCGCCATTGATAAGGCCAAGACTTATATTAGCTTCTATAACAGAACTAACATATTTAATAGTCGTAATTATCTTCTTCATCTGCATCTTTACTTATACGTGAAAGCTTATCGCAAATTCGATCTAAACGATTAACAACTTCCTCTAAGGCTGACTCAATGCACCATTGCATTGATGTTAATATTAAAAAACCAGCCCCAGCACCAAGCATCCATTTTGGCAACTCATCATCAAAAATTAACAAAATCACCAACACTATCCAAAAGATAAGTATCTTCATAACCACACTCACTTTATCAAAAAATAGAATATCTGATATTTTGCCAAGTAACAGATAATAAATACGATGCGAACCATAGCGAAAGGAATCACCACTCATTTCATATTTTCCACATTACTTCTACAGCGCCATTAATAGTCATCAAATTTAATTGCCAACAATTGCCATACCATTTCCATAAGGATTATTTGGGCTATCTGAATTATATGGACTACCAGCGCCATATGGATTGTTAATACTTTCAGATGAATATTTGCTTCCATATCTACCATAGGGATTAGAAGTTGAATCAGGATCATAAGGATTTTTACTTAATTTACCATGATAATTTCCTTGGCTGTCATATAACTTAGGTGCATTTGTTGCATAAGGATTGTTTGCGCTTTCATTGTTGTAAGGGCTGCCATATCGTCCATGCTTATTGTTAACACTATTTGGAGCATATTGGTTACCCATGCTTGAACTTGAGTTCGGTGCATAGGGGTTATTACTTAAATTTCCCAAATTACTAGCATATATTGAGATACTAATCAGTAAACTTGCACTGAAAAATAATATTTTGCTTGATTGCATATTTTAACTCCTCATTAAAAATATAAATGTAAAGAACAGGAAAACAGGATCAGGCTTGGATATGTGCGTTTTTTATTAATGATGCACAGATGCAAGCCTAACTTCATTATGACCTAATTTTTATTTAATTTTTCATAGCTTTTCGCTAAATTATTAAGTGCTTTCATCGCGTTTTTAAGAGCTATCGCTTTTTGAAGATTGTTACATACTAAATCTAACTGATTTGGTGCAACGAAATAATTCTTTGAATATTCTTGCAATAAGCGTCTCGCTTCAACTTTTTGATCAGGTAATAGATCTTCATATAATTTATCCCTAAGATTTTTTTGTCCCAAAAATAATTTTCTTCCAATCTTCTCTTCTTGCATCGATTCATTAAACCGGGATTGAGAAGCTACAGACAAATTTTCCCATACATAAGCAAGAACATAGTCTTGTGGTACACCTATTCCTTGTCTATACAAGTCTGCTAATGTTCCTTGTGCTGCTGGACTTCCATTTTTAGCGGCTTTTTCAAGCCAAAAAACTGCTTTATTTATATTGGGCAAGTTAATTAACATTTCATTTTTTTTAATATCCATTGATCCAAAATTACGATACTCATCTGGTAAATTGGCTTTGTCTAGATAAATTTCTCCAAGAATATTTTGAGCGTTACTTGAACCATAATGAGCAGCAATTTCATAATTTTTTATAGCATTAACTAAATCTATCGGCTTTCCTTTTATGCCATAGTATAAGCTTCCATATTCGTACTTATTTTCAAATAATAATCCCAATACATAATATGATGGACTATATTTATTATCGGCAGATTTTTGGAATAACTCGACAACTTTTTCAAAAACCTCCTTCTTATCAATATAATCTAATCTACAAATGGCCATTTTATAATAATAAAATCCAGGATTGTCTTTTAAAGTTTTTTGATCATTATCAAATGCACGACAATCATTTACTTCAGCTGATTTAGTGCTTTTTTTTGTGACTTCTTCATTTATACCATCGGCGATCGCTACTGATGTGACTCCGCAAGAGACGAGAATTATTAACAATAATTTTTTCATTTTAAATATTTTCCAATATTGACATCATTATTTAGACTCCACAAACTGTAATTTAATATCATCCATACTTTTAAGTTTATTATTTTTTTCTTGTTTGGAAGGCATAAGTTCTCCAAATTGTCTGAATAGTTCAACCGCATCAGATGGTATTTTTTCATTGATAAAGCCAAGCAGATAAGATAAAAAACGATATTTTTTTCACAATTTCGCTCCGCTAATAGTTAGTTAATCGCCTCTTATCGTTTGTTTTTTGCTCCAAAAGATCAAGTATGATACATTATTAGCATCAAAAATAAAACACCTCTTATTGGGTGTGGTCTCATCGGGTGTCATCCGCTTTAATTTTTAAATGGATAAACATCCCAATCTCATCAAAATAGGCAAGAAAATTCGAGAAATGCGAAAGCTCAAAGGGTTTTCGCAAGAAAATTTTGCTGCGGAAGCAGACCTCGGTCGGACCTATTATGGTCGCGTTGAAAGGGGAGAACAAAATATATCAATTCAGAATTTGATACAAATTGCCTTTACCTTGCGAGTTGAAATTGCTGAATTATTACCGCCCCTAAGACAGCTTAAGAGGCTTCGTTAACGGTTTCTTTCTTATGACGTTCCTCCCAGTGTTTTCTTCTTTCTTCGCGGTCTAATTCATCCTGTATCTGCTGTTCTACGTTCTGAATGTGACGTCGTTGCAAATTGAGAAAGTTGAAAAATTTAAACGCCTCTCTAAGCGAGAAGTGTCCTGATGCTACCGCCGCAGTTAAATCATGCGTAATTTGCAGCATATTATCGCCTGTATCAAGTCTGCCTTCAGGTAATTCAAAAGTGACGCTCTCATCTGGTTTCACACGAGGAAGCAATCTTTCAATGCACAATCTCAATGCATTTGAATCTCCTGCCTTTGCCAGTTCAATCAATTTTTCGATGATTTCATCGGCGTGAGATTCTAATAATTCGCGCAATTTAATCCGTTTATCAACGATACCCTTCGGTCGCCCATTTGGGTTACCGGATTGTCCGGGTTGGAATGTCATATTGATCCCTCCTTGTTTTGATCAAGCGTTTAATTTATGACGTTAAGTCACAACTGATTACAGTAAATACTTTTCAATTTTCTTTTTTGCCAAAAATCACTAATTTTTTTTCGTGTTTTCAAAGGCATTGGATTTTTCCAGCCATAACGAAAATCACGAGGCTTAAAAGTTAAAAAAAAATATTTCGATGTTTTATTTTTTCAGCGTGTTTAGCCTGATTGATGCGCTCCAACACATCAGAATATTTGTTTTTTATATTCGATTGTTTTGCCTGTTTACCTTTAGCTAGCCACCACGCCAGTGTTGAATAGGAAACACTGGCAAATTTGCATGATGCTTTAAGTGTAAAGCCTTGTGCGATTCCATAAAGGATATCTTCTAACACCGAATCAGTAAACTTTATTGGACGCCCACCTATATTTTTCATGATCAACTCCTTTTACGGCATCGGAAAATTCAAAAACCTCTATAATTAACCTCGCTTCCTACACGCGCGTACTGGTCGAAAAATTCAAAAACTTCAATTATTTTTTCGTCGATTTAATAATGCTAGCAGAGGGACACTTCAAATTCTGAATATCTGTCTTAAGTGATTTAAAACAATTAATCAAATCATCCAAGGGGAACGCTGCTATTTGATCGTTAATATATTCCGCTAAAAAACAAGAATCATCACCGCCATAACTTTCACTTACCTGTTCTATGAGCTGACGTATCTCCATTATTTTACCCGCCTGATTTTCAGATTGAACCAGCTTAATAATTTCGGGATCATTTTCTAGTTCATCAACATAGTCACTTAAGCTACTCATTTTTACTCCTTAGAAATTATGCAAAATAAGCGAACTAAGCTCAGCCATGCGGCCTGCGTGAATAATTAACGTTAAGTTTAAGAATGAAATAAGCGAAAAAAGGCTTAACTTTATTCGCTTAATTTTCATTTATTTTTCATTTCAATTTAACCTTAACCTAGCATCATGTGGCTTTTTTTGCTTTTTTAGCTTCTTTCACTTTATATATTTCCTTCGATCTTCCAGTAGTTTTTTCTTTTATTTGCTCAATTCTAGCGGGTGCTTGATTTAGAAGATGCTCCAATCCATCTTTGGTTTCTGAGGTTTTATGTCCGCTAAACGCCTTACTAATCTCAGTTCTAGTCATAGGCCCACGATTCACTAGCAAAAGAAAAATTTTCTCCGCAAAATCTACAAGTGATTGTTCTTTGACTTGCTCGGTTGCATCGCTAAATAAATGCCAAACAGACTCTTCAACATATGCGACCCAATGTAAAGCTGCTTTAAGGTGGACGATTTCAATAACAAGTTTTTTGTCCAAAACAGCAAAGATCATTGCCAACATCCGAGCATACACTTCAGTACGTGCTAATAAGGAGCCGACAACCCCCGGATTATCTTGTGACAATTTAGAATAAACCTTCACCCAGTATTGTTGAGCTTGTTCATTCATCTGTATCTCTATTGTCCCACTAGGGCTTTCTCGTCGTTGCTCATCAATAAAATCAAATATGCTCACAATGTCTTGAGCAAGAGAATCTATTTCATGCGTTGAAGTCGATACCGGGAGTGGAACAAGTTGTTCTCGCGCTACAAAACACATAAGAAACCGATTAAGTAACCCATTTGCGGCCTCAACACCATTATAGACCTTTGCTATGAGTTCATGACTTGTGATGTGACCAATAATGACGACATGAGGGTCTGTTGCACATGTACGATTTGTTTTCGTTAATGGCGCCAAATTACGACCGTCAAATACATTTCTTATAACGGCTGAAAGTGTAGAGGTTTCTCGCTTACAATTTGCGAGTACATTTGCAAATTCGCTTTCTATAACTAGCAATCGCTTATCCAAAACACCCTTGTCTTCATCGTCAGGGTCCTCGGGTGCATCACGAACTGCGAAACATATTCCTTCGCCTGATGATAATCCACCACCATGTATCTTAAGGCATAAATGATTCTCATATTTTTCACTACGTATCTGATCAACATGCTCAAAGACTCTTCGTGGTAATGCTTCCGCTGTGCCTTTACGTGCTTTTCCTGATTTACCTACTAATAGAAAAAATGGTCGACAATGGATTTTTGTGTCGCCAATCCACTGAAAGACATGACGATTAAGAGATGCACAAAATAAAGATATTACATTTGCAGCAATTGCAACAGGCGATGCTTCTGAATTTGATGCTGCTGCGTCGACGAATTTTTGCAAAACTCCGTAATAAGCATCTGCATTCATGCGCGGCATTGCACCTATTGGAGACTCAAAATCACATTGCTGATTATCCTCTGGTGAGTCCTCAGTAGAATTTTCAAAAGCATTTTTAATGTCTTCGACGCTCATTGGCATCCCTCCACTAACATGTCAGCAAAGTCATAGCCAATTTTCGAAGGCATTGCTCGTTTTACACTCCTTCCCTCACTTAGCAATCGCTGTGATAGGATAAAAGCGGCATTTTGTCCGCGGCCTGATTCATCATAATCAACAGCAATAACAACTTCTGAAATTGAAGCAGGTAATTTGATATTTTCCATACCTCCCGCACTGATAGTTGCCCATGCTGGGATTTGAGTAGCAATATAAACAGCAAGAGCAGTTTCTATGCCCTCAGCAAGCACCAACTTCCCATCACTAGGTTGAAATAGCTTTATTGCAGCACCTTTTGTTGCGCCAGGTTGTATTGGTATCATTAATTTTTTAGGTTTTGGCAAATTAGCTTTGCAACCATTTTCAAGATAGGTACGGTGAATTGTAACGCCATGACCATCATTCTCTTGCACTAGTGCCATCATTGCAGGAAAGTAACCTACCAGCTTCTTTTCTTCATCGTAATAGGGCAAAGACGGATGAAATCTTAAAACGGAAGGAAACTTTACTAAGATTATTCCGCGTGCTTTAAGGTAGCAATCCACAGGGTCATTTTGAGATATTGACTTTGTCGCTAGCCAGACTGAGTTTAAATACTTTTTTTGTTTACGAATTTCATTATCAGTTGGGAGAGTGGACGGCACTATCTTTTTTATGTAATGACTAATATGTTTCGGCCTGACGTAATCAGGCTGATAACCTAATACTTGAGCGACACATTTCAGGGTATATGAAAAATTCCATCCATGATAAAGTTGCAGCAATTTAAAGCCATCACCAGGCCCGCACTTGTTACAAAAATATAAACCTTTTCCTTTATCATCAAATCTAAAACGGTCTTTACCTGCCTGACAAATAGGACAAGAACCATGCTTATTTCTAAGATAAACAGATGGAACACCTAGCGATTCGATAATAAATGGCCATAAACCAGATGCTTTTTCTCGAATTAAATTGACGTTATAATCGTGTTTATTGCGATGATTCTGATATGAAAAACCCGACGCCGCAAACGTCGGGTGCAAATTTAAAATATCCATTTTATTTACCCTCCTTGTATTTTCCAGCCAACAAAACATACTTGGCAACACGGTGATGACTCCCACCAGGGTTGCGATCATTTGTCCAATGAGTTTGAATGTTGTAGCCGTGATGATGACGAAGCTCGAAAACTCTTGGCGCAGGGGATGGAACATCTTCTTCATGACGTAAAGCGAATGTTGAACAATCTCCTTTTTGTAATCTCCTCAATATTCGATTACGTTGAGCTTCCGCAGTATGATGCTTCATTTGGCACCTCCGCTAGCTAACCACTGATCTAATTTATCCAGATCAAAAATCAGTTTTTTTCCTAAACGAGAAATTGCTTTGTCCAGACCATTGGTAGCTGCATGAAAAACATAATGTCTTAATGAATTTTCAGATCCAAAAACATGATGATATACCTTTAGAGTATTTTGAAAATCAGCGAAACGTTTTGGTGTAACATTAACATTTTGAATATTTTCAACCGTCATAACTTATTTTCCTTTATGTTCAAGCATCGCCACTACATGTGGGATGCTGTAAACAGTAGAACACTGTTATAACTAATTGAAAATTAAGATGAATGATTACTAATCGTTTACTAAACGTTTAGTAAACGTTTTTATTTGAAAATAATTTTATTGAGAGAAATTTTCATTTTTCAAAATCTGATCAGCAGAATTAGCAACAAAATTTTTAACCACTCCATGTTCAATCCTATATCCCACTCTAGTAAATATGTCATGCACTTTGCTGGACACCAACTCTACCGATTTCTTAAAATCTTTTGATAAAAACTGATCTTTCAATGTATAAGCTGCTGCCACAATCATTCCATATACTATTTCTTTAGTCAGTTTTCGTGTCTTAAGTTTTGTTTCAACTTGATCTAATGGATGAAGCCATTGATTAATACATCTAGTAATTTTATCGAAACTTAGTTTCGTTCCAGTTAAAGTTGCATCGACTGCCTTAGCAATACTTTTGCCGCTATTTACACTATTCCTTTGAAAAATCACAGCAACGGATAGAGATAACACTTCTTCTCTTTTTTTTCTATTATGCAGCCCTCTACCAGTTTTTTGAGATAAATTAATAGAAGTAAGCGCCACAATAGTGCAAGGCATCTCGACAACATGGGGAGAGGTGATATTTTCTTCCACTAATTTAGTGTTGCCTTGTTGATTCTCTATATAATCATGAATTTCATTTTTAATAAAAACCAGATCATTGATTGATATTTTTTGATTACCTCTTAATTCAAGGAGAATATGCTCTCCTTGAACTAGCTCAGATAATGAAGGTTGAATCGGCACAAATATATGGTCTCGACCCGCAGGGACTTCTATCATACCTCCCTTGTAAATCTTTTCTAGCGTGGAATTTTCTGAATAAAATTGTGATGTTTTTTGTAATCTAAAATGTCCTTTATAAAAATAAGGATATGTTAACTTTTCATCTTGAGTAATGTCTTCGCGTGTTATAGGTGAATGTATAGACCGGTGAATTTTATAATTACCTTCTTTTATATAAACACCAAAGCTTTGACTAAAACAAAGCGCTATTAATTCATCTTTACTTATATTCAATAGACTCACCACCTCTTGCGCACTATACCTTGATACAGGAAAAATTCCTTTTTCAGATAAATCTTTATCAAGTTTGTAATAACCGAATCGAATCAACTTTGCCATCTCATTATTTATTTCAATATTATTTTCTGAGTAAATAACTTTACTATTATCAAAAGTTCCAATTGTTTTACCTTTCGTTTTTTGTGCAACTTCAAGCAAATTCATAGCTAATTCTGATTTAAAAACATCAGCAGCACGTACATTTGAATAAAGAAAAAATATTTTTTCAGAAAAATAAATTTTAGCCTCAACTTCTATTTTAATTAAATCAGAAACATTTAATGGCCTAACTTGTCTTTCACTATTAACAAGCTGCTCAACAACCTGAATATCATCATTGATTTTTTTGAAAAAACGAACTTTATTATCAAGTTCTTCGTAAAAATAATATTTTTTCAACTCACTTAGGCATCGATAACCCACTGCTATACTTAAAAAGCTTCCTATCATCCACTTGCTATCTTTTAAACAATTATTCAATGCATCCTTTAAGTCCGTTTCATATTTTTCAATAAAATTTTTATCAATTGGAAACAATCTAAAAAAATATGTTATGAGGATATTCCCTGTTTCTAGAGACAACTCAGATTTAACATGCTTAACCATATAGTCATTCATTGTATCTAAAAACTCAGCTATTTCATGATTATTTACAGATACTAAAGCCAAAGAATTATCTTGAATATCTTGAATCAGGCTGCAAAGCCAACATATGCCATATTTTACTGTTCTCATTCTAGCCCCCACCAAATATTTTTTCATTCATCTTCGCCACCACCTTACTGGTATGTGCTTCAGAAAGATGACTATATCGCTTCACCATTGAAAGCGTTTTGTGACCAAGAATTTCCGCGATTTCAGCAAGGCTAGCGCCATTCATTGCTAAATATGAAGCTGCTGAATGCCTTAAATCATGGAATCGAAAATCTTTAATAGCCGCGCGTTTTAAAGCAGTTTCCCAAGGAGTAGTAAGATCAATTGGTTTATCAAATGATTTTGCAGGAAAAACAAGATCACCATGTAATGTGCGCATTTTCGCGTGTTGTTTCATTAGTTCCAATGCTAATGATGTGAGAATTAAAACACGACGTTCGCCATTTTTGGTTTCATGAAGGGTTATAACACCTCGTACTAAATCAACGTCCTGCCATTTCAGCCCTAAAATTTCCATTTTCCTAGCACCGGTTGATAGTGCTAACACAACCACCGTATAAAGATATTCGCTTTCACTTTTTTTACATACTTCTAACAGGCGCGCGCGCTCATCATCCGATAAAAACCGAACGCGGCCACGAGGCTCTCTCAAGCGAGTGACTTTTAAAACAGGATTTTCATGTGACCAGCCCCATTCTTTGACTGATACAGTGAATAAATGACTAAGAATGGCAAGATAGCGGTTCACTGTTGCATTGGTGCGATCACCGCGAAGTGTTTTACCTTGCGACAACTTATCTCGCTGTTCTGCAATAATCGCTGGCGTAACATCGGCTAAAGATAAATAACCAATATTATCTGACCAGCATTGAAGTTGTTTTGTTTGATCTTTTTGCGAATTGGGTTTTTTAGAGGGTAAAACGGATTGAATGTAACGATCAATTGCTTCTTTGAGTGTATGTTTTCGTGACTCAACAGTTTTAAAATGACGACCTTCCCGAATAGCTGATTCAGTTTGCTGAACCCATTTTTTTGCATCGGTTAGTCGCTTGAACGATGCGGTTTGCGGAGGAAACCCTCTTAATCTAACTCTTACTCGGTAGTTAACACCATCTACACCGACTCTTTTTTCAATCGTTGCCATATTCTCATTGCTCCTATACTGAATTGCTAATAACAACTAATCGCAATCAGTAAGAACAAATTACAACAATTTTAATCACGGCGCCATAAGAAAGTGTCCCAAATTTGGCTACACCCAACTTTATCTTGTCCATTCCTTAATCACTTTATTTTTAAGTCCTTGATTATACAACTGCCGACGCGCAGAATCGAACTGCGGACCTACTGATTACGAATCAGTTGCTCTACCAACTGAGCTACGTCGGCCTGTACAAAAAATAACAAGAAAGATTGCAGTGCAGATATTAGGATAAAGTGATTCATAAGGCAATAAAAATTTGAAATTTTATAAATTGTAAGCTGGTGTTGGTTCCAAATGATTAAAATAAGAACGTGCGGCGAGAAAAATATCCCACATATCGCTTTTCTTTTTAAAAAAAGATTGGAATGGATTGTTATTATAAGTATGAAATAAGGGTTTTTTTAATAGTTCCTCAAAATGATCTCGTTTCGCAAAGGGATTTAAAATTAATTTTTTTAAATCCAGTAAAGCCATAATTTTAGTTTCTCGTTTTTTTCTCTGATCAAAAATACCTTCATAAGAATTTTTCAATTCCATGGTAAGCACCGTCGTTTTCTTTTCAATTTCTGAGAGTAAAAAATCTTTTGGATTTTCATTTTTTAATACATGTATTTCGCGATGAGACGATCCATAATAATCTATCAAGGGATTTTCCAAAAAAGGAAATTCTTCTGTTTTGCATTCTTCAGTCGCATTTGATTTCCTAGCTTTATAAGTCATTATTGCAACAAATAGAAAACATCCTAGATTATAAACGGCATTGGCAATACCAAATGCGAAAGGCGCGATGTTAGTCAGCAAAAAGCAGGATAATAACGTTATACCAATGCCAAACAAAATAAAATTAACGCCGTGTTTAATGACACTTATTTTGTAATGATTTTTTAACGTTTGATCTTTTTCAAAAAAGTATCGTATACCCGCATACACCATAATACTGAAATGATATAAAGTACCAACACCCGTGCTTAATACAAAGAAAATAGAACTTAATGCACTCAGTGCAGTATTCGCAAATAAACCGAAGATAATGGCGCATATAAAAAGGATGGTTGCCAATAATTCTCGTAGAAAAGCGCCGACTTTACTGAGATTTTTATTTTTAGATGAAACTAAATCATATAAATATATTCCAGTTTTTAAAAGATAAATACCTGCAAAGAAGCCAAAAGAAAAATAAATTGCAACACTTGCTTTAATCGCTTCAAACCAATCCGCTTTACTCATGAGCGTATAACAGAATGCCGTATATCCACATGAAGTTAATTGAATACCTGTTTTACAGTCAGGTATTCGTTCATTTGAGTCAGAAAAGTTTTTCACAAAAGTCCCTTTTTTAAGAATTGTTTAAGATGAAAAAATTTCTCCAAAGAAATCTTTCATGGCTCTCCACGAGCGATGATCCGCTTTAGCGTTGTAAACGGTTCCAAATCCTGGGTCATTGGCTAATGGATTGGTAAAAGAATGCATTGCTCCGCCATAAATGTTCAATTGCCAGTCTACATTATTTCGAATCATTTCTTGTTCAAAATCCGTAATTTGATTTCTCGGTACGAGTGGATCATCAAAACCATGCAAAACAAGAACTTTGGCACGAATGACTTTATCTTCAAAACCTGGATGAGATAAATTCCCGTGAAAACTAACTGCTCCCAAAATATCAGCGCCACTACGTGCAAGATCTAAAGCGCACAATCCACCAAAACAATATCCCATGACGGCAATTCGATTAGCGTCTACTTGAGGTAAATCTTTAATGGCCTTTAAAGCGCTTTGTAGACGTTGTAGTAATAATTTTCGATCATCAATTAACGGTTTCATGAGTGCAGATTTTTCTTCTTTCGTCTCACCATTGGCGCCGTTTCCATACATATCCAATGCAAACCCTACATAACCTAACTCAGCTAATTTTTCCGCTTTTGACCAATTAAACTCGGTAACACCCGTCCAATCATGCACAATTAACACACCAGGTTTTTTTTCTTTAATAGCATCGTCAAAAGCATAGAAACCATGAAAAGTCTTTCCATCATCGGTGTATTGAATTTGTTTTTTTTGTATCATGTAGCGCTCCAATAAAAAACGTTTAATCTCAAGCTTCCGAAAATACAAAAAAAAATGAAGATAGTCAAAAAATGATTATTTATTTTTTCGATGGAGGAAATAGGATAATCCCAGAATACTCAATAAAAATAGAATGCCAATGAGAATTTTGAACGGATCGCGGTAAATAATTTTCCAAGTTCCCGTTTGAATATAATTTTTGTAAATAAGCGTTGCGATGGTTAATGAAACCACCGTAATAAAAATAGGTCGAATAATCTGAAGTCCCTTCTTAATCGCCAGGTGCGCACCTAAATGTCCTCCCAATATTTGTCCGGCTGCCATGCAAAAACCGATTTTATAATCGATATTATTACCGATCGCAAAACAAATCATCGCTGCAATGTTAGTATTTAAATTAAAAATTTTGGTATACGCCGTCGCTTTTAATAGACTATGTCCTAAGAAATAGATAAGCGCGAAAACCCAAAAAGAACCCGTACCTGGTCCCAAAAAACCGTCATAAAAACCTAATAAAGTGCCGAAAATGAAATAGAAAGGGACTTCCTTCATTTTTGGTTTTTCGGCATTCATCCCCAATTTTGGAGTAAAGATGGTGTAAAGCAAAACGAAAAGTAATAACAATGGAATAACTTTTTTTAAAATATCACTTTGGATAAACTGGCTTGAAATTGAACCTAACACTGCGCCGATGAAGCTTAAGACAAGTCCTAAAACTAACCCCTCTCGTTGTAACCAACCTTGTTTGTGATAACGATAGGTCGCAACTGCGGTCCCAAAAAGAGATTGTAACTTGTTGGTCCCCAATGCAATATGCGGTGGAATTCCTAAACCTAGCAATGCAGGAACCGTAATGAGTCCCCCACCACCCGCAATCGCATCAACCGTCCCAGCAGCAAATCCGGTAAGAAATAATAACGGAAATAAATATTGACTCGTTAATTCAATGATCATTATTTAAAACACACTTTATGAAAGTTTTTAGTTTACCGTAAAAAACACCGGTTCAGTATAAATTATTTACAATTCCACCCTGTAAATTGTTCTATGTGGAACATTGCGACATATAAAAATCCCATAAATGTCACACTTCCCCTTTCTCAGTCGCATCCCACATACGTCACACTTACTTTCCTATTTCACCTATTTCGGTGGGTATTTAAATTGAATTGATTTCTTTATTTATCAATGAGTTAATCTATTCTTCGGTGACCGAAGTTGGCTGCCGAATAAGCCTTTGCATGATGCTCGCGCGAATTAAATTACTTTTTACGCCTTCAATAGTAGGATAGTTGCGACGTATTTCAATGATCGCTTGATCTATCTTGGGCATCAATGCATTTGGCATTCGAATACTAATCATTTCAGTAAGTTGATCCATGTCACCAGCAATATCTGCTAAGGTCGGATAATCAGGTAAATGAAGAAATGCTTCAATCGCTTCGACAATCCATTTACTTTTACCTCGCATCCCATATCCGTCACTGATAATGCGTTGTTGCATTTTAAAATGTAATTTTTTTTGAACCTTTACTGATGTCATCATTGTATGAGTCATTGTTTTATCCCACTATTTCATATTCCAAAATTTCGATTAGTTTTTTAAAAGCGCGGCTTGTTTCATCTAGATTTTTCCAATTTGTTTTTAAAAAAGTATCTGCATACTTTTTAAATTCAGCACGATGTATCACAGATTCAATAACAGTGCGCACTACACTGGTATTAAGCGTAGATCCCATATTAATCCTAGAAGAAACTCTCCCTCGTTTGTTGATAATGGATAATGAACTTTCTTCAGAGGTCTTCTTACCTTGGGTAATTAATTTTCTTAATTCTTTAAGACTTGAACCATTAATACAGGCATGCAATAAAGATCTTCTTAGTTCTAAAGAATCAATGCCCGCAATAATCGCTGCTTTATCAAGACTCTTTATTTTTCCTTCTTCGATATGTTGATAGACATCCTCTGGTGCATTCATGACGGTAACATAATAAGTGGCTTGCGGTAGTGAAAGTCCCGTAATGCTTTTCAATAAAGTTGCATTAACTTTAGCGTCTTTATTTTGGTGTTGATACTCACGTAAGATTTCACGAATATTTTGAATACGTTCATCTAAATTAAGATCTTCCCTTGCAGTGTTTTCAATCCATTGAATGAGTTTTAATTCAAAGGGTTTAGGTTTTTCATTAAAAACTCTTGCTTCAATTTCTAATTTGTTAGCAAGGAGCGATGCGAGTGTACGACGCTCACCCGCGACTACACGATAAGCTTCCCCTCGCTTATAAACGACAATAGGGTTAATGACGCCATTGCTTTCAATCGTATGTGCTAACTCTTTCAACTTTTCAAGCTCAGATATTTTTTGTTCGTACAAAGAATCTTTTTTTTGAATACCCTGTTGAACATCAACGATAGAAATCGCGAGCTTGCGAGGGTTATCGGGATCCAGTTCGATACGTGATAGCGGTAAAATCACATTCCTAAAAATTCCGCTATTATTTTCGACGACGTGAA
Organism: Gammaproteobacteria bacterium; assembly: GCA_013287885.1. Classification (GTDB taxonomy): domain Bacteria; phylum Pseudomonadota; class Gammaproteobacteria; order DSM-16500; family DSM-16500; genus JABDCZ01. The sequence continues at coordinate 25,258 of JABDCZ010000013.1, forward strand.
TGGTTTCACTGATTCCACGTGTAAGAGCTTGAGATACGCCAAAACGCTTTTTTTTACTCATTGGTATAAATCCTTTCTGCGATAAATTCACAAACTTCCGCTGCTTCCGCTCGGGCTACGTGGTTATTTTGCAAATCAAAAATAGAACGGGGAGTGGCATCCTCAGAATCGATCTCAGCAAAGACAATACGCTGGCTCAATTTCACAGGCATAATATATTTCCCAATCGCGGTATTGTCTTGCAGACTGGTTAAAATGTCTTTATGTAAACGCGTTTGTTTAAACATATTTGGCAAAATGCCGATTAATTTTAAAGGCCGGTTTTTTTCACGCGCTAAAGATTCTTGCATCCATAATTGCAACATCCCATAAATACCTTGCACCGGTTGTTCCTCCATCACAGAGGGAATAATAATATGCGTTGCCGCTTTAATCACACTGACAGTGAGAGGACCTTTTGATGGTGCCGTGTCAATCACCACTGTATCATAAGTGGACTTAACATCAGGAGAAGAAAGAAAGTTAGTCAGTTGTTTGTGGACTTTTTCAACAACATCAGTCCTTCTGACCGCTTCTGCAGCAAGTAATTTTTCTGCGTGACCGGGTGCTAAATCTAAATGTTCGATATAAGTTGGATAAGGTACCACGCCTTGCCCATAAAAAATTTCGGCAATGCTGCTCCTGCCATCCCATTCATTATCTTCATCGTCATCAGGATCATAATCGGGATGAATAGGAGGCATTAATCCTTCAGGCGCACCAGGATCAATTTCCATTTTTAAATACTGATGTGAAAAATTACATTGCGGATCAAAATCAATGGCAAGCGTGGGTTTATTTTTCACTTTGCTAAGATATTCCGCCATGGTTCGACTGCAGGTTGTTTTGCCTACGCCGCCTTTGTTATTCAAAAATGCAATGATTTTCATGCGAAGTCCCTTGATTGTATTACGATACAACTTAATATATCATCTATTTAACTTCTTATTAATCAAATATTTTTGAAAAAACTTTATAAAAAATTTCTAAACACCCGTTGTTATTGTTTATCTTTTGTTTATCTTTTGTTTACGGACGTGTAACTATATGAATAATAATGTTTTTATGCCTTGTTTTGTGACGGTTTTGGGATTTTTTGTGACGCATGTGGGAAAATGGGTGACGTCTTTGGGAGGTTTATGTGACGGATATGGGAATCAATGTGACGGATGTGGGAACTGAAAAAAAATCGAGTAAACATGAATTAAAAAAACATGCAGCATCAATTCATTGCTCGAATACATTAAGTTTATTACAGCGTAAAATTAGTAATGCGCTTTTATTTAACGCTTATAAAGATTTATTGGTCAAAGAAGAACATGAAATTAGCATAAGACAATTGTGTCATCTCATTTCGTATAACGGAAATAACCATGCGGTGATTAAAGAAGCACTCAAAGGTTTATTATCTACCGTTATTGAGTGGAATCTTGTCAATGACACTACAGGTAATGAAGATTGGACGGCAAGTTCCATTTTGGCAAGCGTGTCATTACAAGGACCCGTTTGTTACTATGCCTATTCTCCGCGCATGAAACTTTTGCTTCATTCGCCGTCCATGTTTGGCAAGGTTAATCTTTATATCCAATCTCGCTTTAAATCAAGTTATGGGCTTGCTTTGTATGAAAACTGTATTCGTTACCGAGGCCTACCTCATACGAAATGGTTTGAGATTGAATTGTTTCGAAAATTAATGGGAGTCACTCGGGACAATTATCCCATTTTTCGAGATTTTAAACGACGTGTGTTGGATAAATCAGTAGAGGAGGTGAATACCTATTCTGATTTGTTGGTAGAGGCAGAATTGGCACGCGAACGTCGTCAAGTAGTTAAAATACGTTTTGTTCTGAAAGAAAGAGTGAAAAAAACTCGTCTTGGTTCAAAAACACAAGATGAGGAAACCAAAAACGATGAAGACCTGCGTACAAAACTCATTATGCAATTTCATTTATCACCAAAACAAGTTGAAAATATTTTTAAGGATTACGAAGAAGAATTTATTATCGCAAAAATGGCGCTAGTGGAATCTTCTCCCAATTTTCAACGCGGTAAAATTAAAAATATCGCAGCCTACTTTCGTTCAGCATTAAAAAATGATTATCAAGTGGCAAAAACATCCGAAGAACGTATCAAGGAAAAAAAGGCAGAAGAAAAACGCACGCGCCAAAATTTGCAAACGTTAAAACGTTTAGCGGATGAAGTTGAAAAAGCTTACATGACTTATCGCGAAGAAACGATTGATAGAAGCGTGATAGATCTACCTAAGGCTAAAAAGAATCGATTGATGGAGGCATTTTATGAATACGCCGCAACGCCAATTAAAACTATTTTAAAATTACAACGAAAACGTTATACCAAAGATACCATTTTGAAATCGCCGCAAGTAAAAGGATTATTGCGAGAATTTGCTTTGCGAACGATTCCATCGTTACACACGAACATTATGACAATCGAAAAATTCTTAGATCAATTTTCAGAAAATCATCGTAACGCATGGTACCAATGCAAATTGTTAGAAGCACACGAAAAGTTTATGTGAGATACAAGTTGAAATGATCCGCGCTAAGCGGATCATCGTTTTTCATTGAACGCAGGACATTTTCCTTGCAATAATCATTTTTAAATAATCAGTCTCAGGAATGGATAAATGAACAGGATGATCCGGTCCTTGATGACCGCGTTCTATTATTTGCATACCCGTATTCGTTTTTAAACTGGCACGTTTTATCACTTCACCTAAATCATCCATCGAAAGATGCATGGAACATGAACATGAAAAAAGCACGCCGTTTGGATTTAACAGTTTCATCGCGGCTTCATTCAAACGTTGATAAGCAATGAATCCTTCCTTTTTATCTTTTTGTTTTTTCATGAAAGCAGGGGGATCTAAAATAATCACATCATATTTTTCAGATAAATTTTTTAATGCAGTGAAAGCGTCTTCGGTAATGACAGAAATTTTATCGCTGACGCCATTTAAAGAAGCATTTTTTTGAATCCAATCTGCTGAAAGCTTTGATTCATCAATGCAAGTGATCGATTGGGCTCCAAATCCTGCCGCTTGAATAGCAAAAGCGCCGAGGTAACTAAAAACATCCAACACTCGTAAGTCTCGAACGTAATCTTTTAAACGAAGACGGTTTAAGCGATGATCATAAAACCAACCCGTTTTTTGGCCTTGCCATAAAGGTGCCTCGAAAATCATGCCATTTTCTTTAACCTGTACCACGTCAGGAGGTGTTCCCCATCCTGGTTTGACAAAAGTTTCTAATCCTTCTTGTTTTCGAATGGGACTATCATTTCGTAACAAAATAGCTTTAAGGGAGGGAACCGCTTCACGAAATGCATCGAGGATGATGTCGGTCTTTGCATCAACGCCAGCAATGTTTAATTGTAAAGAAAGCGTATCAAGAAAACGATCCGCAATGATGCCGGGCAAGCCATCGCTATCACTGAAAATAAGTCGGTAAAAGGGGTCTTTGAAAAAATGTTCCCTGAAAGCAAAAGCCGCAAGAATTTTCTTCACAATGAAAGCTTGATCAAAGTATTCATCAGGATTCCGAGTAAATAATCGTCCTGCGATCAAAGAATGGGGATTAACAAATGCGGCACCTAAGATGGTTTTATCATGTGCTTCAATGATGACTTCTTCGCCGGGTGAAAAATCTTTTAAAGAAGATGCCACTTCATTACTGTAAATCCAGACATGGCCAGTACGAATGCGTCGATCTTCATTTTTTTTTAAGCGTAATACTTGTCGTTTCATATGCGTTAAATCTAATTTTTAAAGCGTCATTATAATGATTTCGCAAGGAAAAACCATTAATAAACGTAAGACAGTTCTACTAATAAACACTATTATCCCACCCATACACATCATCTCGAAATTGCAAATTCCCTACCTCATCCACCCATGAGGTGACATAGGTAATAATGACGCGCGTAGGATTGGTGACTTTGATGTATTTTGTAATACCGGAATTGACGTAAGATTCTAATTTTTCTTCATTCCAATCAGGATCATTTCGCATGAGGTAGTAGGCAAGATCATATGGCCGTTCAAGGCGAATACAACCTGAACTAAACGCACGACGAGGTTGACTGAATAACTCGCGTGCGGGCGTATCGTGCATATAAATATCGCTATTATTTTGAAATTCAAATTTAATCAGACCCAAGGCATTATTTTCACCTGGATCTTGACGAAAATGATATTGAAAACCATCTTCATAAGCGTTTTGCCAATTAATTTCTTCGGGGGTAATTTCATAAGCGTCGTCTACTTGCCTATCAAAAATGCGAATATGCATTTCCTCAAGATAATTAGGATTTTTTAAAACCTTTGGCACAATATCTTCGTTTGCAATCATCTTTGGAATATTCCAATAAGGATTAAAAACCACTCTTGTGATGACGGAAGAAATTTCAGGTGTGGGTCTTCCTGGTTTGCCAACGATTGCTTTCATGTTTAATATACTTTGCCCATTTTCAATTAAATCTAATCGATAATCAGGCACATTGACGAGAATGTAATGATCATCCATTTCATGGGATAATTTGGCCCAACGTTCCATGTTGATTTTTATTTGATGCAAACGTTCTTCTGGGGAAACATTTAATTGATTTAAAGTTTCGGGTCCGACCACGCCATCAGGATTGAGACCATGACGTGCTTGAAAATGCTTTACAGCTTCTGTAAGCGCACGATCATAACGGGTATGTCCAACATCATTTTCTAGAGATAAATCTCCTGTGGCTTTTAATCTTTCGCGTAAAGCCATCACAGAAATACTTTTCATCCCCGGTTTTAATTTCGTTGAACTTGAAATAGTCGGCCATGAGGTAAGGAGCGCTTTTTCATAAAGGGGAAGTGCCGCTTCCAACGCTGCATAATTTTTTTCTGCCAATGATACTGGAATATTAAAGTCATAAGTTTCGGTCGCGAAAGAAAGAATCGGAATGAGCCCAATGAAAACGAAGTATTGCATGAAGAATCGCACTCGATTACTCACGATGCACCCCGATTTGTTTTTATATAATTATTTTAACATGACTCAAGCCCATGCAGGGGTGAAACACCAAGAATGTATTCCGAAAAATCAATTAAAGCTATCGAGATCTTTTAAGGACCTCGAGAGTACATTTTATTTTCATCTACTTTATTCCGTTTACGCCTACGTTTTTTTTTTTCGGTTTATCATTTTTTTTCATTTCTTCTTCTCTTGGTATTTTATTGGATGGTGGTGTAAAGAAAACATACGATTTCGTCATATCTGGATTGATTATTTCGGATGCAGAAGACATGGCGTCTAATTCAACTAGGTTGTCATTTTTAGGCGTGGGTATTTTAATAAGTGTTAAAGACCCATTCGCATTGAGCTGGTCAATTTCATGAGTACTTATCGGATATTTCATTTCCTTTTTGGGCGATTGATCTACCATTTCAAGGAGTTGTTTGGGCGTTATTGGAGTATCTAGATTAGCTAAAGTGGGAACATCGGTTTCATCACGTTCAGGGATGATAGGAACGTCAGCTGATATTTTTTGATCTTCATCCGCTATTTTTTTTTGACGGGCTTCTAGAAGTTTTTGTTCTTCTTTAATTCTCACTTCAACTTGTTGTTCAAAACTTGCAATGACTGCAGTTTCATTAATTTCATTTTTAAGATTAGGTCGTTTGTTCCGTAAATGGACGGCAATGTAAATAGGTTGAAGATACATGGGTAAATGTAATTTCAAACCCTCGACACTTGCGCGACTCAAGATAAAATCTTTATTGTTGTAATAAGGGTAACGGGGAAATAATTCCATGGGTTGTTTTAAAGAAAGATCCGTTTGTGAGTCATAGCCTAAAAAATATAAATGACGTTGCGCAATTTCAATAATCTCTAACGTTCTGGCTTGATAACTTTGAATTTCATCGACATTAATGGGAAAACGTTTATCGAGTATCATGCCATATTCTAAAAAATCAATGTTTGCATTCACTCTTCCAAGCAAACGAATGGTTTCAACATTGCTCTGGATTCGTCTCTCAAAAATATCTTTAATTTGAACCGCTAATTTTTGCTCGTCGTCCAAGGGTTTATTCGATTTAATGGTTTTGATTTTTTCATCAATTTTATAAATGATATAAGCACGTAATGCGAAAGCGCTGTTACATAGTTCTGACCCATAATAAGAGGTATTTAGCGTCTTATTCGCTGCTTCTCCTGCTCTACAAAGTATTTTGGCCCAAGCAAAAGGGTTCTTTCTATCAATCGCCTCATCAATTAACGCGCGTAATTCTAAGTATGCCGCTTCGGAACATTCCGTATTATTGAGTCCAAACGTTTTTTTTAATCTTTCTGCAGATTGAAGCCAAATGGAACCCGAAGATTTTGTTGTTTGAATTTGGTTTTCATATTTCTTTTCAATTAATTCAGAGCCGGGATATGTTTTAAGAATTTCAACGAGAATGGCTTTATTTAAGAACATAGTGGATATCGCTCCTTGATTTATACTGAAGAAAAAAATTTCTTCATGAAAAAAGTCCGAATCCAATCCTAACGGGAATTTCTTAAGAAACTCTTAAGAGATGCTGCTTGACTGAATTTAATGTCATCGGTACGCTGATAACCTTCTCAGAAAAGGAGTGGTCAAGTGAAAATTGTTGCACAGTTTGAAATTCCGTATTATCAAATGCTAAATGAAGAAAGCAAAATTGTTGATGAACTTCCAGCATCCCTTTCAGAACCCAAACACCTTATTCAGCTTTATCGATGGATGGTATTGAATAGACTTTTTGATACGAAAGCGATTGCATTACAACGCACCGGTAAATTAGGCACTTATCCTTCTGCGCGAGGCCAGGAAGCCGTTTTTGTTGGCATTGGCGATGCATTACAAAAAGATGATATTTTTGTGCCTTATTATCGTGATGTCGCGACATTGATACAGCGTGGAGTATTATTAAAAGAAATTCTTTTATATTGGGGTGGAGATGAGCGCGGAAATGCTTTTCAATCTGATAATAACGATTTTGCTTACAGTGTCCCGATCGGTACGCAAACATTGCATGCCGCAGGTGTCGCCACCGCTTTAAAAATAAAAGGTAAAAAATCTGCGGTGCTTGTCACGTGCGGAGATGGCGCGACCTCTGAAGGAGATTTTTATGAGGCGATTAATGTGGCGGGCGTATGGAAATTACCAGTGGTTTTCGTCATTTGTAATAATCAATGGGCAATATCCGTTCCTTTAAAAGCACAAACTGCATGCCAGACGCTCGCGCAAAAAGCTATCGCTGCGGGTATTCCTGGAGAGCAAGTGGATGGCAATGATGTCATTGCGATTCGTGAGCGTGTCGCCGTTGCACTCGACAAAGCGCGTACCGAACATACGCCTACCGTGATTGAACTCTTAAGTTATCGCCACGCAGATCACACGACTGCTGATGATGCGAGCCGATATGAACCGAAAAATTCTCGTGAAACGGAATGGAAAAAAGAACCCATTACCCGTTTAAAACAATATTTAGAAAGTATCCATCAATGGAATGCAACCGATGAAGAAAAATTAATAGAAGAATGCACCGCATCCGTTGAAAAAGCAGTAAAAGATTATTTGGAAGAGGCATATCCAAAACCCGAGGTGATGATTGATTACTTATATGCTGAATTACCCGAAGCATTAACCGAACAAAGAGAAATGATTAAGAATTTAGGAGCGTAGACGCATGGCGGAAATTACTTTAGTCGAAGCCATCACCCAAGCGATTGCGTATGAAATGGCAGCTGATTCAAGCGTGATTGTCTTAGGTGAAGATGTAGGAAAAAACGGTGGCGTATTTCGTGCGACATTGGGATTACTCGACAAATTCGGTCCGGAACGTGTACGTGATACACCGCTCGCCGAATCAATGATTGCAGGACTTGCGATTGGAATGGCAACGCAAGGTTTAAAACCGGTGGCAGAATTTCAATTTATGGGATTTAGTTATCCGGCGTTGGATCAAATTATTAATCATGCATCCCGCATGCGAAATCGAACACGTGGGCGTTTAACTTGTCCTATCGTTTTTCGTACTCCATATGGCGCTGGGATTCATGCGCCGGAACACCATTCCGAAAGTACAGAAGCGATTTATGCGCATACCCCAGGACTTCGTGTCGTTATTCCTTCTTCACCATTGCGTGCGTATGGATTATTATTAGCAGCGATTCGAGATCCAGACCCCGTCATTTTTTTAGAACCATCGCGTCTTTACCGATATTTAAAACAAGAAGTTCCTAATGACGGAAAAGCATTGCCACTTGATAAATGTTTTACGCTTAACGTGGGTACCGATGTGACGCTTGTGACCTGGGGCGCCATGGTGAAAGAAACGTTGGCTGCAGCGAATACTCTTTCCAAAAAAGGAATTAGTGCCGAAATTATCGATGTTGCCACTATTAAGCCCTTAGATATGCCAACGATTTTGGCGTCTGTTGAAAAAACCGGTCGTTGCGTCGTGATTCATGAAGCAGCAAGAACCTGTGGTGTGGGCGCTGAAATTGTTTCGCAAATTGCAGAACAGGGCCTCATGTTTTTGCATGCCCCGCCAGTGCGTGTAACCGGTTATGATACCGTTGTGCCTTATGCACGTCTCGAAAAGTTATATATTCCCAGTGAACAACAAATTGTTAATGCCGTAGAAGAAGTGATGGAGTTCGCATGAAAATTTTTCATTTACCTGATTTAGGAGAAGGCCTTGCGGAAGCAGAAATTCGCGAGTGGTATGTAAAAGTGGGGGATCATGTCAAAGTCGATCAGCCTTTACTTTCAATGGAAACGGCAAAGGCTTTAGTGGATGTACCTTCTCCCTATGCCGGAAAAATTATTAAATTATTCGGCCAAAATGGTGAAATGATCGCAACGCATTCGCCGTTGGTTGAATTTGAAATAGAAGGCGGTAGCCCCGCAAAAGATAAAGGTAGTGTCGTAGGTAGTTTAGAAGAAAGTGAATCCGTGATGGAAGAGGGCGATGTCATTGTTGGAACGCCCACTAAAAATATCGCCGGCATTAAAGCGATGCCAGCGGTCCGTGCGCTCGCGAAACAATTACAAGTTGATTTAAGCGCGGTCACACCGACTGGAAAGGGTGGACAAATTACTGCAGACGATGTCAAAAAAATGGCGAGCCATACACCGCTTGAAAATGCAGAGCCGTTGCATGGCGCAAGACTTTTTATGGCAAAAGCCATGGTGCAATCGCATCAAGATATTGTATCGGTGACCATTACGGAAGATGCAGATATCACTCATTTATCGAATACTGATATTACTTATTGCGTCATTCAAGCCATGATTGCAGGTGTGAAAGCAGAACCTGGTTTCAACGCATGGTTTGATGGTAAAACCATGAGCCGAAGCTTGAAAGATAAAATCAATGTGGGGTTGGCGGTTGATACCGAAGAAGGTTTATTTGTTCCCGTGATTAAAGATGTGGCGAATAAATCGCAAGGGGAAATTCGCGAAACGATTAATCAATTCAAAAATAAAGCGAAAGACCGTAGTTTTTCGCCAGAAGATTTTCAGCATGGTACGATTACCTTATCTAATTTCGGTATTTTTGCAGGGCGATATGCATCTTTAATTATTGTACCTCCGATGGTTGCGATTTTAGGATGCGGAAAAATTCGAGAATGTGTGCTACCCGTTCAAGGCAAAATAGAAATTCGCCGCATTTTACCGCTTTCGCTTTCATTTGATCACCGTGCATTAACCGGGGGCGAAGCTACCCGTTTTTTAGGAACTATTATTAAAACTTTAGAAACCATGTCGTGACAATCGGAGGTCGAATGGAAACGTATCTCAAATTTAATTTTGGTGAAACGACGGATATGTTAAGAGAATCCGTCCGGCAATTTGCAGCACGTGAAATTGCACCACGGGCCGCTGAAATAGATCATCAAAATACATTTCCTGCTGACCTTTGGAAAAAAATGGGTGCCATGGGATTATTAGGTATTACTATTTCAGACACATGGGGTGGATCGGGTTTAGGTTATCTCGAGCATGTCATTGTGATGGAAGAAATTAGTCGTGCCTCAGGTTCCGTTGGGTTAAGTTACGGCGCGCATTCTAATCTTTGTATGAATCAAATTAATTTGCATGGCGCGGATCTGCAAAAACAAAAATATTTACCTAAACTTTGTCGTGGAGAGTATGTCGGTGCTCTCGCCATGAGTGAAGCAAATTCTGGTTCGGATGTCATTAGCATGCAATGTCATGCAGAAAAAAAAGATAATGATTATGTGTTGAATGGCACTAAGATGTGGATCACCAATGGTCCTGATGCGGATGTTTTAGTGGTCTATGCAAAGACGGATAAATCCGCTGGAAAAAAAGGGATTACGGCTTTTATTGTTGAAAAAGATTTTCCTGGATTTTATAAAGCGCAAAAACTAGATAAATTAGGCATGCGCGGCTCGAATACTTGTGAATTAATTTTTGAAAATTGTCATGTACCTTCTGAAAATATTTTAGGAAATGTGAATGAAGGCTCTCGCGTTTTAATGTCAGGTTTGGATATTGAACGTGTCATCTTAGCGGCGGGCCCAATTGGAATTATGCAAGCCGCTTTGGATTGTGTGATTCCTTATGTGCACGATCGAAAACAATTTGGTAAAGCGATCGGTGAATTCGAATTAATTCAGGCAAAATTGGCAGATATGTATGTTGCTATTTCTTCTTCTCGTGCATATCTTTATTCGGTTGCAAAAGCTTTTGATCGCGGTGATCGAAATCGAAAAGATTCAGCGGGCGTCATACTTTACACGTCTGAACGCGCAACGGAGGTGGCATTACAAGCGATTCAATGTTTTGGTGGAAATGGTTATGTGAATGAATTCCCGCTGGGACGATTTTTAAGAGATGCAAAACTTTATGAAATTGGTGCAGGAACATCAGAAATTCGTCGTATGTTAATCGGCCGTGAATTATTTGTTGAATCGGCAAAAGGATAAAGATAATGATAGATTTTATTTCACAAGTGGATACGAAAAATAATAATTTCCAACGTAACGAAGATGTCATGCGAACGTTGGTGATGGATTTAAAAAGCAAGCTCGCTTTAATTTATGAAGGTGGAAATAAAGTTGCGCGTGAAAGACATACGCAACATGGAAAATTAACGCCGCGCGAACGAATCCAATTATTATTAGATCCTGGTGCCGATTTTTTAGAATTATCACCTTTGGCTGGGTTTGAATTATATGAAGATGAAATTCCCGCCGCAGGAATTATTACGGGTATTGGTCGCATTCAAAATATCGAATGCATGATCATTGTGAATGATGCGACCGTAAAAGGTGGAACCTATTATCCCATTACCGTGAAAAAACATTTACGCGCACAACAAGTGGCATCAGAAAATAATTTGCCTTGCGTTTATTTGGTGGATTCAGGTGGCGCTTTTTTACCGAAACAAGATGAAGTTTTTCCGGATGAAAATCATTTCGGAAGAATTTTTTATAATCAAGCCAATATGTCTGCACGAGGTATTCCTCAAATTGCAATCGTGATGGGTTCATGTACCGCAGGCGGTGCTTATGTACCTGCGATGGCAGATCAATCCGTCATGGTGGCCAATCAAGCCACAATTTTTTTAGCGGGACCTCCTTTGGTGAAAGCCGCAACTGGCGAAACCGTCACAGCGGAAGCATTAGGAGGAGCCGATGTACATTGCCGAGTATCAGGTGTCGCAGATTATTATGCGACGAATGATGCGAATGCATTAAAAACTGCGCGTCAAATTATTGCAAATTTAAATATTAAAAAAAATATTTCAGTTTGTATGCGCGAACCAAAAGAACCTTTATTCGATTCCCAGGAATTATACGGTATTATTCCATCGGATCCGCGTTATCCTTTTGATGTTCGTGAAGTGATTGCACGAATTGTGGATGCATCCGAATTTGATGAATTCAAATCTTTATTTGGTAAAACACTGGTTACGGGTTTTTCGCATTTACATGGGATGCCGATTGGTATTTTAGCGAATAACGGTATTTTATTTTCGGATGCGGCTTTGAAAGGTGCGCATTTTATTGAATTATGTGCACAACGTAAAATTCCTTTAGTTTTTTTACAAAATATCACGGGTTTTATGGTGGGAAGCAAAGTGGAAGCAGAAGGCATTGCGAAACATGGCGCTAAATTGGTTACTGCCGTTTCATGTGCAAAAGTGCCTAAATTAACGGTCATTATCGGTGGAAGTTATGGTGCTGGAAATTATGCGATGTGTGGACGTGCCTATGATCCACGATTTTTATGGATGTGGCCGAATGCAAAAATTGCCGTGATGGGTGGTGAACAAGCGGCGAATGTGCTTGCGCAAGTGACACGTGAAAAAAAAGAACGCTTAGGGAAAAGTTTTTCGAGTGATGAAGAAGAAGCATTAAAAGCCCCAATTTTAGCGCAATACGCTAAACAAAGTCATGCTTATTATTCCAGCGCAAGATTATGGGATGATGGTGTTATTGATCCGATCGATACGAGAAGGGTGCTGGGATTGGGATTATCCGCTGCGTTGAATGCTCCCATCATGGAAACACATTTTGGATTATTTAGGATGTAGTCAATGAACTTTAATACATTACAAATATCGAATCCCGATCCGCATATTTTAATGATAACTTTACATCGTCCCGAAGTTCGTAATGCGATTAGTAGTGAAATGATGAAGGAATTATTAGCGTTATGGGAAGATGTGAATCTTAATAACAAATGGCGTTGCATTATTTTAACAGGAACGGATCCTGCTTTTTGTGCAGGCGCTGATTTAAAAGAACGAAAAGATTTGAGCCTTGAAACTTGGAAAGCGCAACACCTTATTTTAGTGAAAGCGATGAAAGCAATGTTGCAATGTTCCGTTCCGATTATTTCTGCAGTCAACGGTGTCGCATTTGGTGGCGGACTTGAATTGGTGTTAGCGAGTGATTTTGCGTATGCGGCAACGAATGCAACTTTCGCGCAATCTGAGGTTAAAATAGGTCTTATTCCAGGCGCTTTTGGCACGCAACATTTACCACGCGCGGCAGGTCTTGCTCGCGCAAAAGAATGTATTTTTACAGGGAAATCTTTTACTGCAATTGAGGCATTGAAGTGGGGAATTATTAATAAAGTTTCAGAACCGAATGCATTGATAGAGGATGTTCTGAATACCGCGAAAATTATTGCTGAAAATGCACCGATTGCGATTCGCGCTGCAAAAAAATCTTTGAATGCCACGACTTTTTCTCATTATGACAAAGAACTAGAAAATTATTATCGTGCATTAGAAACAAAAGATCGTGCAGAAGGTGTTCTTGCATTTAATGAAAAACGGAAACCGATTTTTGTAGGGGAATAGCAATAAGGTTAGTTAATGACGCGAAATAGCGAGTCATTCCCACGAAGGTGGGAATCCATCCGCATGGATCCCCGTTTTCACGGGGATGACAAAGATAGTTTAGGTTCAAAATATTATTTCGCAACAGTCATAGATTACCTTCGATAAATTAGATCTCTAAGGAGATATCATGGAAGAATTTGTAAAAATAGTTGAAGTAAGTCCCAGGGATGGATTGCAAAACGAAAAAGAGATGATTCCGACAGCAGTTAAAATTGATTTTATAAATCAATTGTCAAATACAGGATTATCTGTGATTGAAGCAACAAGTTTTGTTTCGCCGAAATGGATTCCGCAACTTGCCGATCATCTTGAAGTTTATACTAAGATAAATAAAAATCCCGCCGTGCAATATCCCGTTTTAATTTTTAATAATCAAGGATTAGAAAATGCGATTCAAGTAGGCGTGAAAGACATTGCGGTTTTTACTACACCTTCTGAAGCATTTTGTCGTCGAAATGCAAATTGTACCGTCGAAGAAAGTTTACAACGTATTCAAACATTGGCAACAACGGCATTAGAAAATCGCATTCGCGTGCGCGGTTATATTTCGTGTGTATTAGGATGTCCATTTGAAGGTGAAATTTCGGTTGATAAAGTATGTGATGTTGCTGATAAATTAATAGATTTAGGTTGTGATGAAATTTCACTTGGCGATACGATTGGTGTGGGAACACCAGGAACAGTAGAAATATTATTGAAAACCATGCAAAAAAATATTTCGCGCGAAAAAATAGCGGTACATTTCCATGATACCTATGGTCAGGCGCTCGCGAATATTTATGCTGCTTTGCAAAATGGAATTCGCATCATTGATAGTTCAGTCGCAGGGATAGGTGGATGTCCGTACGCGAAAGGCGCCACGGGAAATGTCGCAACTGAAGATGTACTTTATTTGCTAAATGGGTTAAAATTCAGGACTGATGTTGATTTAGATAAGGTTATTTCATCAGGAAGATTTATTTCAAATTATCTGCAACGCGAAAATCGATCAAAAGTAAGTTTAGCACTCATGGGAAAAAACAATGACTGACATTAAGCCAAATCGCCTGCTCTGGATTGATATCTTGAGAGGTTTAGCCATTTTATTTATGGTTCCTGCCAATTTATCCACGCTTTGGGATGCATCGCACCCGATGTGGTTTCGACTCGTAGGATCTTTTGCCGCACCGAGTTTTATTCTTTTAAGTACAGCAATGGTCTGCTTCAATTCGGGAAGACATTCTCTAAAATATTATATAGAAAGAGGTATCATGATACTTTTGGTTGGTATGATGATAGATATGTTTCTCTGGAAAATCATGCCATTTACCTCGTATGATATTTTATATTTTATTGGGTTATCATTGCCTATTGCTTATTTATTTAGAAATGTGCCATCTAAAACATTACTATTGCTTACTATCATATTTTTTATTATGGCACCTGTCGCACAGCAAATATTTGGTTATCATGAAAAATCTTTAGAAATTGAAATGGCTACTTTCCATCTTCCAGCATTTGGACGTGTCTTACAAAGTATGTTCGTTGATGGTTGGTTCCCTATTATTCCTTGGATAGGTTTAAGCTTTTTTTCTATTGTTTTATTTCGAAGACTCTTTAACGAAAAACCATTACAAATGTCACATTTATTTTTGATAGGTGGCAGTATAAGTATTGTCGGATTTTTCTTTTTATTTTTACCTAATCATTTTTTTGCAAATATAGCAAATGGCGGCATTATTGAAAACCGCGAAGGTTATTCTGAAATTTTTTATCGTCCGACAATAGCATTTATGGTCACAGCAATTGGTGTCTTTATGTTATTAATTTGTCTCGCGCAGTTTTTTGCAAAATTTAAATTGACGAGCGCAATTGGTTTTTTTGGAAAATATAGTTTATTTATTTATATTTTACACCAGGTGATTGGTAATAAAATTATTTCTGTTTACTTTCAATCAAAAGGTGAAGAGAGTATTACCAATGGTGTTGAGTTCTTTTATGCTGTTTGTTTTACTTTTATTTGCATTATCATTTGTTGCCAGCTTATCGAGTTTGCGAAAAAATTCCGTCGCCCACAATCGGCGTTTTTGCAGATGTTGATTGGTAAGTGAACTTCACTTTGTCGTCAAACCGTCGTCCCGCGACTTGGTAACGCGAAGGATCCAGAGCGATATTGCAGTCTTTCTGGATCCCGCGAGCAATTTTGATAGCCATTTCTAAGCTAATATTAGCTTTGTCTTTTTCTATTGCACTTTAAACCCCTATTTTTTAGGGGATTGAAAAACCTCTATTTAAAGCTAAAATCGTTTGAATTTTTTTATTACTGAAAATGGAATTTAAACATGAAATCAAGAACAACAACAGCTAAATTAATGAAACTATATGCATTACGTGGAGCAAAAACTGGTGCAGCAGTTGGCTTAGGATTAGGTATTGGCGCGGGAGTCCTAGGAACGATAGCAGCACCCGTAATAACTACTTTCTACTCAAAATGGGACCTTACAAAACCTACGGACTATCCTTTGAGAAAATCTATACCTACTTTTGCTGTTGTTGGTGCGGGGATCGGTGCAGCAGGTGGTGCGTTACTGGGTGGTGGTGTTGCGCTAGTAAGAGTTGCTGGAGCAGCTGCTTTTTCATTTTCCAGCAAAAAAATGCTTCCAACTAGTAATAAATCTTCAATTGATCACCATCATCCTCAAGATTTTATGCAAGGACCACAAACTTAATTGAATGAATAAATTGACATCTGAGGACAAACGATTAGTAATGCCGTCGTTAGCAAAATC
>JABDCZ010000014.1:0-40276 GCA_013287885.1 Gammaproteobacteria bacterium
TCTCACCAAACCGTATGGTTAATTCATGCGTAACTTTTTCGGAAGATAGTCCAACGGCAAGATTGGTGACAACACAAAGACCCAACACTTTGAGTCCACAATGTCTTGCAATAATGACATCCGGTACCACGGACATTCCAACGACATCAGCCCCTAACATCCGATAAGCACGAATTTCTGCTGGTGTTTCAAACGAGGGGCCCAGCAATGAAATATAAATGCCTTCATGCACCATCACTTGTAAACGTTTTGCGACACTTAATAATTTTTCTCGTAAATCTCGATCATATGCATCTTCTAAGCTCACAAAACGTGGGCCTATGGATTCATCATTCGGACCTAACAATGGATTCCCTGGTTGAAAATTAAGATGATCCGTAATGGCCATGATTTCCCCAGGGCCCATTTCTGGACGTAAAGATCCCACCGCACCGGTGACAATAAGTGTTTCTGCCCCCAAGTTTTTCACAATGCGAACCAACGTACGAATGGATTCATATGATGCGCCTTCGTAAAGATGTAAACGACCCTTAAGGCATACCACCGGCACATCGTGCAAATATCCTAAAACCAACAATGACGCGTGTCCTTGCACTGCACCCGCATGAATACCTGGTAATGCTTGGTAGGGAATCGTAATGGGATTGGTTAATTGATCAGCAATTGCGCCCAACCCAGAACCCAAAATCATTCCTATTTTTGGTGTAAAACTCGGTGCGTAGCGACGAATTACATTCATAGTTTCTTGCATGGTGGTCATTGTTAAGTCCTTTAAGATAAATGAAATTTTTGGAGATGATACTACAATATTTTTGTCATTCCCACGAAGGTTGGAATCCATCCTATTTAAGGATTTATCATGCCAGCATGCTTTCCGCTTCCATCCAATCGTCATTTAGCGAAGCCGCTTGGATGGAAGCGGAAAGCATGCTGGCATGACAAGCTTAAATTTAAGCAGCAACGCCCTTTTCCAAAGAGGGTTTAGGTTTACATGACAAAAATACTTCCCCTTGAGAAAAAAATGATATATATTTCTGGCTCTAATAAAATATTTAACGAGGGGTTTGTAAGATGATTGAGCGGAGAAATGCTAATGATTCTCATTCAACAATTTTCTCAAGACTTTCTAAATGCATGAGCACCGCAAAAACGGTATTCCATTTGCTCGATGACCCACTCGTCGCGACTGAAAAAGCATTAAACATATCCGACCCCGGCTTTATGTTAGCCGCCGACAGCATGGTGGCATCGGTTTTCTTCATCGTAAGCGCCATTGAATTACAAGAAAGCATCAAGGAATTACAGGAATTAAATGAAGAATATGATGAAATAAAAGACAGGCTTGATGAAGAAACCATGGCAAGAAAAGCCCATCTCAAAAAATGCATGGATATTTGTTTCGTAAACATTGCATTGTCAGGCGGCGCCTTGATTGCAAGCACCGCTTTATTAATGGGCACCATTATGGGCGTTTCTTTTGCCGGCATAGCCTTTTTCCCGTTTGCCATCATGATGGCTATTCTCACCAAACAATGCTCAGAATATTATTTGCTAAATGACGAATTAAAACACTTACTCGCCATTCAAGATCCAACACCCGAACAATCAAAAAAAATCACTGAACTTAAAGATGAGATGTTTTATAAAAGAATGGAAATTACCGCACAGGCACTCATCACTTTTGGATTTCTTGCGTCAGTTGTCGCGGTAAGCATATTTAGTGCCGGAATGGCCCCTACTTTCTTCGTGATTGGCGGTGCGATATTCGGTCTCATCTTTAAATTACATGGTAAGTATCATGAACATGTCATGGAGAAAAAGGAGCTTGCAGAAAAGTTAGAGGCTGCTGAAGCTAAAAACACTGAATATCAAAGCAGTATAGAAACAATCACCAGCAAAAATATTCAATTAGGATGTGAAAATTCTTTCTTAGAAGAGGAAAATGCATCATTGAAGAAAGCACAGAAGGAAGCTAAAAGCTTTAATCCTCCTGGAAAAAATTCAGGGCTTCGCCGAAATTCTATGTTGAGATCGAATTCTCTGAATGATTTTGCATTACCTTCGTATCAAACTGCGTTGACTGCGAGGTAAAAAAACAACCATCGTCATTGGGAGCGCCCTAACCCCTTAAAAGCAGGGGTAAACATCGAAAATGACGATGCATTTGGCTTCATCTAAAAATGCTTTAAAACTGAGGTGATTATTTTTACAAATCTAATTGAACTTTGATGGCGCGTTCAACATCCAACATATTTTGAAAAGAGATGGACCCAACTTTTGATTTCAATCGAAGTTTGCTAACTGTTGCAATTTGATCCGCCATCGCCTTACTTATCTTTCCATCAATCTCAACATACGCTTCACATGGAAAACATTTTAATGTATTGCTTGTTATTGGTATAACTTGAACACGATTTAAAATCTTATTCGATGCATCATTACTAATAACAATTGCGGGTCTTACTTTCTGGGTTTCTCCCCCTATCGAAGGATTAAAGTCAACCCACCAAACCTCACCTCTTTGAATCATTGACATCCTTAATCACCCCTTCACTCCATTCCATTGCGGCATTCTCTCTTTCACTATCGGCCGCCATTTCACAATAAGCTTGTTCTAAATCCTGATGTAAAACATGCGGTTTTATTAAGTTCTCGATAAATTGACTAATTTTTCCTTCCCCAATAGTCGCGTATAGACCTTCATATACTTTTTCATCAATCGTAATGGTCAATTTTTTATGCATAACGCCCCCTTGATACGTATTTCATACGTATAGTATAGCCTATATATCACCCAAAAATCATCCTTAATATAAAAAAGAAAAAAGTAGCAAGCCCTGCCGCAGCCGGGATGGTAATCATCCAAGACATAAAAATATTTCGCATGACACCCAAATTTAAAGCATCAATTCCTCTCGCAAGCCCAACACCAAAAACGGCGCCGACTAATGTTTGCGTCGCAGAAACGGGAATGCCCGTACTGGTGGATGCAACCACAGTGGTTGCGGCGGCAAGCGTTGCGGCAAATGCCCGACTTGGTGTGAGTGTCGTGATCGCGCTACCGACAGTTTCAATCACTTTTCGACCATACATAAATAAACCCAATACCACCCCCAAGCACCCAAAAAGCATGATACCGCCGAGCAACATGCCATCATGCATGACTTCGCCCGTACCGACTAATCCAATAATCCCAGCGATTGGACCGACGGCAATCGCAACATCATTAGAACCATGCGCGAAAACCATTGCGCACGCAGTAAATGCCATTAACACACTAAACATTCCTTCGATATAAACATATTGCGTATGTCGATGCAGCTTAGTCCGTAAACGTAATTGGCGCATCATTAGCATACCAAAGGCCAAAACGAAAGCCGTGGTCAGAGTCACCACGCCACATTTTTGTAAAAAAGTGAGCGAAATATGAAAATGATTTAATCCTTTAATCGTCGTCATCAACGATAAAATGATTCCGACCAACGTTAAATAAACAGGAACCAAATATTTGGCCGATTTAAATGGATTTTCTGCTGCGAGAATATAACGACGAATCGAAATAAATAATAAAAAAGCAACGACGCCTGCAATGAGCGGTGAACTCACCCAACTGATTGCAATGTACCCAACGGTTTCCCAATGAATAGCATCGATACCTAACATGAGTGCACCCACCCCTACAATGGCACCCACGATGGCATTGGTAATGGATACTGGCATACCAAGAAAACTTGCAATCGTAATCCAAGTCGCGCCAGCTAATAAAACCGATAATAAGCCATAGACTAAAATGGCCGGAGGAAACCCCTCAATGTCAATTATCCCCCCACGAATTGTGTCAGAGACTTCATTTCCCCCTAAAAAAGCACCTGCAATTTCGAAAAAAATTGCAATAATTAATGCTTGTTTCACAGAAATCGCTTTCGATCCCATCGCGGTACTCATGATATTGGCAAGGTCATTCGCACCAATACCCCAGGTCATCCATAAACCTACCAAACAAGCGAGAACAATAAAAATCATTCCGTATTCCATGGTTTTATCTCATCTTGCTAATAAGGTTTGTAATTGATCGCCCACTTCGCGCGCTTGGTCGGCTAAATCGCCTGTCCACTCGATAATTTTATAAAGAAACATGACATCAATAGGCGGAAGTTTTGTTTCGATTTGAAAGAGAGCTTGGCGTAATGCTATTTCTTGCGCATCGGTTTCTTCTTCGATATGCAATAATTTTTGAATCATTCTTTCCACATGTTTTATTTCATTTCCACTAAAACCCGTTTCTAATAATTCATCCAGCTCGTGAATCGCGACGTTGGCTTGTTGGGATGCTTCAATATTTTTCTTGACGAATTCCATAAAATCGCTTGCGATTGGTTCTGGAAAAATCATTTTCCTTCCCAAAATTAATCCCGCAATATCTTTGGCTCTGCTTGCCAAGTGATCTTGCACATTTAATAAATCCAAAAGATCACTACGCGAAACTGGCATAAATAAACTTTTTGGCAAATGTAGGCGTAAATCTCGCTTCAAGCCATCTGCCTTATTTTCGAGGCGAACGATTTCTTGTTGCAATGATTCGACGGTCGCCCAATCTTTGGCGAGTACCGCTTCAAAAAAAGGCAATAATTCTTTAACACAAGCATGCACTTTCGCCATATGTTCTTCGAGCGGACGGATCGGCGAACGACCGAACATATTTAAAAAAGGGGTGGTGGGCATGATTTAATCCTTGAGCTCAGTTAAACTATGTCATGCCAGCATGTTTTTAGCTGGCATCCAAGCGGCATACAGCGAAGCTCTTTGGATGCCAGCTAAAAACATGCTGGCATGACAGGAAACCAACTACTTCACAAAAACCGGAATCACATCCAACATTCGATTCGAGAAACCCCATTCGTTGTCATACCACGACAATACTTTCACTAAATTTCCCATGACTTTGGTATGTGAAGTATCAAAAATGGAAGAAGCGGGGTTATGATTAAAATCAACCGAAACGAGAGGCTCGTCATTAATTTCTAAAATACCTTTCATTTCACCATTAGCCGCTGCTCTCATCACTTTGTTGACTTCGTCAATAGAAGTATCGCGCTTGGTTTGGAAAGTAAAATCAACAACAGAAACATTGATAGTCGGCACGCGAATAGAAAAACCATCCAATTTACCATTTAATTCAGGGATAACTAAACCAACCGCCGCAGCTGCACC
This sequence comes from Gammaproteobacteria bacterium, assembly GCA_013287885.1. Taxonomy (GTDB): domain Bacteria; phylum Pseudomonadota; class Gammaproteobacteria; order DSM-16500; family DSM-16500; genus JABDCZ01. The sequence goes on from JABDCZ010000014.1 coordinate 5,212, forward strand.
GGTTTTGGTTGGAATCATGGAGTGTGCTGCCCCGCGAGCGCGTCGCAAATCACTATGATGCACATCAATCAATACTTGATCGTTAGTGAAGGAATGAATGGTATTCATCAAACCTTTTTCAATTCCGATCGTCTCGTGCAACACTTTCACCATGGGTGCTAAACAATTTGTAGTGCAAGAAGCATTGGAAATAACCGTGTCACTGGATTTTAAGGTATGTTGGTTGACACCGAATACGATGGTCGCATCAACACCTGTTGCAGGCGCTGAAATTAACACTTTTTTCGCACCCCCTTCCAAATGCGCGGATGCTTTTTCTTTGCTGGTAAAAAATCCGGTACATTCTAATACCACATCAATATTTAAATCTTTCCATGGTAATTTTTTGGGATCGCGTTCAGCAAGTACGCGAATTTTATCGCCATTTACCACAATATCATTCCCAGAAACTTGTACATCCCCTGGAAATTTTCCGTGTGTCGTATCATAACGAATAAGATGCGCATTCGTATTCACATCGCCTAAATCATTGATCGCGACAATCTGAATTTCTGGATGTTTTTTGGATTCATAATGCGCACGCAAAATATTGCGGCCAATACGACCAAAACCATTAATCGCAACACGAATCGTCATAGACTGTTCTCCTCTTTCACCTTAATTAATGACTGCGCAATTTCTATCACATGCGGAACCGTAAAGCCACAAGCTTTAAAAATATCTTTTGCAGGTGCGGACATACCAAAATGATCCAAACCAATAATTTTTCCCTTAGCGCCGACAAATTGATACCAGCTCTGACTGGATCCTGCTTCGATCGCGAGGCGCGCCGTGACATTTCTTGGCAACACACTTTCTTGATAAGCCGCATCTTGCGCCAAAAACACATCCGTCGAAGGCATGGATACTACTCGGACTTTAAGCGGCGCCAATTGTTGCGCGGCTTCCAGAGCAAGTATCACTTCCGAACCAGTTGCGATCATTATCAAATCCGGCGTACCTTCGCAATCCGATAAAATATAACCGCCACGTTGAATATGAGAAATCACATCCGTCGTGCGTTCGATAAACGGCAAATTTTGTCTAGAAAAAAGTAAGCAAGTAGCACCTTGACGCTCGATCGCTTTTTGCCAAGCGACAGCAGACTCCATCGTATCGGCAGGACGCCAGAGAGACATCTTTGGAATCAAACGCAAACTGGCAGTATGTTCCACCGGTTGATGCGTCGGCCCATCTTCACCCAAACCAATAGAATCGTGCGTATACACAAAAATCGTGCGAGCATCCATCATCGCTGCGAGTCGCAATGCATTTCGCGCATAATCGGAAAATGTTAAAAAAGTCCCGCCAAATGGCAACAAACCATTATACAATGCAATGCCATTCATGATGGCAGACATACCAAATTCGCGGACACCATAGTGAATGTATTGTCCCGCCGGATTCTCTTTTGAAAATGCTTTCACACCATCCCAGTGCGTTAAATTAGATTCGGATAAATCGGCAGAACCACCGAATAATTCCGGTAACACTTTAGTGAAATGATTGATGCAAACTTGAGACGCTTTTCGCGTTGCCATCGTTTCTTTTTTTTGCTGCAACGTATCTAACAATGTATGTACTGACTGGGTCCATTGTTCTGGCAACCGATTTTCCATACGACGTAATAATTCTCTCGCAAGATCAGGGTATTCTTTTTGATATTTGTCGAATAAATCCTGCCAATTTTTTTCGAGTTGCTGCCCTTTTTCACGGGCATTCCATTTTTTAGCAATATTTTCTGGAATCACAAAAGGCGCATGTTCCCACCGCAATTCGCGTCGAGAAGCCGCAATTTCAGCATCACCTAGTGGCGCGCCGTGCGTTTTTGCGGTGCCAACCAAATTGGGAGCGCCAAAACCGATTTTCGTTTTGCAACAAATGATGCTCGGTTTATCTTTTTGCGATTGAGATTCTAGAATCGCTTTTCGAACGGCTTCACTATCATGGCCATCCACGTTGGGTACGACATGCCAGCCATAACTTTCGAAACGTTTAGGTGTATCATCCGTAAACCACCCCCCCACATGTCCATCAATCGAAATTTCGTTATCATCATATAAAACGATTAATTTATTTAACCCAAAAGTCCCCGCGAGCGAGCACACTTCATGTGATATCCCCTCCATCAAGCAACCATCGCCTACAAAAACATATGTATAGTGATCGATAATGGGAAAACCTTCCCGATTGAATTGCGCGGCCAAATGTTTTTCGGCAAGCGCCATACCGACGGCATTGGCCAATCCCTGACCCAATGGACCCGTGGTCGTTTCGACACCGGGGGTTTCTCGAACCTCTGGGTGACCTGGGGTTTTGGAGTGCATTTGACGAAAATTCTTCAAATCGTCGATCGTGACATCATAGCCCGTCAAATGCAGCAACGCGTATTGCAACATCGATCCATGACCATTCGATAAAATAAAACGATCGCGATTCAGAAAATGAGGATTATTAGGATTGTGTTGCAAAAAGTCATTCCACAACACCTCAGCAATGTCCGCCATTCCCATGGGCATTCCAGGATGGCCCGAGTTGGCTTTTTGTACAGCGTCCATACTTAAGACACGAATTGCATTGGCAAGATCGCGACGTGATGGCATGGTTTCTCCAATAGTAAACAGAAAAATTTCGTGAATCTTACCAGAAAAATTAGTATTATGCAGGACTCTCTTTCAAAGCAGGACGGATTATGCAAAAAGAATTCTTATTTACCTCAGAATCGGTGTCGGAAGGGCATCCTGACAAGATCGCCGATCAAATTTCTGATGCTATTTTAGATGCGATTCTAGAACAAGATCCTAACGCACGGGTCGCATGTGAAACATTAGTCAAAACTGGAATGGTTTTAGTAGGCGGCGAAGTGACGACCGGTGCATGGGTCGACATTGAGCAATTAACGCGCAGCGTCGTTCGTGACATTGGATACAATAGCTCCGAAATGGGCTTTGACTGGGAATCTTGCGCGATTATGTCCGCGATTGGCAAACAATCCGTCGATATCGCACAAGGCGTCGACCGCGCAAACCGCGAAGAACAAGGGGCGGGAGATCAGGGGCTCATGTTTGGCTATGCGACAAACGAGACCTCCGTTTTAATGCCTGCGCCCATTTATTTTGCGCATGAATTAGTGAAGCGCCAAGCTGAATTGCGCAAAGAAGATGTTTTAGCTTGGCTCCGACCGGACGCAAAAAGCCAAATTACTTTTCGTTATGCCGATGGCCGCCCGGTTGGGATTCAAGCCGTTGTGCTTTCCACCCAACATCATCCTGATATCAGCCATGATAAATTAGTGGAACATGTCATTGAAGAAATTATCAAACCCATCCTTCCCGAAGAATGGATTGATAAAAACACCAAATATTATGTCAATCCAACGGGTCGTTTCGTGATTGGCGGACCTTTAGGTGATTGTGGTTTGACTGGCAGAAAAATCATTGTCGATACTTATGGCGGTATGGCGAGACATGGTGGTGGATGTTTTTCTGGTAAAGATCCCTCCAAAGTCGATCGTTCCGCTGCATATGCCGCGCGTTATGTTGCTAAAAATATCGTGGCAGCCGGCATTGCCGACCGATGCGAAATCCAAGTGTCTTACGCGATCGGTGTGGTTGAACCGATTTCCATTTTTGTGGACACTTTCGGCACCGGCAAAATTCCCGATCACGAAATTATTGCATTAATCCGCGAACATTTTGATTTACGTCCTTACGGCATTATCAAAATGCTGGATCTTTTAAAACCCATTTACCGTCCTACCGCAAGCTACGGACATTTTGGTCGCGAAGACTTGAATGTCTCTTGGGAAAAAACTGATAAAGCCGATATTTTACGTAAAGCCGCCAAAGTTTAGGGGAATGTGCACATGCAAGTCAAAGTAAAAGAGGTCACTATGGATGCAAAAGTTGCAGATATGAGTCTCGCTGAATGGGGACGTAAAGAAATTCAAATTGCTGAAACCGAAATGCCAGGATTAATGGCATTACGTCGTATGTACAAAGATAAAAAACCGTTGCAAGGTGCGCGAATTGCCGGTTGTTTGCATATGACGGTTCAAACCGCCGTGTTAATTGAAACATTACTTGCGCTGGGGGCGCAGGTAAGGTGGTCTTCCTGTAATATATTTTCCACCCAAGATCACGCAGCCGCGGCGATTGCAGCAGCGGGGATTCCGGTCTTTGCTTGGAAAGGCGAAACCGAAGATGAATACTGGTGGTGCGTTGACCAAACCATTGAAGGCCCGGATGGTTGGAAGCCCAACATGATTCTGGATGATGGTGGTGATCTGACACTGTGGATGCACGAAAAAACACCTGAATTGTTGAACGATGTGAAAGGTGTTTCCGAAGAAACAACGACAGGGGTACGTCGTTTATATGAAATGTTTAAAGATGGCACGCTCAAAGTGCCTGCGATTAATGTTAACGATTCCGTCACTAAATCGAAATTCGATAATTTATACGGTTGCCGTGAATCCTTGGTCGATGGTATCAAACGCGCAACGGATGTCATGATTGCCGGCAAAATTGTTGTGGTTTGTGGTTATGGTGATGTGGGTAAAGGTTGTGCGCAATCCTTACGAGCACTCGGCGCCACGGTATTGATTACCGAAATCGATCCTATTTGTGCATTACAAGCCGCGATGGAAGGTTATCGTGTTGTCACGATGGATGAAGCCGCAAGTATTGCCAATATTTTTGTGACTGCAACAGGTAATTACCACGTTATTACTTTTGATCACATGCAAAAAATGCGCGATCAAGCGATTGTGTGCAACATTGGTCACTTTGATTCGGAAATTGATATTGCTTCCTTGAAAAAATTAACGTGGGAAAACATTAAACCGCAAGTGGATCACGTTATTTTCCCTGATGGCAAACGCATTATCATTTTAGCCGAAGGTCGTTTGGTGAATTTGGGTTGCGCCACCGGTCACGCAAGTTTTGTAATGTCGACTTCGTTCACCAATCAAGTCTTGGCACAAATCGAATTGTGGCAAAACAGCGACAAATATCCGCTCGGCGTACATATTTTACCGAAGAAGTTGGATGAAATGGTCGCGAGATTGCACATTGATCAATTAGGTGTGAAATTAACGAAGTTAACACCGGAACAAGCGAAGTACTTAAATCTTTCTGTTGATGGTCCGTATAAAGCGGAGCAGTATCGGTATTAAAATATATTGTCATGAGGGAAACCCGTCGTCCCGCGGCTTGTCCGCGGGATCCAGTGACATCAACTAAGCCATTCTGGATCCCGCGGACAAGCCGCGGGACGACGGGTTTAACTGAACCTTTTAAGAAGCCGCTCCACCACCTGGGACAGTATTAACAGTCACATCAACAGCGTTACCCGTACTACACACTCCTGTATAACCTGGCTGCGTGCTCATTTGATCTGCTAATAAATTACAAGAACCGATATCCGAAGTTTTAGTACTTATCACGTAAGTATTAGCTACTGATCCACCTTTTGCTGTCATTGGATCATTCGTCCAAGGAGATTTAGGAATAGAGTCAGCCGTAAAATAGGATTTAATATCATCATTAGTTAAAGAGCTTAAGGCTTTCCCTTGCAATCGCCATTGCTCAACCGCAGAGACCATTGCAGTAATACCACTAATCGCGGATGTTACTTTTTGATTGGTGGATGCTTGCCCGAAGTAACGCACAGACATTGCAATAATAATACCGGCGATGGCTAACACTAACATAATTTCTAACAACGTCACGCCTAACATTGTCTTTAAAGATTTGTTCATGGATTTGTCCTTTCGCTAATACGCTATGAAGATTTTAAGATTACTATGTATAATTGCGTGAGGCAATAGGGCCTACTACGTAGAAGACTAAAATGTATCATAAAACATCCACTGAACATCATATTGCTTTATCTCCAGAAACAAAGGCTTGGGGAAGTGTGATCTGGCTACATGGCTTAGGTGCCGATGGCCATGATTTTGCGCCCATTGTTCCCGAATTAAAATTACATAACGATTTACCTTTACGATTTATTTTTCCGCACGCACCTATGCAACCGGTGACGATTAATAATGGTTATGTCATGCGCGCATGGTTCGATATTCAATCGATGGATATTCATCAAAAAATTGATGAAAAAGGTATTCACGCATCCATTCAAATTGTTAATGGATTGATTCAAACGGAAGTGGACGCAGGTATTCCCATTGAAAAAATTGTATTAGCGGGTTTTTCGCAAGGTGCGGTGATTGCTCTCATGGCAGGACTTCACTATCCAAAATCGCTTGCGGGAATAATGGCGTTATCAGGATTTTTACCGCATGCAGAAAGCTTGCTCACCAAAGCCAACCCGGCCAACGCAACCACCCCCATTTTTATCGGACATGGTAGAGAAGATTTCGTCGTGCCTTTTCCGTTAGGTGAAAGAACCGCAGATGTGTTGATAAAAAATCACTACAACGTCACTGCGAAATATTATTCCATCGCCCATACCGTGAGCTTGGAAGAAATTAATGATATCAGCCGATGGTTAAAGGATTTATACCAAAAATCCAATGCCTATTGAAAATAGATTCAAGGGCCCGGCGTTGCTTTTAGGAACAGATTTGACAATTGATAATTATTGATCTATTGTGTACATATGAGTACACATTTAAGAGAGGCTCATATGGAAAAAAGCATTCTGAAAGTAGGTATGCGAGAGTTTCGCGCTCATTTACCTCAATATCTTATGACTTCTTTACCTGTAGCTATTACGCGACATGGTGAAACAATCGGCTTTTATATTCCCACTAAACATCATCATAATAAAGCCGAACTAGAATCTTTAAAACTGGCAGTAATAAAACTTGAAGAATTACTTTTATCACAAGGGATTACAGAAGAAGAGTTATTTTCAGAATTCCGTAAACTAAGAAATGCAGAAATTTCACATGATAAAGAGAAAAAGAAAGTCTAATGTCATCCAATATTTTAGTAATAGATGCGAATATTCTAATTCGAGCTGTTTTAGGCAATCGGGTAAGAAATTATTTAATTGAATTTAGCGAAATAATTGGACATCAGATCGTATCCATCTTTTTTTTGAGTCACTAAAACCCATTTACGCAGAATTTATTCCATAGGGCATTATTTTTTGTATGCTCAATTAATTATTTTTTAATAAAAGCTAATGCAACGCCAAAACCAATTAAAAATACACCTAATGCTTTTGAAATATATTTTTCAATTTTAGTTAATAAGCGCAAAACACGCGGATGAGATAAAAGAATAGTTAAACTACAAAACCATGCGGTTATGATAACAAACATTTCAATAGCATTTAGTAACTAAAGCAAAATCTGGCCCGGGGAGTATTGCAGATAAGAGCATTAATAATCCAATAGTAAAAAATTGAGCAATCATGGTTTTGCACCGCTTATCGTTTATACGAGAAACCCGATGCCTATTGAGAAAAGGTTTAAGGGCCCGGCGTTGCTTTTCGCTTGGGTCCATTGCATTAAAATCGACATATTAGAATATAGCCAATAATCAGCGCCAAAACCGTAGAATAAATTTGTTGAATTACCATCGTCCTCTGGATACGTTTGCGCACCACCTAATTTAGCGTAGAGTTCCGCACCGACTTCTGGAAATGGAATGATAGCTTTCGCTGCGATATCAAAGGCATGATTACCGGTGAAACTACTGGATGATTTGCCATAAGTCGTATAACCACCTTCGACTCCAAAAAATGGCAAGAATTTATATCCAACATTTACATTGAAGCCTAAAGCAGTGCTGCTGTTATTGTTATCATCATTGCTATCATCATTATTATCATTGTTGTCATTGCTATCATTACTTGAATTTGTATTAGTAATCCCAACACTCCCATCGGCGTACCAACCTCGGGGGATAGGGATGTGGGCGAAAGCATTGCCAAATAAAATAAAAATGATAAATCCGCTAAAAATTTTTTTTATATGCTTTTTCAAGTCATTTCTCCCATTGCAGCATGCTATAAGAATGCCATTATGAAGACTTGAAGTAAAGGCAGGTTTTGTCATGCCAGCATGCTTTTAGCTGGCATCCAATTGGCATTCAACGAAGCCGCTTGGATGCCAGCTAAAAGCATGCTGGCATGACAGGTTTGGAGAATGGATCCCGCGGGACTTGTCGCGGAAGGAGTTCCTGAAATTCCAGCGAGAGCGACGCCAGAGGTGCTAAGTAAAATGGTTGCAACTGCGATTTTTTTTAACATATTTTTTTCTCCACGTTTTATTTATTTATTTATAAGTTGTTCGTCTTTTCATTTTAAAGAAAAACGCACGAAGAAATCATAGCGGATTATGATCAAGGATTCAACATTACGTAACTTACTGTATTTATTTTAATAATAATCCCCACTGTCATGCCAGCATGTTTTTAGCCGGCATGACAACCGGAATTATTTCGCTTTGGTATAAGGCGCAAAAACCTCATTCAACTGTTTCGAAACACGAATAAAAGTCGTACGTTTTGACAATTCTTTCAAGCGTTCCGCGCCGACATAGGTGCAAGTAGAACGTATGCCGCCGAGAATATCTAAGACCGTATTTTTGACAGGTCCGCGATAAGGAACATTGACAGAACGCCCTTCGCTGGCACGATATTCTGCAACGGATCCATGATATCTTTCCATCGCTTCGGTCGAGCTCATACCGTAAAAACGTTTAAAACGTAAACCCTGCTCTTCAATCACTTCACCCAAACATTCATCATGACCAGATAGCATGCCGCCTAACATAATAAAATCTGCACCTGCGGCAAAAGCTTTTGCAACATCACCGGGCGTTTCGCAACCACCATCCGCACAAACATGGCCACCTAATCCATGACCTGCATCTGCACACTCAATAATGGCAGAAAGCTGCGGATAACCCACCCCCGTTTTTTCACGAGTAGTACAAACAGAACCGGGGCCAATCCCAATTTTTACAATATCAGCACCAGATAAAATTAATTCTTCCACCATTTCTCCCGTCACCACATTTCCCGCCATGATAACTTTATCGGGATGCGTGTCACGAATACGTTTTAAAAAATCGACAAACCGTTCCGTATAACCATTCGCGACATCGAGACAAATCATTTGAGCTTTCGTTTTTTTAATAATGTCTCCCACTTTCGTAAAATCATTTTCCGAAATACCAATTGAAACAAAGCAGGATGCAATAACCTTATGATGTTTTGTTGCAAATTCGCTCCATTCTTCTTCCGTAATGAATTTATCAATAGCCGTCAATAATCCATGCTCGTGAAGCGCCGTCGCCATTTGAAAAGTACCCGTATGATCCATATTCGCCGCAATAATGGGTACGCCTTGCCATTTAGTGCCTGCATGTTTGAATCGAAATTCACGCTCTAAAGTTACCTCTGAACGTGACTTTAATACGCTACGTTTAGGACGAATTAATACATCTTTGAAATCCAACTTCACATCATATTCAATACGCATAAATACCTCATGACGCTTTTCTAAGCGCGCAAAAATAAAAACCATCCATTTCATCCATGCCTGGCAAAATTTGACGGCCATAGAGACTGGCGACCCCCCAATCCATGGCTATTTTTTCTTCGAAAGCGTCCGTTGTTTTTTGGAGAAAATCGGCAACAACTTCGACATTTTCATCGGAAAAAATAGAGCAAGTGGCATAAACGAGTATGCCATTTGGCTTTAAAAGCGGCCATAGTGCCGCCAGGAGTCGCTTTTGTTCATCTGCAAGTTTCGCAATATCCTTGTCTTGTCGCAATATTTTTATGTCGGGATGTCTTCGAATGACGCCGCTTGCAGAGCAAGGTGCGTCTAATAAAATGCGATCAAATAATCGTCCTTCGAACCACTGCGATACATTGCCAACATCTGCCGCGATGCATTTTGCTTTTAATTGTAATCGAGATAAATTTTCCTCGATGGATTGCAATCTTTTCGGATCTTTATCGACGGCGACGAGTTCTACATCTGCCATTTCTAAAATATGGGCCGTTTTCCCGCCGGGAGCTGCGCAGGCATCGAGTACATATTGATTTTTTTCGAGCTTTAATAATTCTGCCGCAAGTTGGGCTGCGCCATCTTGCACGGAGATTTTACCTTCAGAAAATCCGGGTAGTTCGGACACGTTCACGGGAGTATTTAAAATAATGCCGGATTGGGTGTGGGGGATGTTTCGAATATTCTCTAGTACGTCGTCCCGCGGCTTGTCCGCGGGATCCAGAGCGACATCATGAGCCCCTCTGGATCCCGCGAATAAATCGCGGGACGACGAGTTTACATACTGCTCTCTCGTCCCCCGACGCACATTCACCCGCAACGCAAATGGTGGATGTTCGTTGTTAGCCTCTAAAATATTAATCCATTCTTTCGGCCAATCATTTTTTATTTTATCGATCATCCATTGGGGATGAGAATATTTCGCCGAAAAATTTTTTTCGAGTTTCGTCATCAAATCTTCTTGTCGACGCAAAAAATTTCGCAGCACGGCGTTCACCAATCCGCGCGCCCATTCTTTTTTAAGGTGTGTAGTGAGTGAAACCGTTTCAGAAACCGCCGCATGTGTTGGCACACGCATCTCCGTTAATTGATAAAGCCCCATTAACAATAAACAATAAATAACTTTGTCTTTTTGTTTTAATGGTTTTTCTAATAATTGTTGCAGGAAAAAATCTAGTCGAAAAAAATTGCGGCAAACGCCGTAGCATATTGCTTGGGTGAAACCGTCGTCCCGCGATTTATTCGCGGGATCCAGAGCGGCATCTAGGAAACTCCTGGGTCCCGCGAATAAATCGCGGGACGACGGGGTGAACGAACGCCCCGCAACAATCACCTGAATTAAAATATCGAGCGCGTGACTTCGAGCGTTCATGTAAAACATTGCCCCAACTGAAATAAATCATGTCTACCATTCAACAACTCTCGCGCGGAAAGTACGCGGCCACCCGATAATTGCAATTGTGTTATTTGCAAAATATCTTTGCCAGTAACAACATCGATTCCATCTGCCGAAACCGCAACAATTTCCCCTATTTTTGCATTGATTGGATTTTTTGAAATAACGTTCGCTTCATAAATTCGAATCACATTGTCATCGAGTGTCGTGTAAGAAATGGGGCGCGGATTAAAACCACGAATTTCTAATGCAAGTGTTGCTGCGCTTTTTTGCCAGTCAATTTTAGCTTCTTCTTTAGTAAGTTTATGCGCGTACGTCGTGTGCGAATTATTTTGCATTTCTGGTTTTAATTTTTTGTAATTTTCTAAAGTATATAACAAAGCGTCACTACCCAATTCTGCTAATCGATCATGCAAGGTTTGACTCGTATCCGTCTCAAAAATGTCGCATTCCTCTTTGTACAACATGGGGCCGGTGTCTAACCCTGTATCCATTTGCATAATGGTCACCCCCGTTTTTTTATCACCGGATAACAACGCACGTTGAATAGGCGCCGCACCTCGAAAACGTGGTAACAAAGAGGCATGTATATTTAAGCATCCAAATTTGGGGGCCTCTAAAATAACTTTCGGCAATAATATTCCATAAGCCACCACAATCATAAAATCGGCTTTATAATCGCTTAAAATTTTTTGGTCCGCGGGATCTCGAAAATTCAAAGGCTGTTCAATCGGCAAATCGTATATTAATGCAATGTCTTTGACTGGACTTTGCGAAACCTGACGCCCTCGACCCGACGGTCGATCAGGCTGTGTATATACCGCTAAAACTTCATGCTCGGATTGTAAAAGACTTTGTAATGTCGTACATGAAAATTCTGGTGTACCCGCAAAAATAATTTTATAAGATGCCATATTCACTCATTTTGCAAAATTCAAACCTTCCTTGAAGTTCTCGAGTGCACCTGCCTGGTCACCCAATTTTTGTAACAATATAGCATACGCTGCAAAAGTTTGCGGTTTTGGATCTAATTTCAAACTTTCAATAAAGTAACTACGCGCCTTACCCCATAGTTTGGCGCGTGTACTTAATTTTCCGCATACACACAATAACACTGGTTCTTTCGGATAATATTTTAATAAAGATTCCGCATGCGATAATTGTTTTTTGAGATCTGGCGTTTGCAATTTTCCGTATAATTCCATCAAATCTTTGTTCCAGGATTTTTTCAACGACTTAAAAATCATGTCTTCTATTTCATTCGATGCAGGTTGCGATTTTGCATAATAAAAAAGACATTCAGGATCTAGGGCAAATTTTTTCGGGATGGTTTTCCAAGTTTCGAGGGGATTTTTGCTGTTTTTTAACAATTCAACATAAATTCTTTTTTGAAGCAAAGCATACTCTTCACGATTAACAACTTTTGCTTTGTAAAGATCGGGGGAAATTTTTAATAAACTATCAAAATCACCTGAATGCACATACACACGTTCTAACAATTTCAATACCACGGGTTGCCGAGGCGCAATGCGACGAAGTGCAATCAAAGTCGCTTTCGCTTGTTCGATTTGACCACGATGTAATTGTAATTCAGCTTGCACAATACCGACTGGAATATCCGCATTTTTGGAAACGATGTGTGCTTTCTGCAAATAATTATCTCGTTTATCATACTCATGATTGGCGTCAGCCACTTTTGCTAATACTAAATAATTCACAATGGGTGCATTGGATTGCGGAACGCCATCTAACAATAAAGACTCTGCATGTTTATAATGACCTTCAATAAATTCTAAAATACCATGTGATGTTTTCGTGATGGATTTATCTTTGCGACGCCAAAAAAACCAATTTTTCATACGATAAAAAGTGAGATCAGCAGAACTTAATATTTGCATAATGAAAAACAAAAGCCACATTATCACGATAAAACTTAAGACCGCAAACCAAAGCGGCATTTCAACCGACCATTGTCGATAGGAAAAATAAGCAAGCCCCGGATCTTTTGCAATTGCGACGCCAATCCACACTGAAAAAATTAATGCAATCAGTAAACCGATAAAACGCCACATAGATTACTCTCCTTTTTTCAATGCGTTTACTGCTTGCAATGAATTTGAAATATCTTTCGATACCATCTGCACATCAAACTGCTGAAGCGCATTTAATTCGTTAACGAGAGCAATGGTTTGACTCGCATTCGACACAAAATATTCGTCGACATATTTTTTGATATTCGTGAGACTAGTTTGATAAATCGTGTTGTTGCCATGCAACAAACCCCATTCTGCGTGCATAACGTCAGTTGTCATCAAACCATAAAGAAAAGTTTCTTGTCCCGGTGAAATGAGCGGCATTCTTCCTTTCGTGTTATAACGCACCACCACAAGACTTCGTAAAGAATCCCAGGTATTTTGCAATCCTTTTTTCCACCACGATAAATTTTCATTGTTGTTTTCTGCTGGAATATTGTTATTTTCTTGTGAAATTTTTGTAATTAAAGGTAAGCGTTGCAACTCATCATTCAATGCGTTAAGACGCATGTAAATCCCAGTGGTATCAATGATCGGTGCGCTTTGTAAATTCGCGATATCTTTTGCCAGCGCTTCTCGCAATGCGATCACGTTGGTATCTGATACGTTTTGTAATGCTTCATCCGCTTTTTTTAATATTTGAATCGTATCAGGAATGTTATGGTCCAAAGTTAAAGTCTGATTCGCAAATTTTATCAAAAAATCCACTTCCGCAATTTTGAACTGCGCCTCAATACCAGGGGTTTGTTCGATTTTTTGAATCGAATCCTCGACATTTTTCATTTGTTCCGATTGTTTTGATTGTGAGTCCGCCAACGATTTTCTTAAATCATCCACATTATTTTTGAGTATTTGAATGTCAGATTCAAAAATGGATGCTTCTCTAATTTGCATTTTTTGCAGTGAAACATAACTCATATATGCCCCATACCCGACGCATAGCAACACCACGACGGCGAGTGCCGAAAACAAAATTCCCAACCCTTTCCACGAAAAATGTTTTTTCTTTGGAGATGTTTCTGTTTCATTTTCCATAAATTATCCTTTTCAATTCGACCATGATGGCATCGGTACTTGCATTTTTCGCGATAAATATTTTTTGAAACCCCATTGCTTTCGCCACATCATACATTTTTTCACTAATGACCAGCGTCGGTACATGACATAACGTTGGTCCAAAAAGTTTTGTTAGATTTTGTAAAATGTCATTTGATGTGGTAACGATTATATCAATTTTCGATGCCTGCACAAAATCCACATTAACTTCGGGCAATTGGCGCCGGTAAACATGCAGGCGAGTCACGATCGCCCCTCGTTTGCTTAACATTTCCCCTAGAAAAGGCCGACCACCTTCGCCTTGAATGAGGGCAAAGTTAAGACCCTGCACATCTTTCATTTCGGGCAATGCAAGTAAACCCTCACTTTTCCAATCGGTTTTGGGATAAAGATCGACATGTAACCCAGCACTTTCCAATGCTAAAACCGTGCCTAATCCGATGGCAGCGATTTTGGTATTTTCTGATAAATTTTCGCGAAAATATTTCGCACTATGATAAACCGCCTGAGGACTAATAAAAATCAGCCAATCAAAGTGAGTCTCCATTTTTGGAAAATCGAGAGGCACGATTTCTAACAATGGTAAATAAAGGGCATTTCCATTTGCTGCACGGATGATTTCAGCGAGCACATTTCCCGCAGGTTTAGGGCGGGTAACTAAAATGGTCCTGCCTTTAAGATCGATAGATGGCATGTAAAATTTCTTTTGCGCCTTGTGATATCAAATCATTCGCGACGGCAAGTCCCAAGCTTTCAGGATCCGTACCTGTTTCTTCCGCATGCAACACGGTTTCGCCATCAAGATCTGCGAGGAGTCCTCTTAAATAAATTTCATCTCCCATCATTTCAGCAAAAACGGCCAAGGGTGATTGGCATCCGCCACCCAGGGTTCGACAGACCGCACGTTCTGCGCTGACACACTGATGCGTTTCCACATCATTTAATTTTTGAATAAGCGCGAGCGTTTCAATGTCCTCCTTTCGACATTCAATCCCTAAAGCACCTTGCCCCGCTGCGGGTAACATATCCGTGTAGGAAAAATAATCTTTGATGCGAGTCGCAAGGCCTAAACGATCAAGACCTGCGGCCGCCAAAATAATGGCAGAAAATTTTCCCTCATCAAGGTGAGCGAGCCTCGTATTCACATTACCGCGCAAATTGACAATTTTAAGATCAGGACGGAGGGTTGCTAATTGGCTTTGTCGACGTAAACTGGAAGTCCCCACCACTCCACCTCGCGCGAGGGATTGCATCGTCGGATAATCATTTGACACCCACACATCGCGAGCATCCGCTCTCTCACAAATGACAGGCAAATGTAATTTATTCGGTAGTTGCAAGGGCACATCTTTCATCGAATGCACTGCAATATCAGCACGTCCATCTAATAACGCTTCTTCTAATTCTTTAACAAACAGACCTTTTCCACCCACGGTCATCAACGGAATATCGAGCATTTTATCCGCACTCGTTGTCATGCCGAGGAGCTCAATCTTCAAGTCTTTGAAATGCCTTAAGAGCTCCATTTTTACCCAATTCGCTTGGGCGAGGGCGAGTGGGCTTTCCCTTGTTGCGATGATCAGTGATGTTTTGGGCATAGATTTCACTCATAAAAAAACCATTATCCTCATAACAAATTCACGTTACAATAGATTTATTTTGTTAAACGACAAGGATGATGCATGTTTAAATTAGAAGAACGTACACAAATGATTTTCCGTGAAATGATGACGCATCCCGCAATATTTACCCACGCTTCCCCAGAACATATTGCGATTTTAGGCGATCCAGACAGTCAAATTTTGCAGGAAGTATTAAAACATTCAGAAATTAAAGAGGTTTATCACAATACCACATCGCAGAAGGTCGATATTTTAATTAATGCAGGAATTCACACGACAAATTCTAAAAATTATTCCACTTTACTGAATCCCAATGGCATTTTTATTCAAAAAAGTAGCTCTCCTTTTGAAATATCTGCCATACAACTTTTGATGCAAGATTTAAAATCCATGGGTTTTAATGAATTTCAAATTCTGACATTTCCTCAACCAAGTGTAGATACCGGTTTAGGGAGTGCCATTATGGCGATGAAACAAGGGATTTTCAGACGAATTCGAGAAAAAAATATTTTCAATAAACCTTTTAAAACGCATTATTATAATTTTGATGTGCATCACGCGGCGATGGTTTTACCTGAATTTATGCGTGAATCTTTTAATAATCAAGAGGAAATTCCATGAAAGAGAGTCTTTTAAGTGACCTCGCCAAAAAATTAGCAAAAATCTTGCCCGAGAATTTACAAAAAATGCAACACGATGTTGAAAAAAACTTTCATGCCGTATTAGAAAAAACCTTTAATAAACTAGATCTCGTGACACGTGAAGAATTTGATGCGCAAACCAAAGTATTAGCGCGCAGCCGAAAAAAAATTGAAGAACTCGCCGCGCGTGTCAAAGAATTGGAAAAGAAACGCAGATGAAAAATGCATGACAGATTTTTTATTTGAATGACATCCCGTGACCGATTATGATAGAACCCAATCGAACTATTTTGTGGCGCTTCTAAATCCTGATTCAAAAGATATCGAAGGATATCAAAAATAACCAACCAATGAGCGAAAATCACGTATGAAACGTAATCAATCATATACCGCGGAGTCCATCGAGGTATTAAGCGGTCTTGAACCTGTGCGCCGTCGTCCAGGTATGTACACAGACACAACCAATCCCAATCACATGGCGCGCGAAGCCATTGATAACAGCGTCGACGAAGCAATGGAGGGGCATGCAACCACACTTCAAGTCATTTTATACAAAGATAATTCCCTAGAAGTTATTGATGATGGCCGCGGTATGCCCATTGATATTCATCCGGAAGAAGGCATTTCGGGTGTTGAATTAATTCTCACTAAATTGCATAGCGGTGCTAAATTTTCTAATAAAATGTACCGCTATTCCGGTGGTTTACATGGCGTAGGTATTTCTGTAGTGAATGCGCTTTCCGAGCAATTTACTGTCACTATTAAACGTGATGGTAGTATTTACCAAATGCAATTTAAAAATGGAGAAAAAGCATCCAAGCTAAAAACCATTGGTACTTTAAAAAATAAACGCGAAACGGGAACTTCCGTCCGTTTTTGGCCCAATCCAAAATATTTTGATTCCCCAAAATTTGTTGCTCAAAAATTAAAGCATACGTTGCGCGCGAAAGCCGTGTTATGCCCTGGTTTGCATGTGTCTTTTCATGATGAACATACGAATCAAACCGAAGAATGGCACTATGAAGACGGTTTAAAAAATTACTTGATGGAATCCGTCGGCAAATCAGCTTACATTCCGGATGAACCTTTTATTGGTTCCCTAGCCGGTAATCAAGAAGCCGTAGACTGGGCTGTCATTTGGTTACCAGAACAAGGTGAAATTCTTGCAGAGAGTTACGTGAACTTAGTCCCAACCCCACAGGGTGGCACACACGTTAACGGTTTACGATTAGGATTGTTAGAAGCGCTACGAGAATTTTGTGAATTTCGTAATTTATTACCGCGCGGCATTAAACTTGCGCCAGAGGACATTTGGGATCGTTGCGCCTATATTCTGTCAGTAAAATTGCATGAACCACAATTTTCCGGTCAAACCAAAGAAAGGTTATCGTCAAGAGAATGTGCGAGTTTTGTTTCCGGTGTCGTCAAAGATGCTTTCAGTCTTTGGTTAAATCAACATGTCGCTTTTGGTGAAATACTCTCAAGTTTTGCCATCCAAAATGCACAATTGCGAATGAAAGCCGCGCAAACGGTGGTTCGCAAAAAAATAACCAATGGTCCCGCACTTCCTGGCAAATTAGTGGATTGCAGTTTGCAAGATATAAAACGCACCGAATTATTTTTAGTGGAAGGTGATTCCGCAGGTGGTTCTGCCAAACAAGCGCGAAATCGCGAATTCCAAGCGATCATGCCGTTGAAAGGTAAGATTTTAAATACGTGGGAAGTCGATTCTTCGCAGATTCTTGCATCTGAGGCAATTCATCATATTTCTGTCGCAACGGGCGTTGAGCCAGGCACGAATACCCTGCAAGGATTGCGTTACGGCAAAATTTGTATCTTAGCAGATGCGGATTCCGATGGTTCACACATCGCGACGTTGTTATGTGCACTTTTCGTCAAACATTTTCGTCCACTCGTCGAAGCCGGTCACGTGTATGTCGCCATGCCTCCCCTATTTCGTGTGGACTGTGGGCAACAAGTTTTTTATGCGCTGGATGAATCCGAAAAACAAGGCATTTTGGACCGACTTGCTGCCGAAAAAAAGAAAGGTAAAATTAACGTCATTCGTTTTAAAGGTCTGGGCGAAATGAATCCCATGCAATTACGCGAAACGACCATGGATCCTGATACACGCCGATTAGTGCAACTCACGATTTCATCCGGTGATAAAACCGATAACACATTAGATATGCTACTTGCCAAAAAACGGGTTCCCGATCGTAAAAGTTGGCTCGAAAGTAAAGGCAATCTCGCAGAGGTAATTTAAGAAATGAGTACACAAGCTAGCAATATTGAACACATGCCATTACGCGATTTTGCAGAAAAAGCGTATTTAGATTATTCCATGTTTGTTATTTTAGATCGTGCATTGCCCTACATTGGGGATGGTTTAAAACCAGTACAACGCCGCATTGTTTATGCCATGTCAGAATTGGGTTTAAAAGCTACCAATAAATATAAAAAATCCGCGCGCACCATCGGGGATGTCATTGGTAAATTTCATCCGCATGGTGAAGTGGCGTGCTATGAAGCAATGGTTCTGATGGCGCAATCCTTTTCCTATCGCTATCCACTCGTGGATGGTCAAGGAAATTGGGGATCACCGGATGATCCGAAATCTTTTGCCGCAATGCGTTATACCGAATCGCGCTTATCCCCTTATGCTGAAGTTTTATTGCGTGAATTGGGTCAAGGCACGGTGGAGTGGCAGCCAAACTTTGATGGGACTTTAGATGAACCCGCGATTTTGCCGGCACGTTTACCCAATGTATTATTGAATGGCACAACCGGTATTGCGGTCGGCATGGCCACCGATATTCCACCGCATAATATTACTGAAGTAGTGAATGCATTAATACATTTGATCGATAATCCCGATGCGACACTCAAAGATATTTGTCATCACATTCCTGCACCGGATTATCCAACCGAAGCTGAAATTATCACACCGAAAAAAGATATCGCGGCCATTTATAAAACGGGCAATGGATCTTTACGCATGCGTGCGGTTTATTCGATGGAAGAAGAGGAAATTGTCATCACTGCACTACCGCATCAAGTTTCTGGCGCGAAAGTGTTAGAACAAATTGCAGACCAAATGCAAAATAAAAAATTACCTTTGGTTTCCGATTTGCGTGATGAATCTGATCATGAAAACCCAACGCGATTAGTCATTGTTCCTCGTTCAAATCGTGTCGATGTCGAAACTTTGATGGCGCACTTGTTCGCAACGACCGACTTAGAACGCAGTTATCGTGTTAATTTAAATATGATTGGTGTGAACGGCCGACCTGAAGTCAAAGGTTTATTGCAAATCTTGCAAGAATGGTTGGAATACCGCCTTGGTACCGTCAAAAAACGTCTGCAATATCGTTTAGAAATTGTTTCCGCGCGTTTACATATTTTAAAAGGTTTATTAACTGCATTTTTAAATTTAGATGAAGTGATTCGCATTATTCGTGAAGAAGATAATCCTAAAGCGGAGCTCATGAAACGCTTTAAATTAAGCGAAGAACAAACCGAAGCGATTTTAGAAATTAAATTGCGTCATTTGGCACGCCTTGAAGAAATGCAAATTAAAGGCGAACAAAAAGATTTGGCGAAAGAAAAAGATGAAATTGAACAAATCTTGGGATCAAACGCACGATTAAAAAAATTAGTGCGTACCGAATTAAAAGAAGATCAAGAAAAATATGGCGATAAACGCCGCTCACCCATCGTGCAACGCGCCGAATCGCAAGCCATGAGTGAAACGGAAATTCTGCCCACAGAACCTGTTTCTGTGATTGTTTCAAAAATGGGATGGGTGCGTGCTGCGAAAGGCCACGACGTTGATCCAACGAGTTTGAATTATAAAGCCGGCGATGAATTTCAAGCGATGGCACAAGGCCGAAGCAATCAATCTGCGGTTTTCTTTGATACCACAGGTCGCGTTTATTCTCTTGCGACGCATACGCTACCTTCCGCACGAGGCCAAGGCGAACCCTTGACGGGACGCTTAAATCCACCGGCAAATGCACAATTTATTGGTGTGTTAATTGGTGAAAACGAACAACAATATTTATTAGCATCCGATGCAGGTTATGGATTTATCGTGAGCTTAGGTGATTTGCAAGGAAAAAATCGTGCAGGTAAATCTGCATTGAATGTACCGAATGGTGGAAAAGCATTAACACCACGTTTTGTTAAAAATAAAGAAACAAGCTTTTTAGCAACCGCCACCAACACGGGTCATCTATTAATTTTCCCATTGAAAGAATTACCAGAGTTAAGCAAAGGGAAAGGAAACAAAATCCTACATATTCCGAGCAGCCGTGTGCTCACTCGCGAAGAATATTTGGTGGATATTGTGACCTTTGAGGCGAACCAAACGCTGGTGATTTTTTCAGGAAATAAAAAATTAACCCTAAAACCAAAAGAATGGGAACACTACGTCAACGAACGCGGCCGCCGTGGTAATAAACTCCCGAGAGCGTTTCAGAATTTGGATAAGATGAGCGTGGTGGATTAGTTTTATTATAACAAAGCCCCCTTTGACAAAGGGCATTGTTGCATGTAGAAGCTTTGTCATCCTGAACAAAGTGAAGGATCAGTTTACTTCCATAATATGGTGAAGAATTAAACCGATCCTTCACTTCGTTCAGGATGACCCCATTTATGCAACAACGCCTTTTCAAAGAGGGTAAACCAGACAAGGATGGTCGAATACATGCAAACAAAAAATATCATCAACACTAGCTTGGGAAATATATTTGAGTGGTATGATTATGGCTTATTTGCAATATACGCACCCCTTTTTAGTAAAATTTTTTTTCCCGCACACATGAATTATCCCAATATCATTAATGTCTTTAGTATTTTTGCAATCGGATTTCTGTGTAGGCCTTTGGGTGCACTATTATTTGGTTATTTAGGCGATAAAAGAGGACGGGCGAAAACACTTCGACTCTCTATTTTACTCATTGCTTTCCCTACATTTATCATTGGATTATTACCTACATTTTCGATGATAGGATTTTATGCGACGATTTTTTTACTTTGTGTACGCATTTGGCAAGGAATTTGTATTGGAGGAGAATATAGCGGGTGCCTCCTTTATTTAACAGAAATTGCACCAAGGCGAAAAAGAGCTTTATTCAGCGCTTTTGGTACAATCAGTGCAAATGTAGGAATTTTAGTAAGCATAACCATCGCTTTTATTTTACAAAATACATTTTCAATCGACAATCTTGAAACATGGGGCTGGAGAATACCTTATTTATTCGGCGGCATTTTTGCATTAGTCATATTTATCAATCGCCTTTACCTAACAGAAACTATTCCTTTTAAAGTATTAACGCATAAAAATTTAATTGTTGCAGATCCCATTAAAATAATGTTTAAAAAAAACTATATGACACTTTTACGTTTAATTGGTATGTGTTGCATGGGAAGTACTTTTTATTGTTTTTGCGTTATTTTCTTACCTTATTTATTGGAGAATGAAGGAAATTTCACAAATAATTTAACATTATTATTAACGAGTATTTTTTTAATATGCATGGTTGCTTTTATTCCGCTAGGCGCTTATTTTTGCGATAAAGTTGGACGAAAACCCATGCTATTATTTAATGTCGCTTTTATTATAACAATTCTTTTTATTAATTTTTATTTATCAAATAGCTATAACGCATCGTTACTAATTTTTGTTTACATTTTATTTTCACTAGGAAGTGCTTTTGAACAAAGCGCAACACCCGTTGCAATCATTGAAAATTTACCAACGAATGTACGATATACGACCTTGTCTTTTGCTTACAATGTAGCGAATGGAATTTTTGGGGGAACTTTACCTTTTATTTGTCAATGGTTATGGAGTCAAACGTCTATGCTTGGTCCCACGCTATATCTTGTCGCAATGGCGATTATTACAGGTATGATCGTATTCTTTTTTATTAATGAAACGAGTCACGACAGTTTAATTTATTAAGTCGCACGACAATGTTTTATAAACTGAATTTTTTCCAATACATGATCTTCTAACGCATTTAACTTTATTATGTCACGCGATATTTGGGTACGAAATAAACCAGTCTCTTTCACGAGATAATCTATACCAGTCGATATACTGACGCTAACTAAACTCGATGTTGCCAATAAAAATAATTGATTCACCGTATTGCTTGCAGAATGATGATGAAATATCAAATTATTTATTTTAAAAAATGCGTACATTCCAACAATCGTGCTCGTCAATCCACAAAAGACATCTTCCGTATTTTCATAAGAGCTAGTGACTCGATATTTCCCCTGTATTTTACGAATGTTAACTAAACTTAATTCGGCATCTTCTATACTTTTAAAATCCATAGCAACATTGTTATCAGTGCTGTGCAAATAAGAAAGAATAGCTTCTTCAGTTAACATATTAAATCATCCACGTTTATAAACATCTAATTTATAAAAAGGATAAGCTGCAAAAATAATTTTTTGAATTAATAATGTGAGTGTTTCGCATTTTGAATCCAGCAAAGTATTTTTTTCTGAATCAATAAACTGCTGTTCTTTTGCTGATAATGTTATATTTTCTGAACGTAATGATAACGCTTTATCCCCTTTAAATTTTTTGTATATATAAGCCATCCTTTGCTCACCTTTTCCAATTAAAAATATTATTTTTTTATTGTTATTGTCATTAATCAATTTATCTATTTTTTCTTTATCAAATTCTGGTAGATGATAAAACAAAACGTCAATATTGGTACTTAGCACCATCGGTTGATCTATCGTTTGAAAATAATGATAATTTTTCCAGGCATCGACAAAAGAAGGATGTTTCGAAAAATGTGTAAGATAATCAAAATCTCGATAATAAGATTTATATTTTCTTGCATCGACAAAAACAAATTCGGGTTTTTTATCATTTAAATCATCCACAATCATTTTTGTCATTATACCATCTGCCCATTGCACCTTAGGAGAATGCAGTGACATTTTTTCTAAAATCCCTGGTAATAATGGTAAATGTGCAAAATGCCCTGATAATATGGATTGAGAATAATCGATCGCTGGTAACGCATCTTCGATCGTGACCGACAAAAAATAAACGGATTGATGTGAAGTATGAGTATCCATGTAATTTATTAAAGGCTGAAGACGTTGTTTAAATGTCACCGCTAGTTGATATTGATGAAATAAAAAATATGTGGGATACGAAAAAACCCATAAAGCAAAAATACTGCCAAATAAAAAGGAGGAAGAATTTATTTTAATATCCTTCATCCATTCCACTATTATGCACATCAATAGCAAAACACTAAATGTTAACAACGGTAAAAGATGATAAGCCCATGACACCTTTTGCAAAAGATAAGAAAATATTGCGCCCAACATCCCGATAAAAAGAACATGACTTAACGCTTGATAATCACCTTGTTTTTTATTCATCATAAAAATAATGATGGCAAATAATGCATATAGAAAACTTGATTGCGTCAATAATAATAGCAACGATTCACTGGAATAGTTTGTATAAAAATACTTTAATGTTAGAGGAATTACAGTGGTAATAAAATCGGGATAAAAAACACCAATAAATATCGCATAACCAATTGATAAAAAAATAATAGTCAATACTTCTACACGCATCCAGCTTAAAATATTGCGAGTTGTAAATAATATATAGAGCTCAAGGAAAATAAAACTTAGAAAAAAGTAAGGTTTGATGGTAAATCCAAGAAATGCAAAAATACCTAATATAATTGCAATAACACTTTCTTTTGTCATTCCCGCGAAGGCGGGAATCCATTTATAATCGTCAACCTGCAACTTTGTATTTTCTGACATTCCCTTAATAAGTGCGTTCCATTCAAAATAGATTCCCGCCTTCGCGGGAATGACAATTTTAGTTTGGTCATTTTTGTATGATGGGTAGAGAGAAATTAAACCCACTGCAAAAAAATACGGTAGTGTAAAAATAAGAAATAAATGTTCCCGCTGTCCCAAATGAATGACAGGAAAAATAAATAATAAAAAAGCGAGCACCATCGTAAAAATATACGCCGAATGGAGATTATTATGAAATATTTTACGTAGAAAATAAAAGCTAAATGATACCGAAATAAAATTTAAGAAAAAAATATATAGTCGAGAACTTTCCATAATATTAAGATCTAAATATTTTTTCATTAAATTAGGCGGAATATAAAGATATAATGCCAGGGGAAAATTCACATCAAAAAAATCTTTGATGTAAGTCCCACCTTTCATCAAATGTTCCGCCGCATGCATGCACCAACTGACATCCCAATTGAGTAAAAAAGTGGAATGTAAAATCCAAGCGGAAATTACGATTAGACCAAGCATTAATAAAAAAAACCATGTCATGCCAGCATGCTTTAAGCTGGCATCCAGCAAGGCATTTCTGGATGCCAGCTTAAAGCATGCTGGCATGACAAAGGTTCTTTTACGCACGACGTTTTTGTTCCATTTTGAGAGTCGTTAGATCTCTGAACCAATTTTCCAATAAACTTAACTCTTGCGCTTGAATTAGGCCTAAATCAATCATCGCTTGATAACATCGAAACATATTTTCTTCTATGTGTTGTTCACCTGATTTTAAATCTAATTCGGCAAGTGTTTTACAAATTGTTGCATTATGTAAATATCCATCCATTTCATGTTTGAAGTCTAGCATTAAATCATGTTCGTTTCTTTCTTGATAAACCGTAGATTCAGTAAATAACACTGCCCAATCATTCGTCCATAAAATACGGGCCGCAATGAACCCGCGCCAAATGTCGGTCAGTCTCGCATTGCAAGTCGATGGTAAATATAATAAAGGATACGCTTCTGGATAAAATATCGTATTTTGCGTGTTAAAAGGGCACCAACTGCCTTTACCCAGCGCAATAGAAGGACCCGATTCAAATGAAACAGGAATCGGTTGTGTGAGGCGATAAATGGCATCCACATCCGGATTGTCATTCGCTAAACCTTGTTGAATAGGACAATGAATTTTTTGTCTCGGCAAATCTTCTAAGGAGGGATTTGATTTTTTGACTTCTGTTAATGGGAACCCGCGTGGCCACACATTTGCAGCAGTAAAGTATTGATAGATATTCACCCATTGATGATTTTCTGAAAAATAAACTTCGTTTAACAATTCCTTTTCTTCAAAAAAATTATCGAGCGGAAAATTATCGTCATCTGATTCAAAAATAATATCAGCACCGTTTTGAATAGCCAGCAAATATCCCAAATTTTTTCTTGCATAGCTGCCTAACGGTAAATGTTCACTTAATAAAAAAGGTAACTTTTTTTGATTTTCAATATTCCAAAACTCACAATGTGGTAATTCAAAATCTTTAGGTGTTTTAGTATCACCGATGAGATAAAAATGAATATGCATCGCTCGGCACATTTCTGAAAATTTTTTTAATGCCGCGTTAGGAGAATGAATAGAAGTAATAACTAAGGCTTTTTTCACAAATAAATATCCTTACGTAATATTCTTTGAGCAGTATAATATAACAATGCGTGACATGCATTAATGATGTAACGAAATTTTACTCGAGGAGACGGAGCGCGATAACGAATAGGAATTTCTATTTGTTTTTGATGACGCAACAAATAACGCATTTCAGTTTGATAAAAATGCGCCGTAGAACGCCAAGGATATTGCACAAATTTCGCTACAATTTGTCGATTAAATCCTTGAAAACCAGAAGTCATATCGTGAAGCTTCGTATTTAAAAATAAATTTGCGAGAACTGTACCTGCCTTTGATAAAAATCGTCTTTTAAATGGAGATTCGGTATTCGAGCCTCCTGCAATATTTCGAGATCCAAATGCGCAATCATAACCTTTTGTTAATGCCTCAATAAAAAGTGGTAAATCATCAGGGTTATGGGACAAACCACCATCCATTTCAATAATATAATCATAACCCTCCTGCAACGCTTCTTTACAGCCGCGCTGATAGGCTTCGACGACATTTTTATTTTCTGGGGCAAAAATGGTTATAAAACTCGTATTTTTTTGGCTTAATTCACGACAAAGTAATAAGGTATTGTCATGCGACGCAAGATCCACAATAAAATATACTTTGCCATTTGGATAATGTTGTATTACAGAATTTAGGCGATCGATAAAAGGTTGAAAATCGCGCTCCTCATTCGCAAGAGGAATGACGACCGCAAAATGAGTCAAATATAGTGAGTTTTCACTCATTAAAACAACCTTTTTCACAAGAGAGATGCAGAGAATAATACCGGATTGAAGTGTATTTGTCATGCCGACTCTGTCATCTCCGCGCAGGCGGAGATCCATTCATAATGGATTCCCGCCTGCGCGGGAATGACATAATGAGAATTACTTCACCTTCTCCCAAATTGAATATCGCGAATTTTTTAAAACTTCCCAAATGCCCGGATCTTCAATTCCCAATCGAAAAATAGAAACGCTTCCTAAATGGAATTTTTCAGCAAGCGCATATTTAGCTTCAAAAGATTTTTGGTTTTCAATAAATAAATATTTATTTACACCATTCGCATCATAAAAAGAATAACTAACTTGATCCACATCATCCCAATGTGTAAATAATTTATTTTTGTTAAGAATATATTGCGCCGTCATATAACCCACTGCATCGAAGTGAATCGTCACGCGACCCGATTTATTCATCGCCATATACCAAAGTCCAGAGTAAGTCGGGATTCCTAAAGAAATTTTTTCAGGCGGGACAAATTGTAACGCATACTTAATAACTTCAACATCCCAAGGAATCGATGCGATGGCACCAGGAGTTGTCCCTTCCGCATGTTGATCGTATGACATTATTGTTAAAAAATCACTGACTTTTCCCAACTTTTCTAAGTCATATGCACCTTGCCACACTTCATA
The DNA here is from genome assembly GCA_013287885.1 of Gammaproteobacteria bacterium. Classification (GTDB taxonomy): domain Bacteria; phylum Pseudomonadota; class Gammaproteobacteria; order DSM-16500; family DSM-16500; genus JABDCZ01. Next base: position 32,372 of record JABDCZ010000014.1, read on the forward strand.
CAATTTTTTTTGATAATTCGTTTTAAAGTTTTTATCTGAAATGACTGGTGCAACTGCAAAGCTTACGTGCAATCCTGCCGCATGTAACATGTTTGCCGCTTTAAGATAAAAAGCCGTAAATGCATTTTTATCTTTGAGTGGAATCATTTCAAAATCAAATTGAACACCATAAATATTATTTTTTTTACACTCTGCAATGAGTGCATTCAATGCATTGTTTTGTGCGGTTTCATTAGATAAAAATTGATGTGTGGCAGGTACATTAAATCCTGCATTTGTGACCATCGCGTATAACGGTATTGCATACATGATAGATGTTTTTATGACGAGAGGATCAATCGAACCTATTAATTTACCATTTCGATCAATTTGATAGGCTTGTGCAATGATCTTATTGACGAATACGTGATTATTTGAAACAAATTGCATGGCGGCTTCATGTTTATCATGAAGTACATAAAAAATATTTTCTAGAGAAAATGCAGGCACACATAAAAAATAAAATAATAAAAAATGAATAATTCGCATGCTGCTCTCTTTTTTTTAATATACCTCTATTATACAAAAAAAATACATTTTGGCCTATTTTTTCCTTGTATTTATTACACTCATTTAAAAGTTAATTCGAATATAATCAGGAAATTGTTATTTTTTACTCATCGCAAAAAACTTTAAAAATCCAAAATCGCATATAATTTATATATAGATTTATATATATAGAATGGATAACAAAAGGATGATGCGACATGAAAATTTTGGTTGCAGACGACTCCAAAACAACGCGCACCCTCATTAGCAAAGCATTAAAAACATTGAGGCATGACATCATCGAAGCTGAAAATGGTCATGAAGCTATTAATTTAGTTGAAACGCATCGTCCTGATCTCATTATATTAGATGTCGTGATGGAAGGAATTGATGGATTTGAATGCGCAAGAAGAATTCGTCAATTTTGTAAAGAAGATTGGATTCCTATTATTTTTTTAAGCGGTACCGTGGATGATGAAAATATTGCAAACGGCATTAATGCAGGGGGCGATGATTATCTTACTAAGCCTTTTAGTGAAATTAAGCTTGCTGCAAAAATCAAGGCGATGCAACGCATCTCAGATATGCGAAAAAAATTATTTGAAACCACAGAAAAGTTATTTATGCTTTCTGCAACTGATGCATTAACTGGAATCAATAATCGTTTACAGTTTGACAAAACAATAAAAGAAAAAATTTCTTATTCGAATCGATATAATAAATTACTCGCATTATTATTTGTAGATCTCGATCATTTTAAAACGATCAATGATACGCTCGGCCATCCCATCGGAGATCAATTATTACAAGAAGTTGCCAACCGCTTAACTACACATCTACGTTTAGAGGATTTTATAGCAAGATTAGGCGGAGATGAATTTGCTATTATTCTAACTGATGTAGCGAATAGTAGTATTCCAGGCGACATTGCAGACAAAATAATTAGAGCCATCAACAAACCTTACTTAATTGAGGGAAATGAATTAAATATAAGCTGTAGCATTGGTATTGCCATATATAATGTTGAAGATGGCATTACTGAGGAAAGTCTCATCGATAATGCTGACATTGCTATGTATCACGCGAAAGCGTTAGGACGAAACAATTATCAGTACTTTAATGATGATATTAATAAAAAACATCATGATCATCTTAATCTGGAAACCGCCTTAGAATCTGCAATTGACAATAATCAATTATATTTAGAATATCAACCTATCATAGATTTACGCACTCGCAAAATAATAAGAATGGAAGCTTTTACTTACTGGCAACATCCTGAATTAGGCAGAATTTCTGCAAATCAATTCTTACCCATCGCTGAAGAAATAGGAATGATTGATACCATTAGTCTTTGGATTTTACATGCGGCTTGTAAACAATCTTCAAAATGGTTTTGGGAAGGGCATCGATTTATCTTAACTATTAATATTTCTCCTAGACAATTGTTACAAAAAAACTTATGCAACCTTATTCAAAATATTCTCGATGACACTCGAATGCCAAGTAATTATTTACAATTAGAATTGACAGAAACTTCTCCGTTAATTTATGCGAATTTATATGTTGATGCATTTGATAAATTAGTTCAATTAGGCATTAAAATTGCATTAGATGATTTTGGCACTTCATATTCTTCTTTATCGCACTTACGAACACTCCCCATTAGCGCAATCAAAATTGATCGATCCTTTATTTTGAATATTGAAAATAATCAAAAAGATTTAATGTTAGTAAAATCGATTATTGAACTCGGGAGAAATATGGGTTTTACTGTTATTGCAGAAGGAGTTGAAACAAAAGAACAATTAAAAATACTTATTAAACAAGGATGCAAAGAAGGACAAGGATATTATTTTTGCAAGCCATTAAATGCCGATGAAATTTCAAAACTTATTCGTGAACATCAATTGATAATACAAGAGCCCATATGAAAAATATAATGGACAATGAAAAAGTATATCTATGAATATCACTACTGAAAAAAAAGATTATTTGAAATCAATGATAGAAGCTAATGAAGGTGATTTCTTAAAAGCCATTCGAGATCGATTAGGATTACTCATTCATAAACATCAAATGAAAGAGGTTTATAAGATAATTCAAACCGCTTGTATCAAATTTCAATGCGAACCATTTGAATATTTAACAATGCTAAAAAAATCAAAAGTAAATTCTCCTATATTTGAAGATTTAATTCTTGGCATCACGGTTGGAGAAACTTATTTTTTTCGAGATAAAGCGCAAATGGAATTATTAAAAAATCATATTTTACCTAAAATTATCTTTGCCAAAAGAAATAAAAATGATCTTTCATTACGAATATGGAGTGCAGGATGCGCATCAGGCGAAGAAATATATACCATTGCGATGATGCTTACTGAAATGATTGAAGACTTGCCAAAGTGGAATCTACATTTATTAGGTACAGATATTAATACAACACTATTAAAAAAAGCGACGCTAGGCACATACAAAGAATGGTCTATGCGGAGCATTTCGGACGATTATAAAAACCGTTATTTCACCAAACAAGATAATTGCTATTTATTAGTGCCAAAAATTCGAGATATGGTTAACTTTGGTTATTTAAATTTGACGGATAAGTCATACGCTACTATTTTTAATGAGACCAATGCAGAAGATCTTATTATATGTCGAAATGTATTAATTTATTTTGATAATCAAATTATTTCAGAAGTCATGCAGAAATTCGCACGGTGCATTGCCAAAACAGGGGTCATTTTATTAGGCTCAGCAGATCCCATTCTCACAAAAGACACGAATTTAATTTACGAATATAAATTAGGCACTCTTTTTTACTTCGCTCTCGAAAAAAATAATACATCCAAAAATATTTCTCTCCATGAAATAAAAAATGCAACAACTACAAAAAAAATAAAAAAAACAAAAGAGGATATTAATCAAATTATCACGCAAATGCTTGAAAATTCTTTGTGGGAAAAAGCGTTAAAGACAATAGAAAAATATGAAAAAAATCACTTAAAAACTGCCTACACTTTAAGTGCGAGAGGCATTGCACTCGCTAATTTAGGAAAACTTCAGGATGCCATTTTTTATTGTAACGAAAGTTTAACATTAGATCCTAACAATACGCATACCTATTCTATAATGGCGATGGCTTTATCAGAATTAAATATGATGACAGAAGCCGAAGTTGCATTACGAAAAGCAATTGTTATCGACCCTCAATATGTTATCGGCCATTATCAATTAGGATTATTATTATTAAAAAATAAGCAAAACAATTTAGGATTACAATCACTACGTAATGCCTTAAGGATTGTAAAAACAAAAAATCCTGAAAGCGAAGTGCCCTATTTTAAAGGCTTAAAATATGGGAAATTAATGGAAACGTTCTCGCATGAGCTTGATATTTATGAATCAAAAAACGCTTAAAATAAAATATAAACGCTTCGTCCGCTACACTTTATTATTCGAAAAGGGAAGATCTATTGTAGCAGTTTCCTTTAAAAGTAATCTTGTGTTAGTTCGTTGGTATGCTTGATAAAAAAGAAAGGGCAACGCCGTAATAAAACCAACTCCAATGAGACAACAAACTGCTGTCATAAGCATTTCTTTACCGAGAAATAATGGAAAATGATCGTCGATCTTTCTTCGATATAAACTAAGCATTTTTTGCTTTTCACTTTGGCTCTCTAAAAATTGCGTGTTGTATATCAGCTCTCGCGTATCAAAATATAATTGTGCGCGGTCACGATTACTACATTCCACCGTTTCAATTATCGATATTAGCTTGCCTATGATTTTATTGTTATTAAATCGCGCTTGAATATTTTTAAATTCTTCTATTTCACGATCAAGTAAAGGGTCTGAAGTCACTTCATCAGTATTATTGATTCTTGAAGCCTGGCTTCTCATATTATGATAAAACGCTCCGATGTAGCCATCAAATGTGACGCAAGCAGAGCCAGTTCTAACAGGAACAAAGGTAAATTGCGTTTGGCCAAAGGCAAGCGCTTCATATTTTTTTTGTGTGAAAAAAGTATCAAGATTTACTCTTTGCATTGCAAAAAAATGCTCTTTAAACGCTGCAATGCTTTCTTCATAAGCGCAGGTTCTACTGGTGTAAGCATTTCCAGGAGTAATGATGACTTCTCGAAAACTACCTGTTGGAAGTGTTCTATCTTTTAAAAAATCCATGAGAAGCTCTAATCCTTCTTTATTTATGCCACCACCATAGTGAATCATTAATAAATTATTGATATTATTTTTTGCATCACGTTCTAAAACCGTAATAGCCATACAAGCAGACATTCCGCCGGTATAAATGCCTTGATATTGGGTGTCCTTTTTATTTAGGACGACAATGGCATCTTTGAAATTTTCTTTATTAATGTTACCGGTTTGGGGGGCAAGTTTTAACCTATATCCACTGGGAATAGGTGGGGTAAATGAAAAAGTGCGAGATTGCATATTTAATGACCATGTTTTTTTATTTGTCTCAATATTAACGAACTCATTGGTTTTGGTCAAATAAAATTCTTCATGATCGCTAATTGTAAAAAATTACTTTAACCTAGATATCGCTATCTCTTCAGCAATCTCGGTTGTCATACGATTTTCACGGGTCGATTTATCATAAATATCCATTAAAATTTGATAAATACGATCCACTTGGGCCTTTGCTTTGGTTAAATCATTGTGATCATACATCGCTGATGCAAAAATCAAACCACCTGCATTAATCACAAAATCGGGGGCATATAAAATCCCGCGTTCATGCAACATCAAACTTTGATGATGGTGAGCCAATTGATTATTTGCAGAACCCGCAATAACTTTTACTTTTAATCTCTTAATGGTTTCAATATTTAAGATGGATCCTAAAGCGCAAGGAGCAAAAACATCCGCTGCAATATCGAAAACTTCATCAGGCGCACAAGTTTTTACCCCAAACTCATCAACGACTTTTTGTAGTGCGGCAGGATTGATGTCTGTCATGGTCAAACGCGCGCCTAATTGCGTCAATTCTTTTGCAAGAAAATAGCCAACGTGGCCCGCACCCTGGATGACAATATGAATATCTTCTAAGTCATCACGGTGCAATTGATATTTAACAGAAGCTTCAATGCCTCGAACAACGCCCAATGCCGTATTTAATGAAACATCAGACGCTTCGCCGTGTTGCGTCGTACAAGTCACGTATGGTGTTCGGGTTGCAATAATATCCATATCCTCTGGTGTCGTACCAGAATCAATAGCTGTCACATAACGACCGCCTAGCGTATTCACAAAATCGCCAAAAGATTCAATGTAAGCTTTACGATCTTTAATCACTTTAGGCGCAATCAATACCGCTTTAGCTCCGCCATTCGGTAAATCACTCATGGCAGCTTTAAGACTCATCATGTAAGCAAGTCGAAGCACATCTTCTAATGCAGCATCGGCTGTTGGGTAGCGAATGAGTCGAGCCCCGCCAATGGCTGGGCCGCGCTTTAAATTGTGAACGGCGACAATTGCCTTCAATCCAGTTGCTGGATCGAACTTAACATGAAACTCACCAAAATTAAGAAACTCAGCGTAACGAAATAAGCCATCCAGGGCTGTGTGTTTCAAAGAAGCATGTTTCATCTTCCTAACTCCATGTTCAATCATTTGAGTCTCTTCTTTAATTTTTGAACTGCTTGAATTTGTGCAATCGCTTCTGCCAGTTCTGCGCTTGCTTTTGCAAAATCCACTTGTGAACCTTTTTCTGATAATATTTTTTCTGCTTGCTCTTTAGCAAGCATTGCTGCGGCTTCATCAATATCACGGGCACGCATGACCGTATCAGCAAGCACGGTCACGACAAAAGGCTGTACTTCCAAAAGCCCGCCTTTCACATAAAAAATTTCTTCTTCTTTCGAAGGAAGCGTTGCCCGAATATTGCCGGATTTTAATGCGGTAATTAAAGGGGTATGACCAGGCGCAATACCTAAATCACCCATCTCTCCGGTGGCGAACACCATTTCCACCTCACCGGAAAAAATGGCTTGCTCCGCACTAACAATATCAAGACGTAAAGTGGCTGTCATCATATTACATCCTAAAGAGATTTTGCTTTTTCGATCACTTCATCAATCGTACCTGCCATATAAAATGCTTGCTCAGGTATGTGATCATAATTGCCTTCCACGATTCCTTTAAATGCGCGAATGGTTTCTTTAATCGGCACATAACGACCTGGAACACCTGTAAATACTTCTGCAACGAAAAATGGTTGGGATAAATATTTTTGCACTTTTCGCGCGCGAGTCACGGTTAAACGATCTTCTTCGGATAATTCATCCATCCCTAAAATTGCAATAATATCTTTTAATTCTTTATAACGCTGCAACGTTTTTTGTACTGCGCGTGCCACATCATAATGTTCTTGGCCAACCACTAAAGGATCTAATTGACGGCTAGTAGAATCGAGTGGATCGATGGCAGGATAAATGCCTAATTCAGCAATTTGTCGTGATAATACGACGGTTGCATCTAAATGCGCGAAAGTCGTCGCAGGTGATGGATCTGTCAAATCATCTGCAGGGACGTATACCGCTTGCACTGAGGTAATCGAGCCTTTTTTCGTTGAAGTGATACGTTCTTGTAACGCGCCCATTTCTTCAGCCAAGGTGGGTTGATAACCGACCGCTGAAGGAATACGGCCTAAAAGCGCTGACACTTCTACCCCAGCTAAGGTGTAACGGAAAATATTATCCACGAATAATAAAACATCACGTCCTTCATCGCGGAAATTTTCTGCAACCGTAAGACCCGTTAACGCAACACGTAAACGGTTACCTGGTGGTTCATTCATTTGTCCGTAGACGAGAGATACTTTATCCAATACTTTGGATTCTTTCATTTCAAGATAGAAATCGTTACCTTCACGCGTTCTTTCACCAACGCCCGCAAAAACTGAGAATCCGCTATGCTCGATTGCAATATTACGAATGAGCTCTAACATGTTGACGGTTTTTCCCACACCCGCACCACCGAAAAGACCAACTTTTCCTCCTTTCGCAAAAGGACAAATTAAGTCGATGACCTTAATACCTGTCTCAAGCAGTTCTTCTGACGCGGCTTGTTCATCAAAAGCAGGTGGTTGGCGATGAATAGGTAACAGTTTGTCTGTTTTAATCGGACCAGCTTCGTCAATTGGATTTCCCAAAACGTCCATAATGCGACCTAAGGTTTCTTTGCCGACCGGAACAGAAATAGGTTTTCCCGTATTTTTGACGGAAACGCCGCGTGGAATACCATCGGTGGTTCCCATGGCAATCGTGCGAACGACACCATCGCCTAATTGTTGTTGCACTTCTAACACTAAATTTTTGTCAATCACATGCAACGCATCGTAAATTTCAG
>JABDCZ010000015.1:0-40115 GCA_013287885.1 Gammaproteobacteria bacterium
AAATACATTTTCTTCTAAATTATGTACTTTTAATAAAGTACAAATTTATGATCCAACCGCGTCGACTAATTAGCAGGGTCAATATTTTTAACTGGTTTTAGTCCTAAGATTTCCCTTCTTCGATTAAGTTCTATCAAGAATTTCTCATCAGAAAATATATTATTTGGAATTTCGGATATTTTCCATTTTTTAGTTGGGCCAACATATAACAACGCATCAAATAAATCTTTTATTTTATAACCACGATACAAAATAACTTTACCTTTATCGTTATACATTTCTGGAAAGAGTTTTTCTGCTGGTAATTCTCCGCTAAAGTTTTCTTGAACATCAATAATAGAATAAAGTGGCCAATTCTCTGTTTCTTTTTGTAAATGCAATTCTTTTGTATTAAGAATTTCGATAACCTTCATTGCGCCAGGATATTTTTTATTGATATGTGTTGTAATACTCCAATGCGTTTCTGGAGATGTTTCATCACTGATTTTTGTTAGATGTAACCCGCTATAAATAAATAAAACTTTTTGATTACCTAATACACCATATTTCATTGCAAGATGTGCAGGAAAAATTTTCCGTAATTCAATTTTTTTACGATAATCATCTAGGTTATGTATAGTATTCCAATCAATAGATGGGTCTCCTCCTAATACACGAATTTTTTTATCATTTGGCAATGTTAAATTAATATTACGTATTTTTTTCAGAAGGTTTAAATAAACTGGCGCTTCACCAAAACTACCTATACATTGGGTTGACTCTCGCCAAATTTTTCGGATATCTTGTATTTCAACATTTTCGCCAAAAATAAATTTATCTATAATATCTTGATAATCAGTATTGGCAAATTCTACAATGATAAAATTAATAAGTGACTGAATTTTTTTATTATCAAAAAGCATTTGAAAAAATCGATGAGAATTTTCTAATCCATGTAGTCCCTCCCCTAATCCGATAATATTATAATGCTGAAATGTTTCAATCATATAATCTGTAGCGTTTAGAATATTTAAATCTTTTTTCATATTTACTCTCATCCGAAGATAGATTAACTCTCAAGTTTTTTAATAAGAGAGTCATAAATGAGTGAAAGGTCAAAGCGTTTTTTATTTTCAACAATTGCCGGATATTTTGTTTCTATCATTTCAATAAGCTTTTTTGTATGATTTTCATTTGATAAATCAAGAGAGAAATCTTTTTGTATTTGCTCGATATCAGGATTTAATTGTTCTTGATTAGCGACAATATTTTGTAAAGTAATAATGGATAATTTCAGAGAAGGGATGTAAGTTAAAATGGAACGAAAGCCAGGAATACCTCCTCGATGAGAAAAATAGTTGCCTAATATTGTTGAGTTTATAATTTCAATACCATACCCATAATAAGCATCCTTCCGTTCTGTCATGAGATAAGGTTGCAGCATTATCTTTAGTAAGGATGAGGAAATTATTTGTTCGCTATATAATGCATGATTCCATTTAAGCAAATCTTCGGCGGTAGTTATTAAGCTACCAGCGGCGCCTGGCGCATTCATTTGTTCATAGTTTTTAATTTCTTGCAGTTCTGGATGATATGTTGTTATTTCATATTCAAATCCACGCGCAAGATTAGTAAATCTCGCATCTTTACGTATAAGATCATCTACGGTTCCGTGCATAGGTAAAAAACTTGATTGCATACCAAGCGGTTTAAAAAGAACTTTTTCTAAATAAGTATCGAGACGTTGTTTCGTAATTTCTTCAATAAGAATGCCTAATAAATAATAACCTGAATTGCTATATGAAAATTTTTCTCCTGGCGAAAATTCTAATTCGTGACCTTTGAAAAAATTAATAAGCTCAGAGTTTATAGAAAATTTTTGTTTTTCATATTCAGGCAAGCTCGTATAGTTTGGAATACCAGATGAGTGAATAAGTAGTTGATGTATGGTGACTAGATTAATCCAATCAGGATTTGCGCCAACCCAGATGGGATGATTTTTTGGTAAATAATAATTAATTGTTCTATGGAGTGCTTCTGAAATATTATTACTGTTCTCCTCCCATAATGCTTTCAATATAGCAACTGCAGTAAATTGTTTGGTAACGGAGCCTGCGAGAAATTGGGTGTTAATTGTAACCGGAATTTTTTTTAAGATATCAGCATAACCGAAACATTTTTGATAGACATTTTCATTTGGCGTTGCAATAAGTATGACGCCATTATGATTTTTAACAAGCTCATCTATTGTTTCAGCTATTTTTTTTAATATCATTTTTTTATCCATTGGATTTTTTATATTATCATTTTAACGTCTTTTTAGAAAATAATCCTTGCGTTGCATTAGTGTAATCGTTTATGATATGTGCATATTTTAGCCACTCAAAGGTATCACGCCAATGCGCAAGTAATTTTCCAAATAACTTTTTGTTTAACGCTTTGTTATTTATTGGGAAATTATTATATGTCGCAACCGCAAATCCTCATCCACGAGATGAGTTACCACTTAAATTCAGGTTTATCGCTTTTTAAATCGATTTCGCTAATCAAGGTCAAAGAATTAAGCGGCGGACAAAAAATTCGCGCATTACTTGCGTGTACCTTGATGGCGAAACATCCGCCTCAACTTTTAATATTAGATGAACCGACTAATCATCTCGATATTGATAGTATGCAAAGTATCGAATTTGCTTTAAAAGCTTATCAAGGCGCACTTTTAGTCGTATCGCATGATCAAAAATTTTTAGATAACTTAAAGGTCACTAAAACAATAAATTTATAAAATTTTACATTCCTTAGGTTTATCGGCAATTTGATCCAATAATTCTTTTGTCGCATTTGGTGTATTCACTGTCGTGTAAAAATACATCCGGCGTTTTTCGTCTAAACGTAATACACCGCTTGGTTGTGTATAAGGCCGGTAATATTCGTTAGGTATTTCAGGCGGATTTTTGGGGCAATATGATTCATGGAGCGTTCTAGGTTGATATTCTTCATTTGTTTCGTCTTCCATTACAGCGTCTTTTCTCGTATCCATTGAAGGTTCTCACATTAAATTTGATAAAACATATCAATAACTTCATTTATCCATTTATTTGGCTGTTCCATACTCGCTAAATGACCAGTATGGGGAAAGATAACTAATTTACTATTTTTTGCGAGTACATGCATATTTTGACTTTGTGATGGCGAAATGATTGCATCATCTTCACCAGCCATAATAAGTATAGGTAAGGATGAATTCGCCAATAAATGCGAAGTATCAGTGCGTAAAGCCATTCCACGCAAAGCGGATGCGACAGCCATGTTATCTTGTTTTTCTAGGATATATTGTAAAAATAATTTTGTTGTTTCCGGAGCATTCGGAGAGAGCGCCTTTGTCATAAAATCTTTAATTAACTTTTCTGTACCATTTTCCATAACATCTATCGCTGTGGCTTCACGCTTTTCTTTGGTCTCTGGACTATCAGCGATAGCCTGTGTACTTGATAAAATTAATCCCTCAACTTTATTGGGAAATTTGTCGAGAAAAGCCAATGCTACATAACCTCCCATCGATTCACCGCCAATGACTGCACTTTGAATTTTTAAAAAAGCCAGTAATTCATTTAGTTCACTTGCATAATCCGACATTGTTATGGCTTCACCATTTTCTGTTATCAAAGATGAGTTGCCAAATCCTGAAAGATCTATTGAAATAATTCGAAAAACTTTACTATCATTCACCGTTTCAATTTCACGACTTGTTAATTCAAATAGTCTATTATCCGTCGGGAAAGCATGTATCAAAACAATGGGACGACCATGCCCTACATCTGTGTAAGATATAAATCGATTATCAGAGGTTTGGAATGTTTTTGCATGGACTATAGTGAATGGTATGATGAATATAAAAACTAAGATTGTAAATGAAACTATTTTCCTTAACATGCCCTATCCTATTTTACCAATATTTATTAGTACCACAAAATATAACGCATTTAAGCATAATTTGAAAATAATTTTTTTATTATTTTCAATAGTAAATACAGCTGTAAATAATAGAACAAATAGAGATGACAGTGATGAATATTTTATGTAACAATATTTTTTAAAGTAAATAATAAGTAAATTAAGGATGAACTTCATGTTAACAGTTAGAATAATTCCATCAAATGAATGCAAGAAATTTCAAAATAGTATTTTTAATATTAATGGACTTCTTAAACAAAAAACTGATTCTTTAAGACAGCATCGTAGTAAAGATCCTGATCCATTTTACGATTATAGAAATCGACGATTTGTTAAAGAATTGGAGACTGTGATAAATGCCTGGAATGTGATAAATGAAAAAAAACCGGAGAATTTTGTTTTTAACGAAACACCAGAAGATATTCAATTTTATCATTCTGTTATTTCATATTTTCAAGCAATAACTAAATACTATACTTTGATTATTGATAAATATATTACGGGTATTGAACCTCCTAAAATAGAACTCGCCGGAATGGAGACGTCAAATACACAAATGCACATGATTAATGCTTGTTATAGAAGTCAAATGAGTCATCTCAATGATCATAACTTATTAAGCAAATTCTCATATCCCTTAGAAGAAAAAAGAAGTGAATTAAACTCAAGTAAACGTGCCAAATTTTAGATTCCACCTTCGAGTCTCGTCGTCGTCCCGCGGCTTGTCCGGTGCTGTTGCAAAAATAAGGTTATCCTGAACGAAGTGAAGGATCGGTTTAATTCATCACCATATTATGGAAGTAAACTGATCCTTCACTTCGTTCAGGATGACAAAGCCTCTTACTTGCTGTGGGACGACGTACGCATCAATTAATTAAGTTTCAATGATGAAGCATTATTTTCATTGTGAATGAACTTATCTAAATTTAAATGTTGAGAAAATATTGTCGAGGTGTCTAATGAGGTTATTGTATTTTTATTTATTTTTTCTAACTCATAAATATTAATTTCTAATATGTCGCCAAATATTTCTTTATATTCTATGGATTGAGTATAATCTTTTAATATTGTTTTAAATGTTTGAAGTGCGAGCTCAAGCTGTTTTGCCCCCCATTTTATCTTTTTTTCATTACCCATTATGCTGGGGGTTTTAGCCATCATATCAAACATCTCGCCAGGTTTGGGCCCATCCAATGGTACACCAGAAATAAAATCATGGTTAGGATTTCCTCTCCCCCAGATATGAGTATGTAGCATACTAGGTTCTTTTTCGTTTCCAATTTGAGTGATGCCAGAATCCATTAATGATTGAGAATTATTTCCAGCTTGCGCGGTTTGGACAATGGGTAACCCTAATTTTTTATATATTTCAATCATAAAAGAAGTTGCATTTGATAAACCAAGTTGTTCCGCTGCAGTATAAGGACGATTAAAAGCGGTTTGTATATCGGTATTATCTTCCCCAATAAAAGTAATTAATGCTCGATACCCGCGTTTATCCGTAGGATTTAATTTAATAGCATAATTATATTTATTTTTAAATTTAATAAAAGTAAGACAGGTTCCTTCTTTAGTATTATCTAATGACCAATGATCTTTGTCATATTTACATTCAATGAACTGGTGAGTTTGACGATTTAACATTATTATTTCCTATAATATTATTAATAAATGAAAAGTGCATGATTAAAATCCAACTTTTTATCTCGAACAATGATGCACAGTAAGAAATTGTTGCATAAAACATAAGTTTTTGTCATCAAAAAAATATAATACCTGATGATTGTTCAGATGAAGAATTTGTTGAAGATAGACCGTTAAAAAAACCTTAAAAAATATCGAGCGAGAAGTGTTTGTATGACAAAGCTTCATTATGCAATAAAGCCCATTGACTGGGGAACCTTCAATGTTTATTCAACAAATGAATTTTGCTTTCTTCTTTGATGGTAGGTAGATTTTTAGGGGCTTTTTTATAGAAATTGCAAGTCAGTTGATTTTCGTTAGAAATCCGTAAAGATAAATTCTTAATTCGTTGCAGCATATCTCCAACTGTTATATTGGGAGCTTTCAATTTATTAATAATATCCTCATAAATAGCATAATTCTCCGTATTTTTTGGTAGAGTGGGTAAAGTTGAAAATGGACTTTTTAACACAGTCTCGCGGTCATATTCACCTACATCACCAATTTTAAAATAACTGCATACGCCTATGGCTGCACTAGCCAATCCTCCTATAACTCCGCCAGCAACTAAATCGGCGCTTCGATTTACACTATTCCATGCTTGACTACAAATGTCGGTATAATTTGATAGAAGTTCTCCACTACAATTAACTAATCTATCAAATAAAGGAGTGGTACAAGGAGGGTTGTTGATAGGAAGTTGAGTGGCAGTAGGCTTCCACCAATCATCATCGTCTCCCTTCCCGCAATTCAAAAAATAGAGATCATATGTACTGCAGCTTATAGTGGCATTCGTTGGACAGAATACATTGGGAATAATGGTACAAGTATTATTTAAAAAAGAATAAACATTAGTGCAGACTTGCTCTATCTGATTATAAATAATATTCCCAGTTTCTTGATATTCTTTTAAGAAATCTTTTTCTTCAATACCTTTTTGGATTCCATAATAAACAAGATAACCAGCAGTTCCAATACCTATGGTTGTTCCTAGAAATGCTGCGCCTTTTTTAAGATATACCTTGATTATATTATTTCGACGAAGCCGTTGTAGTTCTATATCAATGATTTTATTTAATATCTTTGAAAGAGTAGAAGCAAAGGGGGGTAAACTAGCTGATTTCATCTCTTCTACTTTTTGTTCAGAACCCGTATATATTTGTAAGAGCTGTCTTCCTTCAGGAAAATGCGCTAGCATGCTCACTTCTGTAAAATCAGAATAATCTACTATAATTGAAACGAGATTATATGGTAAACAAAATGCATCGGTTTTATTAGTCGCTTGATCATCTGTTTTAATATCGAGTTTGATATCAGACTCGCTGTCAGAAAGTAATGCAGTACGATTGGTTGTCATTTTTTCCCCTTATTAATTTGCGCTAGCATTGCGCAGAATTATAAAATATATATTATTATTGTGCAAGCAGATTAGGTTAAGGTTTGACTTTGTTAGTAGTTAAATATTTCGAAAGTTGATATGCACAGCTTGGCGTTGCGAAATAAGAAATCTGTCATGCCAGCATGTTTTTACAGAGGTCTCTACACAAGTCAAAGAACTCGTCGTCCCGCGGCTTGTCCGCGGGATCCAGAAAGCCTGCAATGGCGCTCTGGATCCCGCGGACAAGCCGCGGGACGACGGTTGTGTAGAGACCTCTGATGTTTTTAGCTGGCATCCAGCGGGGCCTATCTGGATGCCTAAAAGCATGCTGGCATGACATGGATTTTTTTCAATTAAAGAACATAACGTATCTCTCCATCTATATGCGCCTAACAAAAGTTGTAAAATTAGTTGTGTTATCCATTTTTGAATCATCAATTATAGCTTTTTCTTTTGATATATTCGCATCTTGTGAAAATATATTATTTTTTCTAGGTAATTTTGTTGATATGCTGGAGATTGGTTTTTTTAGATCATCAATTTCATTTTTTAATTGATCAATTTGTTTATCAATAGTTTTTCCTATTCCTTTGCGATAATCTTTGTCTAATTTTAAGCGCCCGTCGACCAATAAAATAATTTTATATACATCATTCAATTGCGCTATTGAAATTTTTGATTGTGGATTTTCTAATGTAACTATAGCTGAATTTATACGTTTCATATCATCATCGATCCGCCGTTTTATTGATTCTGATAGTTTCAATTCACTAATCGTCAATGAGAAAAGCTCTTGAATTTGTTTACATGTCTCTGATACTGATTTAAAGAGATCTGATGATGAATCAACTTCAACTATCTTTTTTAACAGAGTATGCGATGTGATCGATTTCTGAGGGATAGTTTTTAAAAAATGTTGCGAAAGTTCTGTGCCTATCTTAAGACGAGAAGATAATTCCTTGGATTTTTCTTCTGCTTTATTTAATAAATAAGATGCATACCATGAAGATTCCATTTTTAAATGCGGCATCAAAGGATACTGTTGAACTTGAATAAAATATTGAGAAGAGCCACTTGGTTTTGGATAAGATATCATTAATGTACTCATATTACCTAATGGCAGTCCTTTAATTGCTATTGTATTCACTGGATAAAAACCTGGAAATGTATTCCTTCTTTTTTGCAAATGACGATCACAATCCCAATGCCCAAAATTAACTCTACTATCTGGCTGTATGAACTCAAGCGTGGGGCCATTTGGCAGACGCATCACAGCATCTTTTTTCTTCGAGGGATCATAGCAAAAAACCATCATACGGTATTCAGGATCAAGCAAAGTGACAATAATGTATGGTTTTCCTATGATGGTAACAACCGTTGTTTGCATGGCTTGCCAGTCTGCGCAGGAGTGAATGGGAGGAAGTTCATACTCATAAGTTTCATAGTGCGAATATGCACTATTCACATTAGTATTAATAAATAATAACTTATTCTTCTCATCTTTTGTTTTGATACTAGATATTAATGTGAGTGTTGAATATCCATGTGATTCACTAGCGGTTTGATACACTTGGCTCACCAAAACAGGGATGGTTTTAGATCTAAAATTAATAAATCCTTTTTCTTTTGCTTCTGATCCAAGATAACTATATTCCATTTGTATTTCTGTATTTTCGTCCTTGGGGTTAATCAAACCATATACTAGACATTTTTTATCGAATACTTTCATTAATTTTATAAAAAATTGATTAGGGGTGATAGCTAATATATTACTGCGTAAAACCCACGCTTCATCTCTTTTCGTAGGGATGACTTTAGTTGCAAAGAGATCATCTATTTCTTCTGGTTTTAACCATCCGCTTTCCAAATTACACACATTAAATCTAACATACGCTTCTTTTGATTCCTTATTCCATTCAACTTCATTTACCAGTAAATAAGGTTCTTCTAGTGGGCCCGTGATGATATTGGTATAGGAAGTCTTAGTCGGTGCAGTTCTGCAATTATAATCTAATGGGACATGAAATGATTTTGTACCAGACACTGTTTTCCACTCGTTATTTTTTATATCATAGATCGATACATAGCCACTGCCTCCAGAAAACCATACAAGACTGGGTCCAGAACCGCCAACCCAAGAATCAACAAAATGAAACGATGCCCAAACATGGTTTGCAGATTGATGGAAATTGCCTTTGTATTCAGATAGTGGAAATGTAGGTTTCCTGGGATTATCGCTTGGGTGAATGTTATTGATGGTGGTCATTTTTCCAGTCGCAATATCCAATTGATTCAATCCTAGATGAACACATGCGCCACCGTTCCAATCAGAAGAGTAAGCATATACTGAAGTAAAAAGCATTTTTTCTTCACCAACTGCGCCATAGACTAATCCACCATATTTTTCTAAAGATTCATGCATATATGGATAGGAATGACGACACGGTGTCAGTGAATAGGCAGTAAAAATCGAATCAAAATAAGCACCGGCAGTAGCAGTCTCTGGCCATTCATTAAAATCAAATGCTTGGGTCAAAAGATTCGCGCTTCGGGTTAATTTTTCTATTTGCGCTTGCGTATCTTTGCTGTACCCGGCGAGATGTGATAAGCGCACTGTGAGAAAATAATAATAATCGATGCTATGATTCATTTCTTCTAATAATTCTTTGTCTTCCCCATTTGAAAAATAATCTCCTACTCTCATGATTTTATTTTTTTTGAAATCCGATTTTTTATCTTCAATACTCAGTTGTCGTTTAATAGCAAAACGTGTAAATATTTGAGATTGGAACTGATTTAATTTTTCCTTATGTTTTTTAAATAATTTATTGACAACATCATTGGATTTAATGTAATTCAAAAACTTTAATAGGTTTTGGGCGAAAGCTTCCACTTCTATAATAAATGTTGAATTTCGAAGTGACTCAAACTGCGGAATAGAAGACAAATGAATATAATGAGATATTAAATAAAACCATAACGAAGTGACAGGCAATAATTCTTTTTTAATACCATCTGAATCCAATGTTTTCTCTGTTACATACTCGATTTCTTCTGCTAAAAAACCAAGGGCATCATCATGATTTTTTAATCGACCTCTTAAGAATTGTAATGGTAATAATAAATTTCTTGTTTTATCAGATTTTTGATTTTGGTGTAAAATGCTAAATTCTTTTTGGCCATTCCAGTCACGCGAACAACATTTGTTTATATCTGATTCTAATTGGATAAATTCTTTTTTGGCTAGGTCGGATATATCATCTGATTTAACCATACGATTAATATAATTTATACGACTCTTTACTTCTTCAGTAAATGCTTGTAATTCTTTATGCTCAGTTAAACCTATCAAATAAGAAAACTGATTATTAAGCCGGTCATGATAATGTCGATTTTCCGCACGAAAATCCTGTAGAAAACTTCCAACCCAATGAAAACCGGCAAGCGTTAGCTGATAAGTACTTCGTACTTGATCGGAGAGAATTTTTTGATTATACAAAACTTGATTAATCATGCCAGAAACTTGCCGCAACATACCTTCAATATGATCAAAGCGACTATGTAATTCAGCAATTTGACAGCTAATCGTATACAATGCCATTTGTAATTGTTCAGCACGTCTCGCTTCTATTTCAGCAGAATCATCTTGAAATCCCAATACCGTTGAAATTAATCCCATTCCCGCAGAAAGTAGCATAGACATCGGTTCAAATGACTTGAAGCCGAAGGGAATTGTGCTTAGTTTGACGATGCTACTTGCAATTTGCATCGTGGAAAAACCCACCTGCCCTACTGTCATCAATACTTTGGAATGTGTAAACATACCTATTTGTGTCAAAGTACTAAAAAAATGTTGTGTTCCTTGAATCATTTCTAGCGATTGTTCAGCCTCCATTGCACAAACTAATTGTTGTTCTTGATTTTTTAAATAGCCTATTGCTTGGCGTGCCGTATTTAATTGGCATGGATTGGAATATAACTCAGCGATTTCAGTAGGCGAAACACTGCATTTTAATAAAAATTCTCCCATTTCTTGATCTGTGATGTTTACTTCTGATTTACTTTCTTTGTTATCTGTTGCGAGATGATATTTTTCTTGAACGGTTGTTAGAGAGGCTTGAATGGTATTTAACTCTTTTTTTAAAGTTTTTTCATTCACTTTATAATTTTTCGTGTTCGGTGGAGATTTAATATTTCTCAGTTGACCTTTTTCATTCAGTTGAAAATAATCACTGAATGTTTCGCGAGCGACCCAATTATAAAGTAACTTTTGATCTTTATCTAAATTTTTATAAATTCCTTGCATTTCAAGATGTTTTAAATAATCAAGCTTAACCATTGCAACTTCAATATTTTGAAATGAGGTATTTGCGAGGGAACTATCACTTGTCAATTTACGATGTGCATTTTTGACAAAATCAGTCATTGATCTTTGTAAATATTTGAATTTATCAAGTGTAGTATCTATTAATAGCGGTGCAACTTGATTCGCAATGATGCCGGCTTCTTTGGATTTTGCTAATAAAAGTACGCCGCTTGTGATCGCAAGTGCCGGAACGGTGACGGGGGCCGTGAGCGTACCTGCGAGAATGGCTCCCCCGGTGACAAGTCCTGCGGAAAGCAATGTGCGGCCCGCATTTTCTATTAATTTTTCTGTAACAAACTGCGCGCTCGCACCTAAAGTGGCTTTTACTACCGTTTGTCCTTTATCTATATTGCTTTGGATGGTTTCTATTGTTTCCGTTAAATTGACGATATTACCCACGCCATGGGAAAATGTGCCAAGTGGAGATGTTTTAATTTCATGTGGCAATAAAGTAGTTAATATTTCAGATGTGCCGGGCACAGGTGTTGAAAAAGTTTTTTGAGAAGGAAAATGATCTAAAGAAATTTTTGATTCTTTTCTAGAAGCTGACATAAATAATCCTTTTTATTATTATTGATAAATCCCGTGTAAGTATATTACTTATAAAAATAATTAAATCAATACCGGATTTTTTTACGGTAGAAGAAAATAAATTTTGATATAATATTTACATCATGTTGTGAACAAGGAAAAGTTACATGATATTGGATGCACTAGTAATAGGAGGCGGTCCTTCGGGAGCCACGACCGCGTTGATGCTTGCGAAGGCTGGTTGGTCAGTTACCATTGTGGAAAAAAAAATATTTCCTCGACGTAAAGTTTGTGGGGAATTTATCTCGGCGACGAGCTTCCCTTTATTGCAAAAATTCAATCTTGATCATTTTTATCTTACCAACAGCGGGCCTGAAGTGAAACGTGTTGGCTTATTTGCCGATGATTGCATCTTAACATCTGAAATGCCTGGCGCATATGACTCCAAAAATCATTGGGGTCGAGCGATTGGACGTGAGCATCTTGATACAATTTTACTTGATATGGCGAGCCAAGCGGGTGTGCAACGATTGCAGCCAATGAATGTTAAAACAATTAAACGTCGAAATAATTTATTTATTTGTTCAATCGAAAGTAATAATGATATTCGGGAAATTTCAGCACGAATAGTCATTATGGCAAATGGTTCATGGGAAAAAAGCCCCGAACAAATTGAAATACCTCCTCATAAACCTTCTGATCTTTTAGCATTTAAATCACATTTTACCAATAGTGAGCTTGCACCTGATTTGATGGGGTTATTAGCATTTCCTGGTGGTTATGGCGGAATCGTTAATACCGACGAAGGACGAATGACGATTTCATGTTGTATTCGTCGTGATATGTTACAAAATATTAGATCTGAGTATTCAGGTTTGCAAGCAGGAGAAGCTATTTTAAAACATATAAATAAATATTGTCATGGAACGAGACCTATTTTTGCTTCAGCCATTCGCGAAGGAAACTGGCTGGCAGCGGGTCCAATCCGACCGGGAATACGTGAATGCTATGCTAACGGCATTTTTTTTGTGGGAAATAGTGCGGGCGAAGCGCATCCCATTATTGCAGATGGTATTAGTATGGCTATGCAATCTGCTTGGATATTATCAACTATTTTAATCGAACAGCATGGAATAAAAAATATTTCCGAGATTGGTTATATTTATACGAAAAAATGGCGCTCACATTTCAGAAATCGTATTTACACCGCAGCATGTTTTGCGCATTGGGCAATGCGTCCATGGTTGGTTAATATGACTTTACCCATCGTGAAGCTTTTTCCTAGTATTCTCACATTTGGCGCAGAATTAAGTGGTAAAATTAATCAAATTGTACCAATCACTATTTCAAAAGAATGAGCTTCCAGCGAAAAGGAAAACACCACTTCAATTGATAATGTTGAATACCAGCTTGTCTTAACAATGAATGCCATTCTTTACGTATAAATCCGCGTTTTATCGATATCAATCCATCATGAGTGATAAGTCGATTCCTAAAAATCAACGGACTTATCAATCGATAAAACCAATAAGAAAAATAATGACGATGCAGGTCGTTAATAATAACAGCCTTATTTGCAGTGAAATAAACTTGTTTCAAAAATTCAATTAATTCTTCATTGCTTAAATGGTGACATACTAATGTTGCTGTGATGATATCAAAACTATTTTTGTCAAAATCGAGTTTCGTATTATTTTGGAGATGAAAAAAAACTTGAAGATGTGGATTTTTCTGCAGCCACATTTGTCTTGATTTTTCAGCATCCGAAATTGCATCTGAAGAGATGTCAATACCAATCATTTTCATTTCAGGGAAAAGTTTGCTTAAATGTAAAATAAACAATCCTCCTCCACAGCCTATATCAAGTAATGAGGATGATGTTGGAAATGATCGAAGGGTTTTTACGGTACTTTGAAAAAATCCAAATAATTTATTAATTCGGAATAATTTGTGTAGACAATCAGTATATTCATCTTGACTAAAATATTCTTTGCCAAGATCTATAAGCTCCTTTTCTTGCGATCTTTCATCAAACATATCATACCTATCCAAAACTAATTAACACAATGAGATTTTAATAACATTGATTCGAGAGTGAGTCCGGGACCGAATGCGCAACTAAAAATATTTTTGTGATGTTCAGAATATTGAATGTCATCCCAAATAGCTTTTAACACAAATAGTATCGTGACAGATGACATATTCCCGTAATTTCTCAGAGTTTGATAAGCATATTTATTGTTTTCTTTACTTATATTTAATGCAGTTTCACAGGCTTCTAAAATTTTTAAACCGCCCGGATGTATGGCGAAAAAATCAATATCTGATAAGTTTAATTTATACTGATGAAAAAGCTTTTCCATATAACTGCTAATATTACCTCGAATGATATCTGGCACATAGGAACTTAACACAATATCAAAGCCATTATCTCCAATATGCCATGCCATCGCGTCATTACTTTGTGGCATGAGATCATTGTGAAAGTTTTCTAGAGAAAAATATTTTTTACGATTTGTTTGTGATTGAATAATTACACAAGCTGCGCCATCAGCAAATAATGAATTAGAAATGATATTATCTAGATGCATGCTTTTTTGAAAGTGAATGGTGCAGATTTCCACGCAAACAATTAATACCGTTGCATCAGGATTAGATTTGCAAATGGCATCTGCAATTTTAATTGCATTAAATGCACCATAGCAGCCCATAAAATTAATTGCCGTTCGATTGGTTGTGGAATGTAGATTTAATCGATGAACAATTTCAATATCAATCCCGGGTGCGTACATACCCGTACAGCTTACTGTAATAACATGTGTAATTTGATGAACATGAAAATTTTCCAGCTCTGACAAGCAATTTTCTATTGCCTTCAATGCTAAATCGAGCGCATTGTCTTTATAAATTTGCATGCGTGCAGCGGTCGTTGGAAATGGTGCATCTATTTCATTCGGAAAAAATTCAAATTCTCCGAAAGATTTACAAAAATCACTTAATACACTGTGTCTTTGTTCAATGCCTGTTCCGCGATAAATAGATTTTAGCAATCTTCTTTCTGACGGTTTTAGATTAAAACTATTTGTAATGATTTCAGCGGTTTTTGCTTGAAATTGTTTAAACTCAGGATTTGCGGTTCCAATCCCCGTAATAACCGCTTTATTATTTTTCGTCATGTTTTCAATCATTGAAATATTACTTCCTAGTCGCAAGAATTAAATATCCATTAACAGCATGATTATAATAACTCGAAGTATCATCATTTGGTAGCTAAACGAATGTAAGGTTTCATTTTTAATATGGAATTCATAAGGTGACAATATAATTAGAAATTAAAATTGTCACCAAACTCAAAATTTTTATTATTTTAAGAAAGAAACATAACGAACTTCAACGGCATTATATCCACCATTTTGTCTAATAGATACGTAAGATGGATTGATGGAATTAATTTTGGTGATTTTCATACTGTTTTCCATATCGACAGTAACGTCACCATAATACATGCCTTGAGTAGATGAAAAATCTATTCTGCATTCCTTACCACCTTTGCAATAATGTAGCGCTGTGTCGTAATTTACTTTTCCATATCCATTCGTAAGTTCTCTAGAAACTTCAGTATTATTGATCAATACAGTTATACCTCCACCCATATTTTCATTATAGAATACTAATGCCGGTTGTTCTTTGAGTGGGCATGATTGGGGGTCATTATTAATAATTCTGCAACTGCCCTTATAACCGTTAGTTAAAGTCCAATTTGTAGGGGTGTTGTAGTAAATTTCTAAATTTGATTCCATTTTCCCATTGAAATATAAATAGTAATTAGGATTATTACCATAACCACCTGGTCCATTATATTGGCAGGAAGGTGATGCAACACTCGGCGAATGAAATGTGCCAGTGACAGACATTAATGGATAAACTCCAGCTTGAACGGATTGAAATTTAATTGTGTTATCCCAGTATTCAGGATTTTCTACAGTGAAAGAACAGGAATTGGGGTCACCCGCTTTTGTACAAGTGATACTTCCCGGGCAGTAATATTTTTTTATATCATTGTCATTAATAAGTAAATTGGATGTTGGAGTTGCATAAGCTATGGAACTAAACGTAACCACTGTGATAATAACTGAAACATATGTTTTTTTCATTTACACCTCTTTTCATTTATTTTATTCCCTCCTTGGGCTCATTGAATTCAAGGGGTGCATTGTAAAGAATGAAAATATAAACATCAATATGACAAGTTATTGAACGATACTGGGGATATTTGTTATGATTTAAGAATTTTTTACAGTATATTATTAGACAAGTGATTATATATATCGATATTTTGATGAAGGAACATATCTCCCATGCAAACTGAATGGATTAATATTGGATTAGGCTTTATTGAGGGTTTTGCGTTAATTATATCCCCCTGTATTTTACCAATTCTTCCTATTATTCTTTCAGGATCTTTGACAGGAAGCAAAAAACGTCCCTTTGGAATTATCATTGGATTTGTCATCACATTCGCTATTTTTACTCTTTTTTCACGCCAACTTACCCAGTATGTTGGTATTAATTCTAATCTTGTTCGTGATATTTCTTACGGCATTCTTATTTTGCTTGGGGCAATAATGCTTTCCAATTACTTAACTGAAAAATTCAGTGTAATGACACGACGCCTCACTGCAACAGGATCAAAATTTTCTATAATGAATGATCCACAAGGGGGACTGTTAGGCGGTATTTTGTTTGGAACATTAGTCGCTATTATATGGACACCATGTGCTGGACCTATTTTAGCAGCAATAATTGTTCAAACTGTTATTCAAAAAACTAATCTAATGAGTTTTTTGACGCTAACTGCTTTTGGTTTGGGAGCTATTTTGCCAATGCTTGCCATTGCAATGATGGGAAGAGGTATGATGAAAAAATTGAATTTTTTTCAAAAGCATGCCACTTTTTTTCGAAAATTATTGGGGGCGATCATTATTTTAAGCGTCCTCTACATGATGTTTTTTGCTAATAGTATTAGTACAGTCAATGCTAAAGAAAATACTTATACATCTAATACAAGCTTGCAAGATGGGATATCTAATCCCTATCCTGCTCCCGCGCTAGAAGGTATTGATGCATGGATAAACTCTCCACCACTTAACTTAAATGATCTCAAAGGAAAAGTTGTTCTCATCGACTTCTGGACTTACTCATGTATCAATTGCGTAAGAACATTGCCTTACTTAATAGATTGGTATAATAAATACCATAATAAAGGATTGGTAATTATTGGTGTACATACACCCGAATTCGATTTCGAAAAAGATTTGAATAATGTAAAAAATGCTGTAATTCAAGATAAAATAGAATATCCCGTCGCGCTCGATAGTCATTTTGTCACTTGGCAAAATTTTAATAATCAATATTGGCCAGCACATTATTTAATTGATAAAAATGGTAATGTTGTTTATACCCATTTTGGTGAAGGTGATTATGATATTACTGAAAATAATATTCGTTATTTATTAGGAATAAAAACTGAGGCGAACACCACATCTACTGAAGAGCAAGACTTCGATGAAACGCCTGAAACTTATCTCGGATACGAAAGAGCCGAAAATTTTTCAAGTAATGAACCTGTGACACAAAACAAAGATGCGCGTTATTCTTTTCCTTCACAATTAAAAATAGATCATTGGGCGCTCCTTGGAAACTGGAGCATTATGGCAGATAGAATTATTGCAAATCAGGAAAATGCAGCGATTGAAATTAATTTTCATGCACAAAAACTTTTTATGGTAATGGGTAATGCAACCAATAAAGCAATACATGTGAAATTATTATTAAATGGCAAAAGTCTTAATGTAGAGAAAGGTAAAGATGTCTTAGACAGCAGTGTCGTTGTAAATAAGCATTCAATTTATGAAATTGTTTCTCTAAACAAATCACAAGATGCAATTTTGCAAGCTATTGTTTTAGAGCCTGGCTTAGAGATTTATACATTTACATTTGGAAAATAAAATTTTTATGAAATAATCATTTCTTATGAAATTTAAAAGAAAAAATAAACCGATCTACATATCGAGCACCAACTATGGGTCGATATATGGATAGAAAAAAAATATTATTAAAATAACAATATTAAAGGGAACTCATGAAAAAAATAAATTTTCTCAGCAAATGTTATTCAGGATTTAAATATTTGACGCGGGAGAACCAAGTTTACTACGCTAAAATATTACCTATCAATAATCTTTATACAGAATATAAAACAACGATACTTCTGCAAGATAAAAATAATCTTCCTGAAGATACTCTATTGCTTCATGAACTTCGGTATAAGAAACAACTACGAGCATGTAGTCATCTTCCTCCCTTTCAAGCGATGAACCAAGAAATTACGCAGCTTGAAGCGCCTGCCATGCTAAAACGCTATGTTTTTGGTTGCAAATTATTATCTCTGGATGAGAGGATTTTTTTTGCTGAATCAAAAGAATTTCAACAAATGAAATGTTATATTCATAAACTATATGATGACCTAGAAACAAAATATATCAAAATTATTGAAGAAAATAATGCAGATGTGGGTTGGTTTAGCGATTGTCGCAAAATTCCGTCAGATCAAATAGTCTCTAATTATGAAAATGATCGTATGAATTTGCAGATGAAAATTAAGGCAGGAATTAATTATTTTTTAAATATGCATGTAAAAGAATTGCCTGATACTCATTTTAATAGTTATGTTCAGCGATTAAAACAAGTAACTCATCAGCACTATGCAAAAAAAGTTTATCAATTATTTAATCATTTTCCAGCTCTAATAAAAATTAATTCAAAATTCAATAATCAATTGCATCAACATTTCGTGACGATATTACGGGAAACCAGTAAAGAAATTTTTAATGAAGAATATGATCGACAGAAAAAAAACGCATTAATCATTCAATGTATTGCTAACGAGTGCTATTATATCCTCAATGCCTTCACTTCCTCCCTCGGATATTCTATTGATTTTCAGATAACCAATTGTCAATATGCCTTTAAAATGGCGACAATTATCTATAAATCATTCACAAAAAAAAATCATATAAAATTAAATGATTTTATTAAAGAGTATTCAATCGCACTTACTGCAGATATCTTGCAAAGTCACAATGAAGAAATGTGTAAGCTAATTTCTTTGTACAATAAACAGTTGGGTTATACGACGACAGAACGTGCTGCGAAGTCTTTAAATCAAATGTGGTCCTATACAATTTCGTCTAAACCTCTGAAAGTGGCCGGTCGATTTGTCACAAGATTTCTTGATGCAATGGGATTTTTACAAACAATGAATTTATCAACAGAAAATGATATTGCTTTGTTTTTTGTCGCAACACATGCCACGCGTATATCTGATGATGTAAGCAATGTAAAACGCGTATTTTTTGCGATCGGCCGCATGGTTCTCGGAACAATAAAACACGAATTGAATGAAGCAAACCTTGAGCCTAATCTTAAAATTCGTGAATTAAAATTTGCAGCTATCATTTTATTTTATACTGCAATGATTGCGCTTGCAGCCGTCGCGCTTTCTTTTACTGGTTTCATGGCTTTGTTTGTAGGGTTTGAATTTATTGCGATACCAGTTGCGATTATCCTTATTATTGCCGCTGCATCACTTGCGACTAAGGCCACATTTTATTTAATTAATGCATATCGTGAATGGAAACATAACAGCATTAATCAAAGGATGCGAGATGCGCTTGGATTTTCCCTTGCGAGTGAAGTATTAACGCTTTATAAAAATGCATTAAAAAGCGTTGATATCATGCTTTCTCATCTTGAGAATAAAACGGGATTAATTCGACATGAATTAGATTTTAAGGATGAATTAGAAAATTTAAAAATAACCCTAAAAAAAGAATGGAAATTTATTCGTAATGATAAAACTTACCCAATCGATGAAATGAAAAAATTAATAAAATCCAGAATTAAGTATATTTATGATAAAGAAAAATGTAGCTTTAGCGGACGTTTGCGAAGTGAAATAACGCATCGTTTTGAGACTCAACAAAAAGGCCTCGTACATTTTTGCACGGATGCTTCAATGACAAACCATCCATTATCAAGTTATAAATCTTATGCGCATGACAAAAATGAATTTGTATTTTTTAAAAAAAGAATAGAAAAATTAAAAAATATTTCAGACAAGCTAGAAGAAAAATATGACGAAATAAATAGCTTCGGTTGACAATTACGAAGGAAGCTCTCAAAGTACCATTGGTGCTATGCCAATCATGATAATATCCTTTTTAAAATATCGTCTTTGTTAATGAAATGATGTTTTAAAGCTGCAGAAGTATGAAGAAAAAAAGTCACAATAAGACCATAGCCTAACCATTTATGAATTTCTTCATACATAGCGAGCGATTGTGGATCAGAAGAAACAATAGTAGGCAAAACAAATAATCCAAAAAAAGAAACCGGTAATCCAGCTGTAGAAGTGACTAACCAACCTGTAACAGGCAAAGCAAACATAAATACATAAAAAAGCCAATGTACAGCTCGAGCAGCAATTTTTTCTAGAAGTGGTATATTGAGATCAGGCGTTTTATTGGTAAGACGCCAAGTAAATCGCACGATCACTAGCATTAACGCTAAAATGCCATATTCTTTATGCCAACCATACAATTTGAGTTTCTCAAGTCCGATAGGAAGTTCGACCATATACAAACCCAAGATAACTAAACCAACAAGAAGAAGAGCCATAATCCAGTGAAGAATAATTGCGATTTTACCGAAATGACTTGTTGAGTTTTTTAGGAGCATAAACGTATTCTCCAAAGCGTTATTGATTGCTGTCTTTAATCATTTTGGCCCATGCGTCTGGATTCTCAAAAGTTGTTGCGTGGACCCATGCCAAAAAGGTGTTACGGTTTAAATGCTTCAGTGGAGTGCGTTCAATATTTAGATGCACCCCACTTTTAGCAGAGATACAATATTAAAATTATGATGTTGAGCCACCTGCATTAGTGCAGTCATCTGCAGAGGTTTCCATAACAAACCCTTGTCCTTTGCAACTATTCTGTCCTTTACAATCATTATTGGCACTTTTGCATGCTCCCTGCCCTTTACATGCATTAATCCCATAACATTGAACGCCACTGTCCGTGCCAGCTGCTAAAGCAGATGTCATGGGGGCTGCAGCAAACGTTATTGCAGCTGCTGTGGCAAGTGTTGCACATATTAATTTTCTATTACGCATGATGAACTCCTTTTTTGGTTGATGGTTTTGCTCAATTTTGATAATCCTGTCGTCGAAATGTCCGAAAGAAAATTTACAATTCCACAAACATGATTTTCAAATATTTGCTTAAGGATTGAAGAACGGCAAAGAGTTATAATGCCGAATAAGTTTCCAACTAAAAAATATTTGACGATTTTCTTCATATTGGTGTCTCAATAGTTAATCACCCAAATGTAAAAGTATAAATTTCTAGTCCAGGTGTAGACGAAATGACTTGAAGAATCCCGTTGCTAGGTTGAGTAAAAGCAACTGCCTCATAAAGAGTATGTCTATTAACCTGAATAGTACTATTCTTGACATCTTTCCCTTTTTCAACAGCAATGTTGTGGCCATTTAATAATAGCTTAACTTGAATAGTTTTATTTGTTGCATTTCCCATTACAATATAGATTTTACGTGCATTGAAATTTATTTTCACTGCCGCATTATTTTCATTAGCAATAATTCTGTCTGGCATAATCTTCCAATTTCCTTGTAATGCCCATTCATTTGGAGCTAGTACTCTAGGAAATTTGTATTGAGTTGCATGATCTTTTAATACTGCTTCAGGGCTTCCGAAATTTTCAGCCCGCGCATAACCTAAATATGTTTCAGGTGTTGCATTTTCAGTAGGCTGCTCGTTATTGCTTATTTCAGTTGTAACAGGCTCTTTCATATTTAACAAATATCGTATGTTATTTTCAGTAACATTATAATCGCCCTCACCAAAATGGGTATAAACGACATTTCCATTTTTATCTATCAAGTAATGTGCTGGCCAATACTGATTATTAAAATTCTGCCAAGTAACAAAATGGCTATCTAATGCAACTGGATATTTTATTCCATCTTGCATAACAGCATTTTTCACATTTGCAAATTCTTTTTCGAAATCAAATTCAGGAGTATGAACACCTATTATGACTAATCCATCGTTGTGATATTTATCATACCAAGCATTTAAATAAGGTAACGTTCGCATACAATTGATACAAGAATAAGTCCAGAAATCAATTAAAACAACTTTTCCTCTTAACTGATCAATCTGTAGTGGATTTGAGTTGATCCAACCATCAATTCCACTAATAGCTGGAGCTGGATAGGGCTTTTCTAAGCCACCTTGTAAAGTGAGTGTCTCAGAATTATTTAATGTTTCTGCATGCGCAATGCTTACACCATTTTCAAGATAAATCATAAAACAGACGCTAATGATAATAATAACACCCAGCATCTTCCTAAAAAATGTTGCATGTATTTTAAAATAATTCAATCTTCCCATAATTTGTCTCCCAAATAATGCTATCACTAACATTGGCGTAGCGGCTCCTGCGCCGAATGCCATTAACGTTAAAAAGCTCGTAAAATTAGTTTTCTGGATAACTGTTTGCACGATAACAGCGGCTAATATTGGTCCTGCGCAAGGAGTCCAGACTATTGCAATCAGCCCACCAAAAAATATGCCGCTGATTAATCCTCCTTGTGGATTATTAATCGCAGAAAAGGAAGCACCAGTATTTGTTAATCGATTTGTTAACGCACCAAATTTTTCAGTTAAATAGGTTGAAAGCATGATTATGCCAAGTAAAAAAAGAATTCCATATGAAACATGCCGAATGATATTCAAATCAATACCAGAATATTGCACAAACTTACGTGAGAAAAATGTAAACAAAGAAAAAATTAAGATAAATCCAATGATAATACCAAAAGGTCTTTTTTTGCTGCCCGTCAGCGAGCCAGCTAGAATAATGGGTAAAATTGGCAAAATACATGGCGAAATAATGAGTGCAAATCCCTCAAGAAAACTTAATCCGATATTCACGATGTCTGCTTGCATCAAGTAGAGCTCCCTATACTTGTTTGAGAATATTTAATGGACATATTATATGAATGTCACATTTTTATAAACAAACCAAATAAATTGGAACAATTATTCTATTTTTCAGAATAATGGTTCTGAAGCACTAAGTCAAATAGCTTAACTGAAGGGGACAAACATACTCTTGAATAAAATTAGATAAAATCTACGAATATATCGAGATTGACACCCAGATTTCACTATGTTATTAAAATAAAGTCAATAATGAGTACCTTCGGTACAAAATTTAAGTTTTAGGTGGAGAATGAACTCCACCTAAAACCCACGCCACCAAAATTTAACTTCGTTAAATTTATGGTAGCGGTATCCAACCGTTTAAGGAAGTTTTGATGAAGACAGTTTCTATGTTCATTCAAATTAAAAATAACATTATTGCAATCATTAGCATTGCAATTGCTATTATGGCATTGTCTTATAATACTTGGCGAAATGAACATACTGAGAGAAACCGAAATACTCGAACTGCTGCTTTTGAAATATTAAAAGAATTGGATGAACTCCAGGTTGTTATCAATTATTCTTATTATCGACATGAGAGTCTAATGGACAATCCATATCTAGGCTGGGGTCATATTGCTTATATTAGTGATCTCAGCCAATTATTACCATCACCCATACCCGGCAAAATAAAAACATTAACTGAAGTTTGGGAAAAGAACTGGGAAAAAATCAAAACAAATGACGCTGCGATCGATAACATTAGCAATGAGATTGACCATTCTAGAGAATCTGTTTTATCTATACTTCGTCAACTTAAATAATAGCAAACTCTGATCCATCATGACTAATTAAATTCCATAATTTTTTCTCTATAAAATATATTTAGGATTCACTGAATCCCAATTCCATTAAAATGCAAGGTCCATAAGCAATAACATTTATTTGGTATTTATTACATTTCTCAATAGCAATTTGGCTTTCTGCACCAGGTTGAATCCAAATATTTTGTATTCCTTTTTTTACAGCTTGATCAATAATTCTTTCGGTAATTTCAGGAGGAGTAACGATCGAAACACTTTTTACATCATTAGGTAAGTCATCTATGTGATTAACACAGCTTAATCCTTCAATAATCTTTTCATTTGGGTTAACAGGAAACACTTTTTTATTATGCTGGATGTAACACCTTAATACTTTGTTTCCAAATTTTACCCGACTAGTTGATGCCCCTATTACAGCATAAGCAGATGAAGTAAAAAACATTTGAATTTTTAATGAATTATCCATTAGGGATTCTTTAGTAAACGCGACAACGGAATCCTTATCATTACTAAAAATATCTTCTCTCCAAGGTAAATTTTTATAATCACCCTTGGCTCCTAATGGAAAAATAGGATATTTTATTATATCAAAATAAGGTGAATAATCAAAATCACTTGGGGTAAATAGTCGTGGATTACGTCGCACGAGTTCTAGCTGCTTTTTTTGATCTTCGCGTACTAACGGTAAAATCGGATAATTAATTGATTGAAAAGAATCAGCAATCATGGAAGAACAAATATCTTCTGTGGGTGGAAGAGCATTGTGTTGAAATAAGATAGAACGCCATTTCCTTGGATAAAGTCCCCAAGGAAACAGGAAACGAGCGAGATCAAATATGTGCCGCATATTGTATTTTCGGCCTAATCTACCAATAGAGAAATTAATAATTTTTTGTGTGTCTTCATGCGTCAAACGACGAGGACGCAATATGCGAATATGGTCATCTTTGTATTTAGTAATGGGTGTTACTATTGTCCCCAGCCCGATTTCTGACTCAATGAGTAATTGTCTTATAGGTGTGCACTTACAATATTTTTTAACTAATCCTCGCAAATGACGATCTTCAATATCATTTAATTGCCCAATATATAATGCCGCGTGAGACCAAGGACTTTGTGTCACCTGTTTAATAATCTTGCTTGCTCGACTACGACCATCAATTAATAATATATCTCCAGGTCGAACCTCCGACAAAATATGGTTGAAATCACATAAAAAGGCTCTTTGAGGCAGCTCCTCTTTAAGTAACCATCGACTCGTTTTTTCTATTATCCATTCAGCAAATGAAGAGCTCATAAAATTACCTTATCCATGGCAGTTAGGGACAGAAAGTAACTTTTTTGTTGATTTTAAATAAAATCTATTACTGTATCAAATCGGTGTAAGCTATCTTTCTTGGTCCACCTCAGATGTTGTTTGTTTCAGACTCGTTTTTTTCACAACTTCTTAGACAACTCAATATAACATCGTGTAGTTGCGGCATTTGGTAATCTATCTAAATTATTACGTTATAGTAAAAACGAATGTTCTAATATTTAGAATAAACGTTCTATACGATAGAGTCAACGCAATGAAATAGTAAGGCAATTCAAATAGCTCAATAAGTTGCATGACGATCCGAATTTTGAGAAGCCAAAATATAGGTTTGATCTACCATATCACCCCGGGCTTTATGGATAGTTGTAGCATAGCCATAATTTAAAGCTATGAAGATGCGATTTATTTCTGATAATAACTCTCAATAATTGTCAAATAAATAAAAGATTTCCGATAAAAATATTGGGAAAATAGAACATTTTTTAAGCAAAATTCCATTCCTTGACTATACTTAATCTAAGCTTTATTTTTTTTTATTTTAATTTTCTCAATTAAACAGAGGGTTATAAATAATGCTTACTAATGCGGAATCTTAATAAATTATTCTCTTTAACTCAACAAGATAGCGAATCCCATATTAATAACGACTTAAATTTGCACGATACACTGAGATTTTAATGTGGTGCGCGCTGAAGATAAAGTTATTGGTATTAAAGAAAATGATATTTTTTATCAAGGTTTTTCTATTGCGTTTGATGCAAGTATCGAAGAAATATGGTTAACATTTTTAGTAGGCGCAACTTTATTTGTGGGAACAAAGGAAATTGTTCACTCAGGCGCAGAGTTGGCAGGCATTCTCAAAAATGCGAATGTAACGATTATATCTTGTGTACCTACATTATTGAGTATGATTCACGAAGATATTCCAACCATTCGCCAAATTAATTTTGCGGGTTTGCCCGTTATTTTGTAGAATTTATCAGAGTTATATTTTCATTATCATGTTATGCAACTTTGCTTGTTATTTTCCTTGCTGGATTGTCTCTCATGTACTTTAACTATCAGCTTCCGCTGCTGACGATGAGTTTGATCATTCCGTTTTTGGGTATTGGTTTCTGTCTTGCAACGCTGCTCATTGTTGTCGTAGTGAAGTGGGTACTTATCGGAAAATATGAAAATACAACGCGTCCTATTTGGGATAGCTTTGTGTGGCGCAGTGAATTTGTGACTTCAATTTACGAAAGTTTAACGGCTCCATTTTTAACTAGCATGTTAGTCGGCACACCCTATATTAATTGGGCATTTCGTGCTTTAGGTTGCAAAATTGGAAAACGTGTATTTATTAACACGACTGACATTACTGAATTTGATATGGTCGACATTGGTGATGATACTGCAATTAATTATGGTTGCGATTTGCAAACTCATTTGTTTGAAGATCGCATTATGAAAATTTCAAATATCACGATTAGTAAAAATTGCGCTGTGGGTGCCTTAGCTGTGGTTTTATATGATACAACAATGGAAGAAGGAAGCGTATTGGGATCATTATCAATTCTTATGAAAGGGGAAAAATTACCAGAAAATACACATTGGGAGGGTTTACCTGCGGTATATGTTGAAGCAGCATAAAGGAAAAATGATAATATGAGAATATTTCCTGTAAAATATATTATTGGATGCTTGATTTTATTATTGAGTCTTTATTATGGATTTATCTCCATGGCTGACATCAAAAAAATTGATTCGGTTGAATCTATTAAGCTAGGATCGCAAACGCAGTGGATTTATATTACAGGAAATAACACTGACAACCCGATTTTATTAGTGATACACGGAGGCCCCGGTTTTGCTATGTTACCGCTTTTTCATTACAACAATAAAAAACTTGAAAATAAATTTACGATCATTAATTGGGATCAAAGAGGCGCTGGCAGATCCTATGATCCAAAATTAAAAAAATTGACGCTAGAACAACTCGTTTCAGATGCACACGATTTAACAACTCTTTTAAAATCACGTTTTAAACAAAATAAAATATTTATTCTCGGACATTCAACGGGAAGTATTATTGCAGTACTTTTAGTAAAACGTTACCCAGAAGATTATTATGCGTATGTTGGTGTTGGACAGGTTGTAAATTTTGCTGAAACTGAACAACTCAGTTATGCTTTTGCATACGAAGAAGCATTAAGAACAAATAATAAAAAGGCGATAAAAGAATTACAAAAAATCGGTGAGCCAAATGAAAAAGGGAATTATCGCTCAGAATATGGTTATGATGTGACAGAAAAGTGGGTAGAATATTTTGGCGGTGAACTTCATAATCATAAAAGTTTAGATAGTGTATATGATGAAATATTTGAAAGTAGTATCTATGAACACGCACATCAACAATTACTGAAAGGTTATGAGTTTTCTCAAATATTATTTGATTATGGTATGAGGGATTTTGATGCAGAAAAAGAGGCATCTACTATCGATGTGCCGGTTTATTTATTTTCAGGTAAATACGACCATGATACAACAACGGTTTTAACGAAACGTTATTTTGATATTTTAAAAGCACCCATTAAAAATTTTATTATTTTCCCACATTCAGCACATTTTCCATTTTATGAAGAACCTAAACTTTTTAATAAAGAAATGCTCGAACTTGTTTTGCCGAATGCATTCATGGACGAAAAAATCAAATAATTAGATTTTAAAAAGGCAATTATATGGATGGCCCATCAAAATCGTGTCGATCCCGAGCCTTGTGGGAGAAGGAATTCTTGTCGCTTCCTACGGGCAAGTTTTAGGATACAGAGCTATTTTCTCCGCACTGCAAGGCCAGCCGCCTACGTCAGATTGTAATCCACCATTTTTACCACATTCTTTATCCCTTGCCTGACACCAACGGATATCACCACAACGAAATTGACATTCTTGCGAAGCCACTAGCGCAGGCCTGTCTAACGGTAGCAGCTAGGGTGCTCTTATCTAGGACAGGAAAGATATATCTTCTACAGGGACCATCATTCGCAACAGTAAATTCAAGGGCATAAACACATTCAAAAGAAAGTAGCATTAAAATAAACATAAATATTTTATTTTTCATAGGATTAATCCTCTTTTATGTCACAATTATATTGTAGCAAATATTACAAAAAATTCTGGGACAGATTTAAGTCATCACCCTATAAATGTTAAAAAATTTATACAAAAAATGACAAATAGAAGATATTTTATTGCCATCACAAGTCACGCTTGATGATAGGTATCGATCATTTAAATTAATCCATGAAATGAATGCAGTGTAAAAGGCATGTTTTAACACATGCCTCTTTTACATTTCAGTACGATTTTATAAGATTAGATTGGGATTCGATTGCCACCACCGCCACCACTACCCGTCAATGCTTGTACCAAGGCTGCGGCTTTTGGTGAGCCAATACCTGTGACATAATCATAACCAACTTGCGCTGTACAGTTTGTGCCACAGCTACCGTTTGAACCGGAAGTGACGTCATGGTAAAGCCCGCTGTAATTGCTTTTTGCAAGGGTATATAAAGTCGAATTAATGTTCGTGAGACTTGAGGTTGCAGATGCTTTTGCAATCGCAATTAAAGCAGCCCATTGCGGCGCAGCAGCACTTGTTCCACCGATAACCATCCAGC
Organism: Gammaproteobacteria bacterium; assembly: GCA_013287885.1. Taxonomy (GTDB): domain Bacteria; phylum Pseudomonadota; class Gammaproteobacteria; order DSM-16500; family DSM-16500; genus JABDCZ01. Next base: position 28,762 of record JABDCZ010000015.1, read on the forward strand.
CATTTTGGCCGTAACTATCATAAACAGAAACACCAGTATTTGGGTCTGCATTGTATGATACGTCAGGTACGCCTCTTAATTTATTGGGATTGTTAGGAATTGGCAGACCCGATTGATAGGAAGGTTCTGGTTCATAAGCGCTAATACCACCGCCACTGCCAGACCAAGCGGTTTCACTCGAATAATTTCCCGAAGAATCAAGCGTGAGTGTGGTGCCACCGCAACCAATGACATTAGGCGAAATCGCTGGATATAATATACCAGTTCCATTATCACCCGTTGATGCAGTGAATGTCACATTAGGTACATTAAATGTTGAATCATAACTCGTTTCGCCAGAAAATTCTCCGCCACCCCAACTCATTGAAACGACACTCGCACCATTTTGTACAGCGACATTGATTGCTTGAAATAAATCAGTAAAGCTATTACTTGCTGCTTCGACTAATATTATTTTTGCAAGCGGTGCAATTGCATGGACCCATTGTACGTCGAGTGAAATTTCAACACCCCAGCCTGTATCACCGGTAGGTTGTGTGCCGCTCCCATAAACTTTTTTGAAACAACCATTCGCAGTTGTACACGCAGGTAAACCAAATGTTGTGCTGAATACACCTAAATCGGCTTCAGCATTCGGATCATCATAAGCATCAACAATGGCAATCGTTTGTCCCGCGCCTTGATTGGGAATACTGTTAATCGTATATGCTTTTATGATTTGTGCGGGCGAAAATCCTGATGGTAAAAATGAAGGTGTATTCGGTTTGATACGATAAGGAGCTATAGCTCTAATATTATCTCCCGTAATCGTATTGTTTGCTGGCATTGCATGTGCATTAAATGCTGTTAATAAAATCGAGGCAAAAATTGGTGAGAGTCTTAATCCTTTCTTCAATGAACTTTTCATCCAAATCTCCTTTTGAATTATAAAGCAGAATGATCTTAACATGAAGCCTATAGTCGGGACAAACAACTGACGAACGCAATTTTTATTTCATAATTTATATTTTATTATGCTATGCTCAAATTCCCTTAAGGAGAAGTTTTTAACCGCAAAGGAGCTTTAATTTATGCATTTAAAATCGTTCACTTTTTCTCTTATTACTGCTGCTATTTTTATTTCTAATGCAGCGATAGCAAATAGTCCTGCGATTGTGACTCATCAAGCTGCAGATTCTGCCAGCATTGTAGCTTACTGGACGCCAGAACGTATGCAAGCAGCTGAACCTATGGATTTACCGCAAATAGATCATAGTCGAGTAAAACATTTATCGATCGAAGAATTAAAAAGTCAATTTAAAGATGCCCCGTTTGAAACAGAAGGTTCATTGCCGACAATCGAAATGCAACCTAACATGAAACAAATTTTTCAACCCAAAATTTCCGTGAAAGCAAAACCACTTGATGCAGGAACCTTACAAGAACAATTTACCAGCGCACAATTAACACCCACGACTGCCGTCACAAGTTATCCTTATAGAGCGGTAGGAAAATTATTTTTTACCACTCCATCCGGTAATAAAACTTGTTCTGCGGCAGTCATCGGTCCCAGAATCGTTTTAGCTGCTGGACATTGTGTCCATAGTGGTACTTCAACCGGTTGGTATAGCAATTGGATGTTTGTGCCTGCTTATAACAATGGCGCAGCGCCCTATCTGACTTGGACTGCAAGTTATGTATCTACTTTAGGAACTTGGGCTAATGGCGGCGGTACCGTTCCTAACGCAGGTGATTGGTCGATGCTAGAAATTGCTGATCAAGCAGTGAATGGAACGACAACAAAAATTCAAGGTGTGGTCGGTTCGCTCGGTTTCTTAACACAAAGCACAATCCCCAATCATGCAACGATTCTTGGCTACCCAGGCGCATTTGATAGTGGTCAATACATGCATCAAGTATTGGCGCAAAGTGCGCAAGCGGTTGCGCCAAATAATGCAGAATATGGTTCCGATATGGGCTTAGGTGCGGGTGGTGGCCCTTGGATACAGAATTTTGGAAGTGCTTCAGTGGGTCAAACTGGCGGAACGAATCCAACGCGCTCACGCGTGGTGGGTGTGACTTCTTATGGCTATAACGATACCACTTCTTTAGGTAATGGCAGCGCAATTTTTGATAATACTTTTGTAAGTTTGTATAATTTTATTTGTGCACATCAAACCGGCAATTGTTAATTCACTATAAATAAATGTATGAACCCTCAGCGATTGTGAGGGTTCAATTTTTTCTTATCGTACAGCCAGTTGTATTCATATTAGGAAATTGTTACATTCCCGCTTTTTGAGGACAGAATAAAAATGAATAATCGTTTTTTTGAAAGTGCATTAGCAGCAGCTCATATAAGCCCTGAGGCACTTGCCTTAGAATTTCAAAAACCGGATGCTAACGCTAATGTAAAATATCATAATCCAAAAACTTCGAGTGGTCTTGATTTACGAGATACAAAGGAATTTCATGATACACCTCTCATGCAAGCTATTATTAAAAAATTACCTGATGACAAATTACCTGCTATTCTTGATGTACTTCTTCTAAATGGTTTAGACAAAGAAATTTTTAAAAACACAGCTTTGCGATTTGCCGTGACATATAACAAAGAAAAAACGGTTGATTTTCTTATTAAAAATCAAGCAACGATAAATATGGGTAAAGATTCTCCCTTAATAAAAGCAATAAACCAAGCCGAAAATTTAAAAATCATAGACGCTTTATTAGAAGCGAAAGCAGACATTAATATTAGAGATATATTTGATCAAACACCGCTGATGAAAGCAACACAACAAACATTCTTCAAAATTATTCAACATTTGCTTTCGAAAAATGCTGATCTTTTTTCAAGTTGTAACGATGATTATAACAGATATAAAGCCTGTTTTAATAAAAAAACTGCGCTTAGCTTTGCTTATACAAACACGGTGTACTCTAGAAGAGGAGGAGATGACCCACAAACTATACATGAAAAAGCTTGCTTAGATTTATTGATAGAAGCGCTTGCAGCTTATTTATATCAACAAGGATTAAAAGAATCCAATGAAGAATTATTTATTGCAAATACTATTGATAAAGCGATTGGCGATTTTGATGATCCGAGTAAAGGCCAATGTAGCGCAGATCTTAAAAAGCAAATAGAAGAACGCATTCAACCTAACGTATTAGCAACTCGCCTTAAAAATGAGAAGCAGGATGCGTTTTGCGCGGGAGAAAAGAAACAGCAAGAGAACACTCCAATTAATAATTTTTTTGGTAATGATGGAAAAAAAGATATTACTAACCATATTTTTTCGTATGTAAATGCGGCACCTAAAACCAAAAAGTAACATCATACAGGGTCTTTCGAGACCCTGCCATTCAGTGGTGATGTAAATTTGAAAGCTGCACCACGCTCTTTACGATCTTCAGCCCAAATTTTTCGGCCTCTATAATACTTTCTTGTTTTTTTCTTGAATTTTATCGACTTCAAGTGCAAGTGCAATTTGATTTGAGCATGATTCTAAAAGATACATCTGCTCGGGAGTAAATAATCGCTTGGTTTTTGGTACTACTCGCAAAACACCGATAGTTCCTTGCGAGGCAATCAATGGAATGTATAAAGCCTCTGAGAATGAAAGTGTATCTGTACCAAGTCCCGCTATTTTTCCTAATTCATATACCCACTTTGCGATACCTTGTTCTTTATTATTAAGTTCATCCATTTTATTTTTAGGGTGGAGTACAAGATGATCGTCTTTAGGTAATAAAGCATATACTTCACAATTGAATATATCAGCAATATAGTGTAACCCTATATCAATTATTTTATCTGTTCCTCTTGTGCTCGCTAATTGTTTACTTAAAGCATGTAAATCTGCTGTTTGACGTTCTGCAAAACGTGCGGAATCTGCTTGCCTACGTATACGTAAGGATAAGTGACTTATGATGAATGATACTAATAACATCACAATTAAGGTAAAAAAATATTGGATATCAGACACAGCAAAACTGTAAAAAGGTGTAATAAAAAAGAAATCATAAGCAAGAACACTTAAAATAGATGTAATAATTGCGAGTCCAATATTTCCTGATAATGCAACAATGGTGACCCCTAATAAGTACACCATAATGAGATTACTAGTATTTAAAAATGGATAAAGCAAAAAATTTAATCCAGTTGCTAAGACCACGGTAATTATCGAGAAAAAATAATTTTTCCAAGATTGAGGGGTTAAAGCTGAAGTATTGGATGGCTGTGCAATACCAGGGTTTTTTTTGCCCGTCATAATATAAACGTCAATTTCCTCACTATGCCGAACAATTTCATCCGCTAAATTACGAAAAAATAGACTACGAATTCGCGGGCGTACCGTTTTCCAAACCATAATTTGCGTCACATTTTGCTCATGCGCAAAATCCATAATTTCCTTAACAATATCAGATCCTGTTAAAACCCGTGTTTTTGCGCCTAATTGTTCAGCAAAACCTAGATTTTGAATAGCCTTGTTATGCTTGAATTCAGAAGATTGCATTTTAGGCGTATCTACAAAGACCGCTATCCAATCAATTTGTAAACTGGTCGCTAAACGACAGGCAGCACGAATTAATTTTCGTGAATGAGAACCTGCTCCTACGCAGACTAAAATTTTTTCTTTTGTCGGCCAAATATGTTTAATCCCCTTACCCTGTCGATATAACAATACCTGGGAACCGATTCGTTCTGCCATTGTACGTAAGGCAAGTTCGCGTAAAGCAATCAAATTTCCTTCTTTAAAAAAATGTTCTGCAGCAAGTGCTGCTTGTTCTCGAAAATATACTTTGCCTTCATGAAGGCGTTTTAATAATTCTTCAGTCGGAATATCCACTAATTCAAGCGTATCAGCCATTTCGATCATTGAATCAGGAACGGTTTCTTTAATGGGAGCATGAATAATTTGAGAAATATCGTCATTCAGACTTTCTATATGTTGAACATTTAGTGTGGTATACACATCAATACCGCGGTCAATTAATTCCTTAATATCTTGCCAACGTTTTTTGTGTCGCATATTGGGAGCATTCGAATGCGCCATTTCATCTATTAAAATTAATGCTGGATTTCGTTTTAAAGCACCATCTAAATCAAATTCCAATAATTCGCTACCATGATACTGAATAATTTCTCTCGGCAATATTTCAAAATTTTTTATCATGGACTCAATTTCTTTTCGACCATGCGATTCTACAACGCCGATCACAACATCTAATTTTTTTTCACGTTCTTCGAGAGCATCATGCAACATTTCATGTGTTTTACCAACGCCGGGAGCAGCACCAAGATAAATTTTTAATTTACCGCGACGTTTTTTTAGTTCTTCTGCTTGAACGCGTTGCAGTAATTTTTCTGGATTAGGTCGGTTTTGAGACATTCTGCGTCTCCAGGTTATCTAGTGCTAAGTTGAGTTGTAAAACATTCACTTTAGGCTCTCCTAAAATACCCAATAATCTTTTTTGAATTAAACCTTCTATTAATTTTTTGATTTTATCTTCTGGTAAATTTCTTAATGAAGCGATTCGCGAAACTTGATAAAAAGCAGCAAGTGGACTGATATCAGGATCTAATCCACTGCCTGACGTAGTCACTAAATCAACAGGCACTAAATGCTGGTTTGGATTTATTTTCTGTAAATAGGAAGCACGTTCTTTCACTGTCTTCAGAAAATCGGGATTAGATGGACCCATGTTAGAGCCTGATGAGGATTCTCCATTATAAGGAAAAGGGGAAGTTGCAGATGGGCGACTAAGAAAATAACGAGGATCAGTGAATGATTGCCCAATTAATAATGAACCGATTGGCTTACCATTTTTTTCAACAATACTCCCATTTGCTTGCCTTGGAAAAATTAACTGCGCAAAACCCGTTATTGCAAGAGGATAAATGATGCCTGTTAAAACGGTAAAGAAAAATAAAATAATTAAACTAGGTTTTATTTGATAAAGTATTTCCTTGAACATATGACATCCTTATGTCAAACCCAATCCTAACAAAATTAAATCAATAACTTTTATTCCAATAAATGGAATGATTAAACCGCCAAGGCCATACACAAATACATTTTTTCTTAATAAACGAACGGCTGAAACTCGACGATATTGAACACCACGTAAAGCAAGGGGAATTAAAAAAATAATAATAAGCGCATTAAAAATAACAGCGGATAAAATAGCACTTTCCGGTGTCGCAAGACGCATGATATTTAAAGTATTTAACATAGGATAAGTGGTTGCAAAAGCCGCTGGTAATATCGCAAAATATTTTGCGATATCATTAGCAATGCTAAATGTTGTAAGAGACCCACGTGTCATTAATAATTGTTTCCCAATTTCTACTACTTCAATTAATTTAGTAGGATTAGAATCTAAATCTACTAAATTTCCTGCTTCTTTTGCGGCTTGTGTTCCAGTATTCATCGCAACCGCCACATCTGCTTGTGCAAGCGCTGGCGCATCATTGGTACCATCCCCGGTCATTGCCACTAAATGGCCTTCTGTTTGTAACCGACGAATCAATTTAAGTTTATCCTCAGGCTTTGCACTCGCTAAAAAATCATCGACTCCAGCTTCTCCCGCAATGGCTGCTGCAGTCAATGCATTATCGCCCGTGACCATGATGGTTCTAATACCCATTTGTCTTAATTGAGCAAAACGCTCACGAATACCACCTTTTACAATATCTTTAAGATGGATGACGCCGAGCACATGTTTGCCTTCAGCCACCACTAAAGCAGTTCCACCTTTTGACGAAATTCGTTCGACAATTTTCTCTGCGGATAAGGGGAAATTCCCTTTTAATTGTTTAATATGTTCTTCTATGGCGTCACTTGCGCCTTTACGAATTTGTCTTTCTGGTAAGTTGGCACCGCTCATTCGTGTTTCTGCGGTAAAAGGAATAAAAGTAGCACCGAGTTCATGAATTTCACGTCCTCTCAATCCATACTTTTCTTTAGCTAAAATAACAATACTTCGTCCCTCGGGTGTTTCATCAGCCAGCGATGCGAGTTGTGCAGCATCCGCTAATGCTTCTATACTCACACCTTCAATAGGAATAAATTCGGTGGCTTGTCTATTACCTAAAGTAATTGTCCCTGTTTTATCTAGTAACAAAATATCAATATCGCCAGCAGCCTCCACAGCGCGACCCGATAATGCAATGACATTTGCCTGAATCATTCGATCCATTCCTGCAATACCAATTGCCGAGAGTAGTCCACCAATAGTGGTGGGTGCAAGACAAACAAATAGTGCAACTAAAACGGTAATCGTTACCACAGTTCCGGTGCCAGCAGCAGCCACACTATAAATAGAAAAAGGCAATAAGGTTGCACACACTAATAAAAATACGATGGTGAGAGCTGCAAGCAGAATGGTGAGCGCCAATTCATTGGGTGTTTTTTGTCTTTTTGCGCCTTCAACCAATGCAATCATTTTATCTAAAAAGGTTTCACCCGGATTACTCGTCACTCGCACAATTAACCAGTCAGAAATAACTTGTGTTCCTCCGGTAACTGCACTTCGATCGCCACCACTTTCTCGAATAACCGGCGCGCTTTCACCGGTAATAGCACTTTCATTCACAGAAGCGATGCCTTCAATGACTTCACCATCACTGGGAATAAAGTCACCTGCTTCGACTAATACAATATCACCGGTACGTAATTCTCCCGATTGTATTAATGTCATTTTTGCCTGACGATCAGCTTTCGCTAATTTTTTAGCTGAAATTTCGCGTCGGGCTTTACGTAAAGATAAAGCTTGTGCTTTTCCTCGCCCTTCCGCCATGGCTTCTGCAAAATTCGCAAAAAGCAACGTAAACCATAGCCATATCGCAATACTCAAAATAAATTTAGCAGGTGCCTCACCTGTCCCTCCTAAAGCCTGAATAAAAAGTATAGTCGTTAATATGGAACCCACATAAACTGTAAACATCACCGGATTACGGATTTGATGACGAGGTGATAGCTTAAGTATCGCATCCCATAATGCCATTTTTATGATTTTAATATCCCATATAAAACGTGATTTAGTGGCCATATTGTCCCCAAAGCATCAGTTGTTCAACGATTGGTCCTAATGCCAATGCCGGTAAAAAAGAAAGTGCGCCCAAAACAATGGTAATGCAAGCTAGGAGAATAATAAAAAGCGGAGCGCAAGTTGAAAGCGTTCCTTCACTTGCCGGAATAATTTTTTTTCTCGCAAGTGATCCTGCGATAACAAGGGTTGGAATAGCAATCCAATAACGACCTAGTAACATCGCAATTCCACCTAAAATATTATAAAAAGGTGTATTGGCATTTAATCCTGCAAAAGCACTACCATTGTTATTTCCCATGGAGGTAAACGCATAAAGAATTTCTGTAAATCCATGAGGTCCAGGGTTCGCAAGGGAACTCGTCCCCGCTGTTGTGACAACACCAATGGCAGTAAAAAATAAAACGGTAAGAGGCATGATGAGTACCCCAATGGAGGCCATTTTCATTTCATAAGGCTCTATTTTTTTTCCTAAATATTCGGGTGTACGCCCGACCATTAATCCTGCAACAAAAACGGTGATAATGACAAATAGTAACATGCCATATAAACCAGAACCGACCCCTCCAAATATGACTTCACCTAAATGCATCATCCACAAAGCAACCAAGCCACCCAATGGGGTGAACGAATCATGCATAGCGTTGACAGAGCCATTAGAAGCGCTAGTCGTAGCTGTAGCCCAAATTGCAGAATTAATAATTCCAAAACGAGATTCTTTTCCTTCCATATTTCCGCCGGGAAATAAATCAGTTTGTGGGGTCTGATCGATACCGAGAGAGTTAAATGCAGGATTACCCATTTGCTCAGAGAAAATAGCAAGATACATAAAGGGAATAAAAATAATAAACATGGCTATTAAAATGGCCCACCCTTGTCTTTTATCATTGATCATGACGCCGAATGTGTAACACAATGCAGCGGGAATAAATAAAATTGCCAACATTTCTAAGAAATTTGTCAGTGGTGTCGGATTTTCAAATGGATGTGCGGAATTCACATTGAAAAAACCACCGCCATTCGTTCCGAGTTGTTTAATGGCTATTTGCGATGCCACCGGTCCCATTGGGATGACTTGTTCAGAAACAGTAATCGTTTCCATTTTAGGATTACCAACGGTATCCTTTATCGCTTGTCCGGATGCATCCTTCAAAGGTTGCTGATAACTGATAGGTTGTGCCAACGTTATTTTTTCATTGGGTTTGAAGTTTTGTATCACACCTTGCGATGTTAAAATAATTGCTAATATAAGGGAAAATGGCAGCAAAATATAAAGTGTGCCACGAATGGTATCGACCCAAAAGTTTCCCAAATTTGTGCTTTCATGCGCTCTTATTCCTCGCACTAAGGCAATGAGCAATGACATTCCTGTGGCTGCAGAAAGAAAGTTTTGTACGGTAAGTGCAACCATTTGTGTAAAATAACTCATCGTGGTTTCTCCGCCGTAGGATTGCCAGTTAGTGTTCGAGGCAAAGCTCACCGCGGTATTGAAAGCAAGATCCGGACTTGTTGCAGAAAAATCTTGAGGATTCATTGGCAAATAAAATTGTAATCGCTGAATAGCATACAAAATGATTAATCCCAATACATTAAAAACGAGCATTGCAGCGAGATAGGTTTTCCAATTCATCTCTTGCGTCCCTGAAAAACGATATAAGAAACGTTCTAAGGGCCCACCTATTTTATCAAGTCCGCAAGGTTTTCCTTCATAAACTTTCGCCATATACCACCCAACTGGCTTTGTGATGATGAGAAGAATAAAAAGAAAAATACTAACTTGAAAAATTCCATTTCCTGTCATTACGACATCCTTTCAGCTTTTCAAAATAAGTCTGGTTTGAATAATACGATCAACAAATACACCAATAAACAAAATGTAATAATGCCACACATTAAATAAAGACTCATTTACTCACTCCGTGATAATGAATCAAAGAAATAAATAAGGATAAAACATAGTCCAAAAAAAAGGAGAGTTAATCCAATAAGTAAAATATCTTCCATGATTGACCTCTAAGCTTTTTTAGAAAATATCGATTTATTCATTATCATCATTTCAATAAAAAAATTTATCGAAAAACAATGCCGCCTGAATTTGTAAAAGATGAATTGTCAACACATACGCCTAATGTACCATCTTGTAAAATTGGGCATCCTAGAATGGTATTACGTTCAGTCGATATATAAACGTATGTTTCATCGGGATTAAGCGCTATATCCGTATATATATCTGCAGGCACTGCAGATTGTAGTGAACATCCAGATATATTTCCGGTTTCATTTATCTGGCATAAATAAGCGCCAAAGCCTACGAGATAACCCAATGTTTCGGTTTTATTGATAACTATCTTCAAAGGTAGCGAAGGTACATGGAATGCTTCACAGGAAGATCCATCAATATCACCACCTACCTGGAAACTACATTTTTGAATCTGGAGACCACTTTGGGGCAGATAAATATAGGTCCCCGTGGGATTAATAGTCAGGTCACCCTCGTACTGACCACTTGGAGCTGAGTTTAAAGTACACGAACTAAAATCTGGCTCACACTTAAAGATTTGATTGATAGTATTAGATAGATAAATAAACTGATTGGTGGGATGAACAGCAAGACTTCCAGAAACTACGTCTGCAATAGGAACAGGAACAACTGAACAATTCAAATCGCCAGTCGAAGAAAAACTACATACGGTCATATTCAACGTATCTGGTTGCGGCACATAAAACATTGTCTTGTCTGAGTTAATCGCGCTATAGTTTGGACCCACAAAATCTGACCCTGTCGATAAACAATTGGTAAGATTGCCGCCCGAAACATCGCATTTATACACCAAGTTAGTAGTAGGGCCATCACACACATACGCTTTTAAAGATACAGGAATGGAATTGACTATATTCACTTGGACGCGATTTTGCTCCATAGGATCTGAACACGCTAAATTATTATAGACACATACTTTAGGTGATAATACAAAATTATTTTTTAAATTAGAATTACCTGTTAATAATATATCAAAACCACAGTTTTGATGGGGAGGAAGCACGCCAGTGCAAGTGTTATTTTGTACGCTGATGGCATCTTTTGCTGCCTTATCACCAATATTTGAATCAGCAAAAATGCTAAATTGTTGCTGATTCTGCGGAGTATCATTAGTTACTGTATAACTTACCGTAGCGGTTCCAGAATTAGGCAAATCAACAGAGGTCATGTTAGGAGTAATAATCATAATCGGTTGTCCAGCTAAAACCTGTGTGCTTGCTAGTACAAATATACCCGAAATAAAGGCTCGTTTTTTCCATTGAATCATCACTTTTCTCCT
>JABDCZ010000016.1:0-21251 GCA_013287885.1 Gammaproteobacteria bacterium
TAATCCCGATCGTTTTTTTAATTCTTTACGAGAATTACACATAGATATTATTCCACATGTTTTTCCGGATCATTATCTTTATCAAGCGAGTGATTTACAATTTAACGATAATTTACCTGTTTTAATGACGGAAAAAGATGCGGTAAAATGCTTTCGTTTTAGCGTTGCGCGATGGTGGTATGTTCCAGTTTCTGTGGACATCAATCCATCATTTGGCGAAAAATTTTTAGGAGTACTTCATTCATGCGAATCATCATTCTAATTTTTAGTTTAATATGGTGCGTTACAGTCTCGTCAGCACCAGAGAAAAAGGCCGCGATCAATCCTGATATTTATACCGAAGATAAATTAGGAATTATGGTGACAAAAGATCATGCTCAATTTCAAATTAAATTAAAATCCAATGCTACCACGGGTTATTCTTGGTTTTTGCGAGAGTATAATTCCGATATCATCATACCCGTACAACGTACTATCATTCCACCAGAAACAAAAATGATGGGTGCGCCTGGTTTTGAATTATGGACTTTTAAAGTAAAACCCACGGCTTTTACCGTACCACAACAAACGATGATTCGATTAATTTATTCACGCCCGTGGGATTCAAATGATCAGTCTAAGCAGGTTGTTTTTCGGGTGTCGACTTAGATAAATGCGCCCCCTTTAAAAAAGCGTTGTTGCGTAATTAGAGGATTTGTCATGCCAGCATGCTTAAAGGTGGCATCAAAACATGCTGGCATGACAAAGCTTACATTGCTTGTTTAACAACGGTCGCATCTTGTGATGCTTCGTGCTTTAACAATTGTAAATGCATATCTTCTAAACTGTAATCCCGAGTTAAATTGATTTTATGAAGTGAAATAATATATTCATCATAGGAATTTTTTAATTGTGTTAATAATTCTTTCGCTTTGGGAACATCCTGCACTATATCCCTTGGATCTACATTTGCGAGTACAACAGTCACTCTATCAATGCGTTTTCGAAGAGCGTCAAGTGTTGCCATATCTTTAACAAGATAATGGTCGACATAACTTAATCCAAAAATTTGATAGTAAAAGTTGTATTTGATGTCTTTAATACGTATTTCAGCGATCTCGTGTAATTTATCAGAAATTTTATCTTGTAAGTCTAAAGCGGCTTTAACATCTGTTGGGCTTGTTTTTTTTTCACTATTTGAAAACATATAAACTCCATTTATTTAACTATTATTTTATAAACGCAAAAGATAGTATCCAATTTAAAATTGCAGCGCAATGTTATTTTATTTATTGATTGTATGAGAAGAGAGGGGAAAATTCTTGTCATCAACTATGTCATGCCAGCTAAAAGCATGCTGGCATGACAGGTTTTTCATTCGCTTCAATTACTTACTCCGGCATCTTTGACGAATGATGATTGATAATCAACCATTTTCCGTCAATTTTTTCATAGACGAAAGTAAATCTTGCTGGAATATTTTTACGATGTCCGTCATCCATAAATGAAAATTCATATAGTCCAGAATTAGTCACCGTTTTTCCATGAAGATGTATACGATTTTTTTCAGGTATGCATCGGATATCTTTATGACTGGTTAAATGTGCAAAATATTCGTCTAATCCATGATTTTTATTTCGTAAAATTTTATGCGAAAGCGTTGGAACCAATGTCGCACCTGGTGCATAAAATTGCGTGACGACTTTTGGATTTCCTTTTGCTTTTCCAATCGCTGTACACCATTGATGATACGCATGGTTGACTTGACTTTTAACTTCAGAGGTCGTGGCCGCAAAAATATTTGCGGAGAAAAATAAACATAACAATATAACAAAATACTTTTTCATGATTATCTCCTAGTAGTTAATCTGCCATATTCAAAAATAAAAGTATTTGGTGGTGCGGAATTGTAAATTAATTCAGTTGTGGGGATCGGTTTGGTCGTCGAATCATTTTGTTTTTGGATAAAAGTAGGTTTGCCGCAAGATCTTTCTACTGATTTTTGTGAATCGCCCGTGCTAACGGTCGGTCCACAAATACTGGTGCTTGTTAAGCTTTGTTCTTCCACCATAATATTAATTGCTCGATCATTGACAAAAGTCACTGTCATACGAATGGTGGCTCTGGGTGGCGCATTAAATCCAGGTGTGTAAGTTAATTGATAAGGTTGACTGACTAAAATAAAATATTTCCATTCCTGCGGGCCGTTCGGTTCACGCATTTCTGTTTTTTCAGAAACGGGTGTACCACACTGTTGTTTTACTTGTTCGACCGAATCTCCGACACCCACTTGATTAAAATTGGCGGGACACATCCAGGCATAAGTTGATAAAGAAAAACTTATTAAAATAATAGTAATAAAAGTATGACGGAATTGGTTTTTTTTCATATTAAAATAATCCTCGCATTTTTTTTGCCCTTTAATCAGTTTCTGGTTTTGAAATATTATCGTCGTCTGATTTTTTGTCTGTATCGCTACCTTCGGTTTCTTTTGCAAGACCCTTTTTGGGCGATAAGAAATTACGTAAAAAATGCTTTCGTTTTGTCGCTTTTGTATATTCGCTTACTATACCATGATCTTGGTGCAAAGTGCCTTCTTTCGCCCACGGCAATTGACGGTAATAGGGTAATGGCTGATTCGGATCAAAAATAGGGTATTTAATAATTTCAAAATAAGGAGAATAATCAAAATCTTTAGGGGTAAATAAATGGGGGTTGCGATGAACCAATTCAAATCCTGTTGATTCATCGATTTTTATGTAAGGTAAAATGGGAAATTTCACAGAAGTAAAAGCTTCTGCAATCAATGATGAGCAAATCGTACTATCTGGCTCGCCGGTGGCTGTGCGGAATAAGCTGGATCCCCATCTTCTTGGTAAAATCGACCAGGGCAGCAAAAAACGCGCTAAATCCAATAAATGTCGCACATTATAAGGCTTTCCTAAAGAGTGAATGGCATAGGCAATGACAAGTTCTGCATCGTTAGGAGAAATTCCAATAGGACGACAAATACGAATATGATACTTACGATAAGTGCTTAATGGTGACACAATCATGCCTTGTCCCGGCATGCTTTCAATGAGAAGACGAACATTTTCGCGTTTTTTCATGTGCTGCATGACGATTTTTCGTAAAGTATGATCTTCGATATCATGCAGACGGCCAATATAAAGCGCCGAATGTGTCCAAGGACTTTGTGTAATGGTGTGGATTACTTTGCTGACGCGGCTTCGGCCATCAACAAGTACAACATCTCCTGGTCTTACTTCATATTTTAAACGATTGAAATCTCCAGGAGGTGCTTCGTCTGGCGGCGTTTCTTTCGTAAGCCATTTTACAAACTTTTCATAGAAAGTATTCGCCATGGGGGTCCTTAAATGACAATACTTAGGCACAGCCGTCGTCCCGCGGCTTGTCCGCGGGATCCAGAGCCACATCTAGGGCTCTCTGGATCCCGCGGACAAGCCGCGGGACGACGGGTTTACACAACTTCATTATACCTTTTTCGCAAGCTCTGGCGCATAACCGATGTAAGATTCTGGCGATAGTTTGATCAGATCTTGTTTGATTTTGTCAGATAAATTTAGATTAGATATAAATTTATGCAGTATGTCACGGGTAATCATTTGTCCACGCGTAAAAGCCTTTAATTGTTCGTAAGGATCTTTTTCCCCATGACAACGCATGACCGTTTGGATAGGTTCGGCTAAAACTTCCCAATGTGAATCTAAATCTTCTTTAATTTTAGATAAATTCAAACTAATTTTGGATAAACCTTTTAATGTCGATTGATAAGCGAGTAAGCAATGTGATAAAGCAACACCCATGTTGCGTAAAACCGTCGAATCAGTCAGATCACGTTGCATCCGAGAAATGGGAAGTTTCATCGCCATATGTTCAAGTAACGCATTCGCAATACCTAAATTACCTTCGGCATTTTCAAAATCAATCGGATTAATTTTATGCGGCATCGTGGATGAGCCTACTTCTTTCGCAAGCGATTTTTGTTTGAAATATTCAATGGAAATATAATTCCAGATATCGCGATTCAAATGGATCAAAATATTATTAATGCGAATGACAATCGCAAACATTTCTGCGAGGAAATCATGTGGCTCAATTTGTGTCGTGTAAGGATTCCATTCTAGGCCTAATGATTTCACAAATTGTTCTCCGATTGCCTGCCAATCCACATGGGGATAAGCAATGACAAAAGCGTTGTAATTACCCGTTGCACCATTTAATTTGCCTAAAATAGGGGTATCTTGTAATTGGATTTTTTGGCGCGCTAAACGTGCGACAAAATTTGCGAATTCTTTTCCAACGGTTGTCGGCGTGGCCGGTTGTCCATGCGTGCGTGCAAGCATAGGAATGTCTGCAAATTCATGTGCATTATTTTTTAATGCATGAATAAGATCGTCCAACATGGGCAATAAATATTGTTGTCTCGCCTCATGTAACATCAATGCATAAGCTAAATTATTAATGTCTTCGGATGTGCAACCAAAATGAATAAATTCACTGGCGTGCACGAGTGTTGAATTCTCTTTAATTTTTTCTTTTAAAAAATATTCGACGGATTTCACATCATGATTCGTTTCACTTTCAATTTGTTTAATACGTTCCGCATCTTTTTCTGAAAAATTATCGATGATGTTTTCTAGAATTTTTTTTGCATCAGCGGGTAACTTTGGTAATTCAGGTAATGCAGCGTTTTCACATAAATGGAGAAGCCAGCGAATTTCAACAAGCACACGAAATTTCATTAATCCAAATTCACTAAAAATGGGACGTAATGCGCGAACTTTTTCTTGATAACGTCCGTCAAGGGGTGAAATGGCAGTTAATGTGGTATGGTTCATAAAACTTTTCCTTCATTTATTGCAATATCTTTAAGAAGTTCAGCCGCACGCGCTGCGATTTTCGCGCGCGAAAAAAGTAATTGTAATCGTGAGCCACCCAACTGCCGCCATAATACGGCTGAACGAAGTGCTGCGAGTAACAAAGCGCGGATTTTTTCCATATTTTCGTGGATGGAAAGCATTTTTTGATTGCCAAGTAAAAAAAATCGAAAACGAAATGGCGTAATAGCATTGATGTAAGTATCCGCCAAATTGGCGATGACGGTCGGATGCGTTAAAGAAAAATATTCGACTTGTTTTCTCGTTTGTTGAATGCGATCGCCTAAGGTACTTAACATGCTAGGATTTCTGGAAATTTTTCTTTGTAAACGCATCATCGACAACATATAGCGGGCATTTAAACGCGCATGATCGGTGTTCGCATGTAAAATCCCGGTTAATTTTTCGAGACCTAATTGTAACGATTGAATATTGCCAAAAACTGATACCGTATTTTTTGGCTCCATTTCAAAAATACTTTGAATACTCGTCTCAAAAATATTGGAATCTACTTTGCCTTTTTGCGCGATTTCTCGAATTAAACCGATAGATTGCGCGATTCCTGCAAGCGCAATCGTAATATCTGTTATTTTTTTATCTTCCAATGTTTGCTCCTTCAGTTTCAATAATGCCACCACCGAGACAAATTTCGCCGTCGTAAAAAACAATAGATTGGCCTTCAGTGACGGCGCGTTGCGCTCGCGCAAATTCAATTTTATAAATGTCATCGTTCATAGCATGAATAATACACACTTCATCAGGTTGGCGGTAGCGAGTTTTCGCTGATACTTCTAGTGGAAATGCGGCGGGAGCTTCATGGATCCAGTGAATATTGTTGACATATAACACATGTCTAAAAAGGAGGGGATGAGAATTGCCTTGGGCCACGATGAGGATATTATCTTTCAGATTTTTATGAACGACGTACCATGGTGACTCATCGGAATCCTTTTGTCCACCAATTTTTAATCCTTGACGTTGACCCAGCGTATAAAACATTAAGCCATCATGTGTGCCTATCACTTTTCCCGTATCTGTTTCGATTTTGCCTGGTTTTGCAGGGAGATATTCGTTTAAAAAATTTTTAAAACGTCGTTCACCAATAAAACAAATTCCCGTACTATCTTTTTTTTCATGATTAATAAAGTGCGCGTCACGCGCGATGTTTCGAACGGATTTTTTTTCGAGATCGCCAAGTGGAAAAATACTTTGCGATAATTGTGCTTGATTTAATGCATATAAAAAATAACTTTGATCTTTCGAAAGATCGATGCCTTTTAATAATTGATGGCGTGAATTAATTCTTGCGTAATGTCCTGTTGCAATAAAATCTGCGCCACGATGTTTGGCATAATTTAGAAAGGCTTTAAATTTTATTTCTTTGTTACATAAAATATCGGGGTTGGGGGTGCGGCCTTTTTTATATTCATCTAAAAAATGGGTAAAAACATGCGACCAATATTCAGGGGCAAAATTCACGGTATGAAAATCAATTTTTAATTGTTCACATACCGCTTTCGCATCTTTCATATCCATACTGGCAGGGCAGGGGAAGTCACTTGCTTCTTCCTCCCAATTTTTCATAAAAACACCTTCCACGTGGTGTCCCGCATTTTTTAACAATAGCGCGGTGACGGAAGAATCAACTCCGCCGGACATTCCTACGATGATGTGTTTTGTGGTATTTATGATCATAAATTTGCTCAAAAAAACCTTCGCAGTGTACCAGTTGAAGGGTAAAATGTATATTAGCCATTAAGTTAAAGGTACTCCAAAAAATTAGCAATTCGTGTCATTCCCGCGCAGGCGGGAATCCATTCTGAATAGATTCCCGCCTGCGCGGGAATGACACGATTTAGGGAGGATTTGTGGACTCAAGACTTGCGGGTGGTATTTTATTGATCGTCGGGACCTCGATAGGCGGCGGTATGCTTGCCTTGCCCATGGTCAGTGTCGGCGGCGGGGTGTTCTCCGCCTCCCTTTTGCTGATCGGATGCTGGGCGGTGATGACGCTCGCGGCTTTATTTATCTTAGAAGTCAATCTTTGGCTTCCCCCACGCAATAATCTCATTTCGATGGCAAAAGCAACACTGGGCACGCCCGGGGCCATTGCGACATGGGTGAGTTATATTTTGTTATTATATTCCTTACTTTGCGCATATATTTCAGGTGGCTCTGAGTTATTCGATGTTTTTTCAAAAAAATTGAATGTGAATATTCCTTCTTGGTGTGATTCCCTATTATTTGTCGTGATTTTTGGATACATTGTTTTTCGTGGCATTCAATTTGTGGACTATGCTAATCGTGGATTAATGGTTGCAAAATTTGGCTCCCTTTTTGCAGTGATTTTTTTCTCCATTCCCTACCTTGAAGGCTCTCACATTGTCGCGGGTGATCCGCGCATCGTTTTGGGTGCGACGACCGTTATGTTAACGTCATTTGGTTTTGCCAATATTATTCCAAGTTTGCGAAGTTATTTTAACGATGATTTCAAAAGTCTGCGCAAGGCCGTCTTCATTGGTAGTTTGATCCCTCTTGTCTGCTATATTTTATGGATTTTCGCAATCGTGGGTTCATTACCAAGAGATGAATTGTTGGGGATCACGGAACGAGGCGGATCTATTGCCGAATTAACAGAAGCGCTCAGCACACATTTAAACAATACTTCCATTACATTTCTTGCCTCCTTTTTTACGACGATTTGCGTATTAACTGCATTTTTATGCGTATCACTCGCATTATCTGATTTTTTAAGTGATGGATTACAAATTGAAAAAAAAGGGAAGGGGAATGGTCTCATTTTCGGTTTAACTTTTTTACCCTCCACACTCATCGTGATTTTTTTCCCCAGTATTTTTGTGAAAGCGCTGAATTATGCGGGAATTTTCTGCGTGATTTTAATTATTCTTTTACCTGCACTCATGGTTTACAGTGGAAGATACGTCAAAAAAATTGCGAAAGGATATGAAGTCAAAGGCGGGAAATTCGCCGTCTTAATGATTATTATTGTTTCCTTCATCATTATTGCGATAGGAATTCGTGAGATTCTTTGATATCTCACTAACGTTGTCCTTTGTTGGAACTTGTCATCCTGAACGAAGTGAAGGATCATTGTAATATTACAATGATTCTTCGCTACGCTCAGAATGACAAGCATGACAAGAACTATTTGAGGCTGAGGCTTGGAGATTCTGCTCTGCCTAGCGTTGCCTCTGCAGTTTCCTCTTTCTCTGTAAAAGAAGGTGAATGGTTGAGGGTGATTTCCTTTTCCTCCTCGACAGAAATTGATAATGATCGTCGAGTTGTTTTTGGTAAGCCATCAGAGATACGCGTATCAGAACTTCTCCTGACTGCATCCAATGAAATACTAACCGGCTCTTGTGGCGCCACTTTATTACTAGGTCGGCACAGTTTAAAAATATTTTTTGCAAACGCATAAATCGACGCGCCGATTCCACCTATCGCAGATCCGGTTGCAACGATAGACAGTCCTTTCGCAAGTGCACCGAGGAGAGGAATTGCGGCTAATCCGCCCGTTAAATAAAGAATACCTGCAACGGTTACCCCAAATGCTAATGCACGTAAAGTAAAATGCACGTACGGTTGTATTTTTTCAAAAAAACTTTTTTCAATCGATAATTTATTTAATGTGTTATTACGAACGCCAGGATCATCTTGTTGAAATAAATAATAACCCACACGAGAAATACCGCTTGCAATCGCATTAAATAGAGGCGAAAGCACGCGTCCTATTAACGTTGTGATAGGAAGTATCAGAGGAATCGCGAGCGCTCCTATGTTTCCAATAAAAGGAATGGCCGCAAGTCCACCCGTAAAATAAAGTAAAGCGCCAATGGCTGCGCCAAGCATTATCCATTTTAATGCGGTGAGTAAAGAAGGAAAGATGATAGTTTCAAAAATACTGTTATTCGGTTTTATTTCTCCCTTATCATACTCATCATCTCTGGGAAGTTTTGTAAGTGCAATTTCTTCATCTTTCAGAGAGTGGAGCGGTATATAGGGGCGTTTACTCGAAAGATTACGGAATAATGAGTTTTTTCTAATTTGAATGCTTTTTTCTTTAAATCCAGTTTTGCACTTTTGTAAAAAATCTTTAATCCCTTCAAATATAGGCTCTACTTTTAAGTCGCCTGCATAAGTGTCCCAATCGCTAAATAAAACATGATTACCCACGGCAACTTCTTCACGAACTTTACACTTTTTTGGATATATCGGAGAAATTGCAGTGTGAAAAGGCGCATTACCCGTATTATAAATAGCTAAAACATTTTTTAGGTTATCGCATGTTGAAAGATCTAATGTTTGATTCGTCAAACTAAGATTAAAAAAATCTAAAAAACGTCCCATTAAACTGTTTCCTGGGACTGGGTCTAAGACTGCGAGATTCGTTTCAACTTGGGTATCACTATATCGACTCAAATTTTTTGCGGCGAGAAATGCGGCAACACCTCCTCGACTTTCGCCATAGCAATTCACGATAACTTTTTTCCCTTCTTTAACGAGTTTCTCTACAATTTTTTCAACATGTCTGAGTTGACCATCAAGCCCAACGCCAAATAAACCGCCCGTCACTTTATTACGAATGTAAGCCCCATCAAATGCAATAGCATATTGATTTTTATCATCTTGAATGCCTTTGAATATGACATCTGAGCCATAAACCTTTCTTAGGCCATCTTTGGTTGGTTTTCGTGCACCAGTATTAACTTGGTGTGCGGTATTTCCAAAAAACACTGTTAAAACAACTTCAGGTTTTTCATTTGGATTTGGCATTTTAGTTACCCAAAAAAACAATATTGGCGATTATCATACCATAACGCTATCATTATGATCAATATTTATTCTTCAAGCACTTATATTGATTAAAAATTAATCCATATTTCTCAATTTTAATGTAAATTTATGATTCTATTTTACAAGTCCATGATAATATAAGCACATTTTCAATCAAGCCAAGGAGAAATAATGTATCAACATATCGCAATACCCTCGACCGGGGAAAAAATTACGGTTAATGAAGACTATTCTTTAAATGTTCCTCATGAACCGATTATTCCTTTTATCGAAGGAGATGGCACGGGGGTTGATATTACACCAGTCATGAAAAAAGTCGTGGATGCGGCGGTCGAAAAAGCTTACCACGGGGAACGAAAAATACAGTGGATGGAAATTTTTGCGGGTGAAAAAGCAACCCAAAAATACTCGAAAGACACCTGGTTACCTGAAGAAACATTGCATGCCGTTAAAGATTATGTGATATCCATCAAAGGCCCTTTGACGACCCCTGTTGGCGGTGGCATTCGTTCTTTGAACGTCACCTTGCGCCAAGAGCTTGATTTATACGTATGTTTACGTCCCGTACGGTACTTTAATGGGGTACCAAGCCCGCTGAAAGAGCCTTGGAAAACAGATATGGTGATTTTCCGCGAAAATTCGGAAGATATTTATGCAGGAATAGAGTGGTCAGCAGATAGCCAAGGTGCACAAAAAGTGATACAATTCCTGCAAAATGAAATGCAGGTAAAAAAAATCCGTTTCCCAGAACATTGTGGTATCGGTGTAAAACCTGTCTCGCGAGAAGGCACAGGACGATTAGTAAAAAAAGCGATTCAATACGCGATCGATAACGATAAAGATTCAGTCACCCTCGTACACAAAGGCAACATTATGAAGTTCACGGAAGGGGCTTTTCGTGATTGGGGATATGAAGTCGCGACAAAGGAATTTGGGGCAAAAATGCTTGAAAATGGTCCTTGGCAAGTTTTAAAAAATTCTAAAACTGGTAAAGACATTATCATTAAAGATGTGATAGCAGACGCATTTTTGCAGCAAATTTTAACGCGTCCGGCGGAATATAGCGTGATTGCGACCCTAAATTTAAACGGGGACTATATTTCGGATGCGTTAGCGGCACAAGTGGGCGGGATTGGTATCGCGCCAGGCGCAAATTTAAGTGATACCGTTGCAATGTTTGAAGCGACGCATGGCACCGCACCGAAATACGCGGGGCAAGATAAGGTAAATCCAGGATCCTTGATTCTTTCTGCAGAAATGATGCTGCGACATATGGGTTGGGCGGACGCGGCCGATCTTATTGTGAAGGGAGTGGAAGGGGCGATTTCTGCGAAAACCGTTACTTATGACTTTGCTCGCTTAATGGACGGTGCGCAGGAAACAAGCACATCTGCATTTGGAGAGGCAGTTATTAACCACATGAAATAATGGGCTTTTTTTGTCCATTTCATGTTTTTGAGTGTGTTACTTTTTCTCTATTTTGGAATAAACATATAATTATAATCCATTATTTCAAAATAGATGGGAAAGAACATAGATTTTTTTTGGGATTAAGGAAAAAATGGTAATTATAGACTATAAGTAAAGGTAAGAGATCATGAGCGTTGATTATGCAAAAATTTTACAGCCTGAAAGGGCAAGATCGGAATTTAAAGAACCCACGCTGTATCAGGTGGTGATGCATAAAGACGACTTTACCCCCATGGAGTTTGTAGTCAATGTTCTCGAAAAGTTTTTTCACATGGAAAAAATGATCGCGACAAAAATTATGGAAGAAATTCACAAAACGGGAAAAGCGATTTGTGGAATTTATTCAAAAGATATTGCCACAACAAAAATGGTTTTAGTGATGGATCATGCAAGGAGGCACGAACATCCGTTGTTGTGTAGCTTAGAGGCAAGCTAAGAAGCAAGCTAACTGAAGCGAAAAGCGGAGGTGTGCCGATGCTAGATAAGGAGCTTGAGTACACTTTGAATTTGGCATTCAAAGAAGCACGGACCAAACGTCATGAATTTGTGACGGTGGAACACTTGTTACTTGCTCTTTTAGAAAACGCATCTGCGACAGAAGTTTTAAAAGCATGCGGCGCTAACATTAATCATTTACGCGGCAATTTGCTCGAATTCGTTGATCGCACTACCCCAGTTATTCCTGTCCATATACACGATCGTGATACGCAACCGACGTTAGGTTTTCAAAGAGTATTACAACGCGCAGTTTTTCATGTGCAATCGTCAGGTAAAACAGAAGTATCCGGTGCGAATGTGCTTGCTGCCATTTTTAGTGAACAAGAAAGTCAAAGTGTTTTTCTCATTCGTCAAGAAAATGTCAGTCGACTCGATGTCATCAATTATATTGCGCATGGTTCGACAAAAACCAAAGCCGCCACGCGAGATACGGACAATCAATTTGGAACGAGTTTTTCTGACGAAACGGAAACCGAGCAAAGTCCCGAAGGTACCGGTAGTCCGCTTGAACAATTCACGACTAACTTAAATTCTCGCGCAAAGTTAGGCATGATTGATCCACTCGTCGGTCGTGAAGATGAAGTAGAACGTGTTATCCAAGTATTATGTCGTCGTCGAAAAAATAATCCTTTATTAGTCGGCGAAGCAGGGGTCGGGAAAACCGCTATTGCAGAAGGCCTCGCACGTCTCATTATCGAAAAAAATATACCGAATAAATTAGAAGATGCGGTCATTTATAATTTAGATTTAGGAAGTTTACTCGCGGGTACCAAATATCGTGGGGATTTTGAAAAACGTTTAAAAAGCGTTTTACACCAATTAAAAGCACAAAAAGGCGCTGTCTTATTCATCGATGAAATTCACACCATTATTGGTGCGGGTGCTGCATCCGGTGGATTGATGGACGTTTCTAATTTAATAAAACCATTATTGGCGTCGGGCGATTTAACTTGTATTGGTTCTACGACTTACAAAGAATATCGCGGCATTTTTGAAAAAGATCACGCGCTCGCAAGACGTTTCCAAAAAATTGATATTAAAGAACCGACGATTGAACAAACGATTGATATTTTAAAAGGATTGCGTAGCCGATTCGAAAGTCATCACGCCATTAAATATAGTGATGAAGCGTTAGAAGCGGCAGCTCGATTATCAGCACGTTATATTTCTGATCGTAAATTACCGGATAAAGCGATTGATTTGGTCGATGAAGTGGGGGCTTTTCAATATTTACTACCCGAAGTCAATCGTAAAGGTACGATCGAAGCATCCGACATTGAAAAAGTGGTGGCGAAAATTGCACGCGTTCCTGAAAGAAATGTGTCGACGTCCGATCGTGAGCTTTTGAAAAATTTAACACGTGATTTAAAGATGATGATCTTTGGTCAAGAGGATGCAATTGACACGTTAGGTGCCGCGGTTCGATTGGCGCGCTCCGGGTTGAGAGATCCTGTTAAACCAATTGGTTCATTCTTATTTATTGGTCCGACGGGGGTGGGTAAAACAGAAGTATGTAAACAACTCGCCAAAATTTTAGGAATTGAGTTCGTGCGTTTTGATATGTCGGAATACATGGAAAGACATACGGTTTCCCGATTAATCGGCGCGCCGCCAGGATATGTTGGTTACGATGAAGGCGGATTGCTGACCGAGGCTGTTAACAAACATCCGCATTCTGTTGTGTTATTAGATGAAATTGAAAAAGCGCATCCCGATGTTTATAACTTGATTTTACAAATCATGGATCATGGTACTTTAACCGATACCAATGGCCGTAAAACCGATTTTCGTCATACGATTTTTATCATGACATCTAATGCAGGCGCTGAAATGCTTGATAGAAATGTCATTGGTTTTACTGAAGATGAAACGGGTGGAAAAACAGATGTGATGTCTGCAGTAAATCGCATATTTTCTCCTGAATTTCGTAATCGTTTAGATGCAATTATTCAATTCAAACCTTTAGACACGCGAACGATTTTACATGTGGTAAATAAGTTTTTAATGGAATTGGAAGTCCAATTGGAATCAAAACATGTGGTGGTTGAAATTGATGATGAAGCACGCGCTTGGCTGGCGGTGAAAGGATACGATAGAAAAATGGGCGCAAGACCCATGGCACGCGTCATTCAAGAGCAAATTAAGAGACCTTTAGCAGAAGAATTGTTATTTGGAAAATTGCATGAAGGCGGACACGTGTTAATCACGGTTGCAGACGGGGAATTAAAGATCGCAATAGGAGAATTAGAAGATCACAAGGTGCGTTAAACGAGACAGTGTTGCAAACGGGGAAATAAGGGAGTATTTAGAAGGACAGAAAAAAGGGAGTCTATCTAATGATGCCGCGAGGATCGCGGCTTTTTTTATGTCTCAAAACGCTTGTCTGTGGGCACCTTTGAACGAAAATTAGCGAGAAAAATACTCACATACTGGCGTGTATGCTCCGTTTTTTCTCGCTAATTTTCGTCCAAATCTGCCGCACAGCCAAACGTTTGTGTAATTTCCGAGATGATTACTGATTTAGGATTCAGAATCCGTGGTTTTTTCAGCATTATTGTTTTGGGATGATTTTCCATCGCGACTGCGGAAGGTGATGCGACCTTTGGTTAAATCATAAGGTGTCAACTGTACAGTGACTTTGTCGCCTTTCAAAATACGGATGTAATTTTTACGCATTTTACCGGAAATATGCGCAATAACCACATGACCATTTTCGAGTTCAACTCTAAACATGGTATTGGGCAGGGTGTCGATGACAGTCCCTTCCATTTCGATTTGATCTTCTTTAGCCATAATCTCCAAAAGCCTCGATGAAAAGAGTGAGAAATAATGCCCTAAATTTGTTAAATAAGCAATGTTGGTCTCATGAGAGTGGATTATGGTATGGGACCCCTCACCCGGCGCAAAGAGCGCGCCGACCTCTCCCACAAGGGGAGAGGTTAACTGTTCTAATACCTCTCCCCTTGTGGGAGAGGTCGACGCACATGTTTTTCGTGCGGCGGGTGAGGGGATGTCCGCTTACTTGAAGGGTTTATAGTTTTCAATAATCTGAAAAGAATTCTCAACCATTTTTTTACCCTCGGGATATTGGAAGAAGGGTCCATAGATTGCTTTTCTAATAGGATTAATGAGTAAAATAGATAAAACGTGATCAAGAAATGCATCCCATCTCGGATTCCGGGGTTTTGCGAGTCCTTTGTCTTCATCTGTTTCGCGTTTGTATTCTACAATTTTTAAACGGAAATTCTCGATTTTTGCCTCGGGGGATATTTCTTTATTGTTTAATATCGCTCGCAATGCTTCTACTTTTTCGATTTTATCTCTGGGGCCGATTTTAATAGTGATACCCCAGATATTAATACCCACCAAATGTTGGTAGTATTTATTAGTTACGTTATTTAAATCATTTAATATTTTTAATGTTTTTTTATCTACATGCCTTGTTTTAGATTCAAGATAATTTCGAATCCATTCTTCTTTTTTTTGCGCACGAACTAATTGATCGAAGGCTTCTTTTTCAGTACGAATTATTTGATCGAAGACTGCTTGAGATTTTTGTTTCTGTTGTTGCTCGCTTATTGGATGGTAAGGTTCGTTTTCTTCTGATTCTTCATCAGTCGTGCTGTCACTGTCTCCCATCATATTTTCGCTAACTAAATCACAGAGTTCGAAGTGAATTTTTGTCAGTAGAGGAATATTGTGTTGGTTATTCAATAATGTTTTGCAGTTCTTTTCGGTAAGAATGCCTAAAGATTTGAAATCAACGATAATCTCATTGATGGTTGCATCGTTAAGATTAATCAGTGCTTCACGGTAATTTCGAGTATTTGACATAATGAAGTCAATTGTTTTAGTTGTGGTTAGTTATTATGCTCTATTTTTATGGGGAAAGAAAGAAGGGTGGAATAGCTTTGCCCACCCTGCATTGATCAAAAAAATGTTTTTACTATTTCTCTAAACTATCCAAAAATTTATCCGCATCCAGCGCCGCCATACACCCCGACCCTGCGGAGGTCACGGCCTGCCGGTAGATAGGGTCGGCCACGTCGCCTGCGGCGAATACACCCGGGACATTGGTGGCTGTCGCGTTACCTTTTAAGCCATCCTTAATGAGGATATAGCCGTTTTCCATATCGAGTTGATCTTTAAAAATATCGGTGTTCGGTTTATGTCCAATCGCGATAAAGACGCCGGTGACATCAATGACTTTTGTTTCATTGGTCGCAACATTTTTAACACGAATCCCAGTAACACCAGTTTCATTTCCTAAAATCTCATCCAACACATGATTCCATTCAATCGTGACATTGTGATGCGTTTTATTAATTAATTTTTCAGAAAGAATTTTTTCCGCACGGAATTTATCGCGACGATGGATGACGGTGACATGCGATGCAATATTCGAAAGATACAATGCTTCTTCGACAGCAGTATTACCGCCTCCGACAACGACGACTTTTTGATTACGATAAAAAAATCCGTCGCATGTCGCGCATGCGGATACGCCTTTACCCATGAATTTTTTTTCAGAAGGTAATCCAAGATATTGCGCGCTTGCCCCTGTTGCAATAATTAATGCATCACAGGTATAAGTGGTTTCACCACCTTGCAACACAAAAGGACGTTTTTGGAAATCCACGGATTGAATTTGATCGAGAATGGTTTCGGTATTAAAGCGTTCGGCGTGGCGCTTCATTCGATCCATCAACTCAGGCCCTTGTAAACCTTCCACATCTCCCGGCCAATTATCGACATCAGTTGTAGTCGTCAGTTGTCCGCCCGGTTCCATTCCCATGATAACGACAGGTTTTAAATTTGCGCGTGCAGCATAAACGGCTGCGGTCCATCCAGCAGGTCCCGAGCCAAGAATAATCAAGCGATGATGTTTGGTAGTAGACATATCGTCACTCTCACTTTTGGTTATTTTCATGGAGTGGTATATTAAACGAAGACATCAAAAAAGGATATGGAAGCTTGAAACAGGCATCACAAAAGAAACTCAATGCAAAACCCCTCAAAATACAAATGTCCCAAAGACTTCGGGAAGGAATATTAATACTTTCATTTTCGATGGCAGTTTTTTTATTTATTTCTCTAAGTAGTTATCACATCGGAGACCCGGGTTGGTCTGGCACGGGCGTGAGTAATGCCGTTAAAAATTTAGGGGGGCGCGTCGGCGCTTATTTTGCAGATATTTTTTTATCGCTATTTGGATTTCTCGCCTATGTGTTGCCCCCTCTGGTTGTTTTTGCCGCATGGATGGGGGTGCGTGAAGCACAAAAATTTCAATTAAACGAATTCATTTTTAAAAGTAGCGGTTTTCTTTTTATTATTTTGAGTAGTTGCGGCATTCTTTCGCTTTATTTAAATCATTATTCGTTTGCATCCGGCATGCATAGCGGGGGGATTGTCGGCGATATTATTATTTTTGCGCTTACCTATATTTTAAATATTGTGGGAAGCACTTTATTTTTGATGGCAATCTTTTTTATTGGGATCACTCTCTTCACTGGATTTTCTTGGTTGGGATTTATTGATAATTTAGGTGGAAAAGTGATTCAGCAATTGCAAAAAATTCCGGATCTTTTTCCCAAAAGAAAAGCAGTGCCGAGAAATACACCTGTGATTGAAAAGAAAGTGAAAAAAGTAGAGGCACCTGTTTCGGTTCCCCCGAAACCCGCAGAGCCTCTTACCGTCTCAAAACCAAAACCCGTGATTAAAAAAGCAGAAGTGTCTTTGGTACAGGTAGAGCCTGGGACCGTCCCTCCCTTATCGTTATTAGATCCGGTGGTGGTTTCGGAAGGAAAAGCGTTTTCTAACGTCAGTTTTGAAGAATTATCGATGTTGGTAGAGCAACGTTTAGCGGATTTTGGCGTGGAAAGTAAAGTGGTTGCGGTTCATCCAGGCCCTGTTATTACTCGATTCGAATTAGATTTAGCGCCAGGTATTAAAGTCAGCAAAATTACCGGTTTAGCAAAAGACATTGCGCGCTCCATGTCAGTGAGCAGCGTCCGCGTCGTGGAAGTGATTCCTGGCAAATCGTTTATTGGTCTCGAATTGCCGAATGAACATCGTGAAGTG
This sequence comes from Gammaproteobacteria bacterium, assembly GCA_013287885.1. Taxonomy (GTDB): domain Bacteria; phylum Pseudomonadota; class Gammaproteobacteria; order DSM-16500; family DSM-16500; genus JABDCZ01. Next base: position 17,745 of record JABDCZ010000016.1, read on the forward strand.
GTAGGATTACGCGATATTTTAGAATCCGATCGCTATCGACAATCCCGATCCCCCTTAAGTCTTGCGCTGGGGAAAGATATTGCAGGTTATCCTGTGGTCGTGGATCTCGCCAAAATGCCGCATTTATTAGTCGCGGGTACGACCGGGTCCGGGAAATCGGTGAGTTTAAATGCGATGTTGTTAAGCATGTTATTTAAAGCAACGCCTGAACAACTTCGCATGATTATGATCGACCCGAAAATGTTGGAGTTATCCATTTATGAAGGTATTCCACATTTATTGACGCCGGTGATTACGGATATGAAAGATGCTGCCAATGCATTGCGTTGGTGTGTGGCTGAAATGGATCGACGATATCGTTTAATGTCGATGTTGGGGGTGCGAAATCTTTCCGGCTTTAATACGAAAGTGACGGAATCTGCAAAAGAAGGCAGTCCCATTCCGACGCCTGAGTGGTTACTCGCGCTCGGCAATCAAGCGCCAGAATTAAGTGCTTTACCGATGATAGTCGTCGTGGCTGATGAATTAGCCGATATGATGATGGTCGTTGGTAAAAAAGTCGAAGAGTTGGTGACACGCATTGCGCAAAAAGCGCGAGCGGCTGGCATTCATTTAATTTTAGCAACCCAACGTCCGTCGGTGGATGTTATTACGGGTTTAATTAAAGCAAATGTACCTACACGAATTGCATTTCAAGTTTCATCACGCATTGATTCACGCACGATTTTGGATCAGCAAGGCGCCGAACAATTATTAGGAAACGGCGATATGCTTTATTTACCGCCGGGTACTGGCGTGCCTGTGCGTGTGCATGGCGCCTATGTTGGGGATGATGAAGTGCATCGGGTGGTCGCCGCTTGGCAAACTTACGGTAAACCAACTTACTTAGAAGAAATCACCGAAGGATTTAATGAAAATGTTGCGAACGGTGAAGAAAATTCGGGTGAAGCGGATCCATTATATGATGAAGCTTTAAAAATTGTGACAGAATCACGTCGCGCTTCGATTTCACTCGTCCAAAGACGTTTGCGAATTGGTTATAACCGCGCGGCAAGAATTATGGAAGATATGGAAAGTGCAGGGGTTGTGAGTAGCATGGATGGCGGCGGATCACGTGAAGTGTTGGCTCCGCCACCGGTTGAGATCTGATTTTTTTAACAATTGATACGAATAGAAGTGAGCGTGTCTTCACATTCTTTATTATCAATAAATTTTCTGAAATTTTTATTTTCGGGACGCGCAAATAAACCGCCTTGATATTGAATAATGGCGCGAATGGCAGCATTAATTTTTTTATCTTGAAAATTATAATTATTAAATCCAGCGTTTGGAATATTTACAATAAAATCTTTAATGATATGATCATTTATCATTAAATCAGAAAAGGTTTCGGGGTAATTAAAAGGCGGAATTCTACAGTACTCGTAAAAAATAATAAAAAAAAGCGCCAGCGCTACTCCCCCAAGATAGGGAGGAGCTGTAATCGCTGGATAACAACGTTGTTTTATAATACTTTCATGTAATGTTTGACAATCAGGATCTTCTTCTTTGACGAGTCCTTTGTTGCAAATCGGATAGCATCTTATCGAAGTGGTATCTAATTCACATTTACCAATCGTAGATCCATCATCAGATTTGTGTGTTTCTTCATAGTATCCATCGTCATCATCCACTGGTGAATTTTGATAAAGAATATCTAATTTATCTTGGCATGAATAATTATTCATAGCGTTATAGTTTGGTGCATGATAATCATTTTGTAATGAATGCACCAATGCGCCATTATTCACAAAAATTCGACCGGTTAAAAATGCATTAATGCCTGTCCCTAATGCAAATATAATGATGAGAAATTGATAGATACGATTTTTTGTTCGGTATTGTTGATAGGCATTTTTTCTATAATTATTAATGGAATTAATTTTATCGAATTGACTTATTGCAAAAAAATCGAAAATATTTTTTTGCGTAACATGATTTACATTGAATTGAACCAGATCTTTGGGCGCCAAAAAATAAAATATTTCATGCCGTAAATCGGTAGACAATGCAGAAAAAGGGAAATATTTTTTGGTGTTTGGAAACGAAGTGGTTGGATTTAAATAATCATAGTGAAGCAAGGGGGTATTGAGATTTTTGGATTCAGGTTGAAACAAAAGACGAGAAAAAAAACTTAGCATGGTGACTTCCTTTTTTTTATTATTTCCTTACGTGCGAATTTAAACATAGAAGATATGAAAGATCAAATGAGAGAGCTGAAACTCAACCGTCATCAACTATGTCATGCCAGCATGCTTTGATGCCACCTTTAAGCATGCTGGCAGGCATCCAGTGGGCATTTAGAGAAGCCGCTTGGATGCCAGCTAGAAACATGCTGGCATGACATAGTTGATGACGGCGCGTAGTTCGCGACATCGACTAAATGTTCTTGACTGCGCGCTCATAATGGACTAAACTAGACTTAGTCATTTATGGGAATTTTAATATGCATATCGTAAATATTCATCAAGCTAAAACCAACTTTTCAAAGCTAATTGACGCTGTGATGCATGGAGAAGAAATCATTATTGCTAAAGCAGGGAAGCCGGCCGCAAAGTTAGTGCCTATCACTGTTCAAAAACCAAAACGGAAACCTGGTGCGTTAAAAGGTAAAATCAAAATTTCTAAAGATTTCAATGATCCTTTACCCGATGAAATAATAAACGCATTTGAGGGTAAATAATTGCAGATTTTACTTGATACGCATCTTTATATTTGGTGGCTAAAAGACGATAAGCAATTGTCTCGAAAAGCACGTACAGCAATAATAAATGCTGATATTGTTTATGTGAGCAGTGTTTCTATGTGGGAAGCCGCAATTAAAATTCATCTTGGAAAACTCGATGCTGATATTCAAGAACTTGTCGAATCTATTGATACCGAGGGATTTAGTGAACTACCATTATCAACAAAACAAGTCATCAGCTTAGCGCAATTACCAATTCTGCATCGCGATCCGTTTGATAGAATGCTAATTGCACAAGCCATATCTGAACCCCTTCGATTTCTTACTTCAGATAAGATACTAAAAGCTTATAATGATTTGGTTGAAATTGTATAGCTTAAAAATTTTTTACTGTCATTGCGAGAGGAACGCTTTTAGTTCCGCGTGGCTCTGGATTGCCACGTCGCTTTGCGACTCGCAATGACAGCGCATTTCTGGACATTGACTTAACTTTTTTAACGATTGATACGAATAGAGGTAAGGGTATTTTCTTCTTTTTCATCACCAATAAATTTCCTGAAATTTTTATTTCCGGGACGAGAAAAAAAACTTAGCATGGTGACTTCCTTTTTTTTATTATTTCCTAACGTGCGAATTTAAACATGAAAAAAAGGAAAGATCAAATGAGAGAGCTGAAACTCAACCGTCATCAACTATGTCATGCCAGCATGCTTTGATGCCACCTTTAAGCATGCTGGCAGGCATCCAGTGGGCATTTAGAGAAGCCGCTTGGATGCCAGCTA
>JABDCZ010000016.1:21472-40098 GCA_013287885.1 Gammaproteobacteria bacterium
GCCGCAAAGTTAGTGCCTATCACTGTTCAAAAACCAAAACGGAAACCTGGTGCGTTAAAAGGTAAAATCAAAATTTCTAAAGATTTCAATGATCCTTTGCCCGATGAAATAATAAATGCATTTGAAGGTAAATAATTAGGGATTTAAGCTTATCAACAACTGTAAGTGGAGAAACTCTGTCTCTCACCTTTATCATGCTGCGAATCTTCGCTTGAACATCCTGGTTTAAATAATTTTAAATGGCTTTCGTTTCGCTTTAAGGTGGCTTGAAGCAAGGGGCGAGGTGTTTCTTCTTTTTCACCTGGGAGGGTTGCGACATATCCTTTTTTTGAAATTTGTAACAATATTTTTTCGCATCGTTTTATAGCATCTAATACAGAGGGTCTTTTTTTGGAAGCGATTTGCATCATCTCCAAAGAAAGTTCTGTAAGTTCTTTGTTTAGATTTTTGAACTTACTTAATTCATATCCCAATGTATACACATCCTGACTCGGATCAGCTGGAATAGATTTCTGGTTTTTAAGTTCGGGCGCATATTGAATTTTCTTGAATGCACGTGCAGTGAGCGATCCTATTTTTCTTGCGAAACCAAAATCGCAGAGGAATATTTTTCCAGTTTTTTCATCTCGACACATATTTCCAGGATGAATATCGCCATGTACGATATCTTTCTCATGTAGGAATTGTGTTGCTTTTAAAAGTTCAATATAAAATTTCAGAAATTCAGGAAGTGTCTTTGAGAGGTAATCTTTTTTAACGCATGGAGGTAATTTTTTCAACTTAAGATATGCAATTTTTTTTTCTTTATCTATGTATAAGCTACCTTCGCCATAAATTATAAAATTTATCTCAGTTTCAAGTGTGATTTCTTTCAAAAATTGTGTTTCTTTCGTTCTTTCATATTGAAATTTTATTGTTTCTATTTGTCTTTCGGACAATTGAATATTTTTACATTCTTCTTTCGTCCTCTTTATGACTTCTTCGAGCATTTCTGGAGGTAGGGTTTTCTTATAATTAATAGCTTTGATGACTATTTCTGACCCATCCAATGTATGATAAACGGAGACTGATCCATAATAACCACTGCCAATAGGAGATTTAAAATAACCTATTTGATTGTTTTGAATGGAATAGTTGTTAGATACTAAATTTTCGATGGAAAATGTCGTTTCTATCTCTCCTCGAGTGGAAAGATCAATGAAAATGAGCGTATTTTTTGGAGGAAGTGTATGCCATTTTGCTTTCAATTTTTCGTAATATTTTTGGTCAGGTTGTATTACTCTGAAAAAGGACATTTCATCACCTATAAAAAAATTTTGGGTGATATTTTACACTATTTTGATTGAATAGTCCAATTCTGATTCTCTGGCTATCATATTTATTTTCGTACATAATAATGTGTTTGTTGCGCAATGACGATTTTTCTTTTAAAGGAATTCTATGTTAATCACGAGAAGGTTTTTTATTTTTTTCATTTTGTTTTTTCAAATCAACGCATTTGCAGATACGCCAGCTTCAAATTTATCGCAATTGTTGAAAAGCATTCAAACCATGCAAGCGAGTTTTAATCAGGTTATCACTGATAAAAAAGCAAAGGAATTACAGAGATCTTCCGGACAAATGTCTTTGCAGCGTCCGGGAAAATTTCGATGGGAGATTAAAAAACCGAATCCGCAGGTTGTCGTTACCAATGGTGAAAAATTATGGATTTATGATCCCGATTTAGAACAAGTGACGATAAAATTATTGACGAAAGAAGTGGGTGATAGTCCCGCGATGTTACTCAGTAATCATATCGGCATTGATAATGCTTACGTCGTCACCGATAGTACGGACACCAATAAAACTTTACAGTGGTTTTTGTTAAAACCCAAAAATAAAAACAATGGATTTTCATCTATTAAGTTAGGTTTTCAAAAAAATGAAATGCGTGAAATGATTTTAGAAGATCAAATGGGTCAAATAACAAATATCGAATTTTATAATATTAAAAATAATCCGACCCTTGCTTCGTCGTTATTTGTTTTTCGAATACCTTCAAATATTGATGTGATTGATGAAACACAAAAAAAACGATAAAGGAAATACCTACCTTCCACTGGCATCCAGCATGCGGCCGACCAATGTAGATGATGTTGTCGGCCAAACGCATTTATTAGGAAAAGATAAACCACTGCGTCAAGCCATCGAATCAGGTGTGTTGCATTCCATGATTTTATGGGGACCGCCGGGAACGGGAAAAACCACGCTCGCAAAATTAATGGCTGAAAATGCGAATGCCCGTTTTGAAAAATTATCCGCTGTTTTTTCAGGGGTGAAAGATATTCGTGAAGTTGTGGAACGCGCTAAACAACACGCCGAGCCTACTATTTTATTCGTCGATGAAATCCATCGTTTTAACAAAACCCAACAAGATGCTTTTTTGCCTTTTGTCGAAGATGGCACTTTTATTTTAATCGGCGCAACAACAGAAAATCCATCTTTTGAATTAAATAATGCGTTGCTATCGCGCGCGCGTGTGTATGTATTAAAGCCTTTATCGGAAGAAGAATTATTACAAATTTTACAGCGCGCATTAAAAAACGTAGCATTGGATTTCCCAATGGATTTACAAAAAATTTTAGTGGCGGCTTCTGATGGTGATGCACGCCAAGTATTAAATTTATTAGAAGTATTAAATGATTTTTCGAAAGATGGGGTGATAACGAAAAAACTTTTAACAGAAGTTTTACAGGTGAATTTACGACGTTTTGATAAACAAGGTGAAGCGTTTTACGATCAAATCTCCGCATTGCACAAATCAGTGCGCGGATCATCCCCAGATGCGGCATTGTATTGGCTATGCCGAATGTTGGATGGCGGCTGTGATCCGCGCTATATCGCTCGACGCGTCATTCGCATGGCGATTGAAGATATTGGACTAGCCGATCCACGGGGATTAGAAATCGCGTTGAAAGCCGCCGATGTTTATGAACGTTTAGGAAGCCCTGAGGGAGAGCTTGCGATTGGTGAAGCCGTGGTTTACCTTGCAGTTGCTTCGAAAAGTAATGCGGTTTATAAGGCTTTTAATGAGGCCATGGCGGATGCAAAAAATTCAGGTTCGTTAGAAGTGCCGCTGCATTTAAGAAATGCACCTACAAAATTAATGAAAGAATTAGGATATGGAAAAGCATACCGTTATGCACACAACGAGCCTGATGGCTTTGCGGCAGGCGAAAATTATTTTCCGGAAAGTTTAAAAAATCGGAAATATTATCATCCAACGATGCGTGGGTTGGAGTCGAAAATTGCTGAGAAGCTGGAAGTGTTGAAGAAAAAGGATTTGAAATAAAGTCTTTGTCTGTCGCGCCGCAGCACGTGCGAAAGGAAGAGAATTACTACAAACCCTCACCCCTCTCCCCTCGCTAACGCTCCGGGAGAGGGGAGCTATTCTTTTATTAAATTCCCCTCTCCCATTTATGGGAGAGGGGTAAGGGGTGAGGGTTTGTAGCAATTCTCTGCCGGCAAAACAAATAATTTTATTTAATCAATTTACTATTCGGCAAAAACTTAAATATCTCAGGTCCCAAAACATGAGGATGTGCAATCGGCGATTTAAAAAATCGCATGGCAGGACTTCTTGCACCTAATCTCTTTTCACCTGCCATGCAAAAAGCTAATTTTTGCTCCCGAATATTTTTATCAATTTTTTCTTTGAAGGCGGCAAAACTAAGATCTCCTTCTTGATTAATAAAATAATTGTGATTAGGGTCTTGTTCATCCAATTCTTTAAAATAATCGCGAAAGTTAACAATATATAAAAAGTCTTTTTGAGTAAAATCAGGCACAGGCCATGCGAAAGGACCTTGAAACGAAGTAGTTTCAGTGAAAAAATCAGGATTATCCACAAAATTAAGATGACTTTTTTTTCTTTTTTTAGGATTCGGAGGTCTTAAACGGTTTAAACACATACTAAAATGTGTTGCGTACGAAGCATATTTCATCAGTAGTTGGAAGTTAGCTTGTGTATTTTGTCCCGCCGAAATTAAATCATTAAGTACATAACTAATTTCAAGGGCAAACTGCGCATTTTCGACAACTAAGATAGCATTTTTGTCAGAATATAAGCCTGCTCTGATTAAAGCAAGCATTGCGCGATCTATGTTTTCCCTAAATTTAACATTATCTCTAAGTAACGTTTTCAATTCTTCTGAATGTGTAGGTTTAATTAATTCATAAATAGTTTTATTTTTAATATCAATAGGCAATTGAGCACTTGTTAAAGTCTCTCTATTTTTGGCAACATCAATCCCTAGTTCCGTTAAGATAAAAAGCCACCAAGCCCAAACCGCACAGTGATCTTCTCCATGTTGTGTGATGAATGCGAAGTCTTCTTCACTTTTGAGATTTGCTTTAGTGAGATAATGCAGGGCACGTACCATTTTTCCCGGATTTTTTGGAAACTTGTCTATGAGTTGAAGGCCATGCTCGATATCTAAGTTAGCTTCCACTAAGTAGCGAATCGCTTCCGCTCTCTTAAGATAATCTCCGGGATCTTCAGCCAAGCAAACAAAGAATGGGGTTGTATTTAATTTTGCTTTAACGAGATAAAATAATCCCTTGCCAAATTTTTCTGCATCTTTATGGTTTTCAAGGATATATGCACGATTGTCCTTTGTATCACGATCTGCAGTGATTAAACCCACCAATGCAATAGCAATACCTTTAGAAAATTGAGGATATTGAGTGACAAATGCTTTGTTCTCTTCTGTCAAAAGATTTGATTCTCTCAATATTGCCAATCCTTCTGCGCGTTTTTGCTTAAAGGTGACTTTTTTTCTTTTGGAGGTTTTGGTGGAGCGAGGCATTGTCTTATCTCTTTAAGATTAAAAATAGGTCTTTATTTTATCATAAGAAGACTTGATTTGCATATATTTTGTATTTAATATCGAATTTTGTTAAAAGTTGTTACTATCTGTTTAATAATGAAATTTACATTTAAATACGCTTGTGTATAATCAAAAACGTTTTAAGAAACATTGGTTGTGAAAAAAGTTTAACAATACCAAATAATAAAATAAAAATAATTATAATATAAAAAGGGATACGTTATGCCAAATATTGAAGAATATTTATCAAATTTATTTAAAGTACGAACTCCGGATACCGATCCACAAATTTTACAAACATTGGATCCCATTTTTTTAAGCTTAAAAAAAGTTCCTGATATTGAAGTCTTAGAAGTGAATGAAGACAAATCAAAAATATCTGTTAATTTTAAAGTTCCATTTAGATTCGATCCTGTTAACATAAATCTTATTTATGATGTTAACGCGCATCACATTAATTTAAATTTTAAATTTTTTAAGGAACTGAATCACGAAAATTCGATGCGTGGTTATTTAGAGATGATTTCAAAATTGTCATGGTTAGAATGCCAGTATGTTGGTGGCGAAATGAAAGATTCTCCAATTTATAATCGAGAAACCCATAGTTTAGATTTTTCGTGGAAATTTAGAGATGACAATATTGAAGTGTTGTCAAAATTTATTCCCGAGATCATGAAACGATATAACAGACTTAATATAGCGACATACGAACCAAGTAATGTGCATGAGTTTTTTAAACAATACCAAAATTCAGGTATTGATATTTCTGCATCATTGCAAAATTTACCAGGACCTGAATTTGAAAAGATTAAAAAAATGGTATTAAATTATGTGACACAAGACTGCGGGCGTGCGAAAGAAATTCCTTATCAAAAGATATTTTTGACAGATAGAGAGCAGCGTAAGGAAATATTTTTTACCTTAATCAAAAATTCTCAATACAATACTACGACACTTAGTTTGCCGCTTCTTCAAAGTTTTTTTGAAACATTATCAGAAAGAGAGCGGATTGAAGTGCTATCACATCGTGATGCGAACAATGATAATGCATTAACACTTGCGGCATATACTTGCAAAACTGAGGTTATTAACTATATTCTCTCGAAAGATACAGACAGATCATTACAAGATCATAGAAATAATGATGGGCTGAACTATCAAGATATCAGCGTATTTCAATTAATAAAAAATTGTGATGGTAAAGGTGTTATCAATGCATTGGAAAATAAAAATATTGATTTCAATTTAAAAAATCATGTCACCGGTTGGAATGTAAAGCAATCGATTGCGCATAAAGTATTTGATATTGTCGCTTATGATAAGCTTGATGAAACAGAAAGAGATCGAGTCAATTTATTAGAAAAACTTCTAGGGACCTTGCCACAAGAAATTGTCAATCAATCCATGCTTTATCAAGGTCAAATGAAGATGAATGCCTTTTCTGCGGCAATTCCCTTTGAAAAAGTACCAAATCATGATCTGTTAATTTTCGATTGGTTAATTGATCATTATTCGGGTGATCAAGATAAAATGTTAGCCGTCGATTGTTATAAGAAAAATTATCGTGACCAACTTGGGCGATACATGGAAAATGAAATAATATATTCAAAAGATTATGAATACATGCTACCTTTTATGCAAAAATATGCTTTAAAATTCAAAGACAATTCATTAGGTGAAGATTTTCTTAACTCTGTAAACTATGATCATCTTGATTCTTTAACTACATTGAAAAATTCGTTACCGAACTCTTTATTTCAAGCATTAGTTGCTGAACTCGGCGAAAAAGCGTTAAAAGTTTGTAGTCGTAAGAACGGTGTTCTCAATTTCTTAGTGATGGAAATGGGCGTGGAAAAGTGTTTAGCGATACTGAGCAATGATAGTATGTATTTTTCAAAAAGAGAATACATTCTCTCGCATCATGCAGACCCAATCTCTTATTCTGTCGTAGCAGATTCATCGCAACGAAAAAATAATGGCACGGTGAAAACACTTTTTGCATCATCTTCTGTTGATAAAGAAGATAGAGAAAATATTAAGGAAAGTAAAATTAATGTGAGTAGATAATAATATTTCGTCAATCAACTATGTCATGTCAGCATGCTTTGATGCCACCTTTAAGCATGCTGGCATGACATAGTTGATGACAGGTATGACGCGGTTGCTGGTTGGTTGTCATGTTCTTTTATGATACAATCCGCAAAATTCTAAAGAGATACCGCAAACATGTCTTTCTTCCGAGCGCTCTTCAACTTTAATAAACCCGTAAAAAAAGTTGCGGAAAAGAAAATTAAAGTCTATGAAAAAAAAGAAGATTTCCCTTCTTCGACATTCAGTGCGATGCCGGCTGATGCGAAGTCAATTATCGCAAGTTTTTCCTCGCGTGAAGATTTATTAAATACTGCGCAGATTAATAAAGAGTTTTATCGTGAAGCGAAGTCAGAGAAGAATATTGAAGATCTAAAGTTTTATTTCGCTGTCGGACAAAACATTTATTTATATGAACAGCAAGTCAATAGTTTTGGGTTTTATTCAGTGAAGAGGAAAATTCAAAAACAAACCATGGAGCTGTCTTTACATAATAAACTTCTATTATTTTCTGATGGTGAGACTGCGTGTCAATATGCTCGTTTTAGTGCATTCCGTACTTTTGATGTGGGTTCAGATCTTTTCGTGCCTGACGATGCGCCAGGTGTTTTTATCGTGCAAGTTTTGCAAAATAATCCTTATTATCTGAAAAAAGTGACGGTACAAGCGACAGAACATATTCCAGATTGTCCTGCACCTCCTGTTCCAAAAGAAATGAAAGATTTTGCTTTGAAAACCAGTAGATCCAATATAAAAATTCATTATTCTAAATTGCAAGGCGGTATGTTTAAACATCATTCCGAAGGACGGTTTGCTGATATTTGGTCGGAAGCAGTCGAGCTAAAAAATACTTTTCAAGAAATCGCAATCGCTGGCATTACCGCTGTATTTAGTAGTTACTTTGTATGGCATGCATTTTTAACAAGACATCATCAGGAGGGTGTCCAAAGAATTCTCGATAAAATGCGTACAAATCCCTCTTTGGAAGAATTAACAATATTCATGACGTCTTATTACAACGAAGCCGTCAAAGCAGAGCACGTTAATAAAAGCGGACATTTTATGCAAATGCTCACGTTTACGATGGCTGAACTCAATGCTTTAAAAGAAATTAATCAAATGCCAGGGATTAAAGCGTTTTAATATATCATCTACTATATGTTAAAACTTTAACAAGTCTAGCATATTTGTCTTTAAAATAATCTAATATAATTTGATATAATGTATAAGGAATATTTTTATTTATAAGGAATGCTTATGAAAAAGTATCTTATAACTTTATTATTATGTTGGTCTGCTTCGTCATGGGCAACTTCAGCAGATGATTGCTCACAATATTTCCCAGTTGATAAAAACATTGCTTTCAGCATGGCTAATGCGAAAATTTATAACGGCAACAAAGTTGATTACGATGCAATGTGCAGAAATGGATGTCAAGTTGCCCGCGATACCAACTGTTTACGTTATTCAAATTTAAATAAGTGCTGTAAACAAAGAGAATTAATATGCGAACAAATGTGTCATTTCTAAAAAGGTGGATTACGATGCAAAAAAACGCATCTAATCCATCCTACGAACTTTAAAAGAAATTAATCAAATGCCAGGGATTAAAGTGTTTTAATTTGGTTCACTCTGTCATGTCAGCATGCTTTTAGCTGGTATCCAAGGGGTTTTGCTGGATGCCAGCTAAAAGCATGCTGGCATGACAGATGATGACAGTGATTTCAAAAATAGGTAATCAACCACCAAATGAAAGCGGAAACAAGTCCCGCCGCAGGAATAGTCAAAATCCATGCCCACACGATACGGCGTGCGGTTCCCCAGCGTACTGCTTGATGACCATGTAATGTTCCAACGCCAATGATGGACCCTGTGATCGTATGCGTCGTTGAAACAGGGATACCTAAAAAAGTCGCCAAAAATATAGTGATTGCGCTTGCGGTTTCTGCGCAAAAGCCACCGATAGGTTTTAGCTTAGTAATTTTCATTCCCATCGTTCGGACAATACGCCAACCACCAAAGAATGTGCCCAATGCGATGACGATATAACAGGTGAACACCACCCATAAAGGTACGTAAAAAGTATCGCCCAAATGACCTGTCGAAAATAGAAGAACGGCGATGATACCCATGGTTTTTTGTGCATCATTCCCACCATGTCCTAAACTGATGAGGGCAGAGGAAAGTAATTGTAATTTTCTAAATAAAAAATCATTCTTTTTCGGGGTAAATCGATAACAAGCAAAGGTGGTGAAAAACATTAAAAATAATCCCATCACCATACCCAGCAGAGGGGAAAGTACAATGGCGATTAGTACTTTTAAAATACCTCCGATTTTTAAAGGAGCGAAACCCGCTTTAATGATTGCAGCACCTAAAATTCCACCAATTAAAGCATGTGATGAACTAGAAGGTAGGCCAAAGTACCACGTAAAAATATTCCAAAAAATAGCGCCAACTAATGCTGCTAAAATAAATTGAATATCAATAATACTGGGATCGACGAGTCCCGTGCCGATCGTATTTGCGACTTTTAAATGAAAAAAGAAAAATGCGAGAAAATTAAAACCCGCAGCCCAAAGGACTGCCCAATGTGGCTTTAATACGCGCGTCGAAACAATGGTTGCAATCGAATTTGCAGCATCATGAAAACCATTTAAAAAATCAAAAGTGAGTGCAAGAAAAACTGCAAAAATAACTAAAAGTAATAGCATATCCATCAGGTATACTCGAGAATAATGCCTTTGATAATATTCCCTACATCTTGGCAGCGGTTAATTACTAATTTAGTTTGTGAGTAAATTTCTTTAAGTTTGAAAAAATGTTTAAAATCATTTTCTTCTACAAATAATTTTTTTTCTCCACTCAATACGAGTTGATGTGCATTCGATTCATAAGCATCAATTTCTTCGCAAAATTTGAATATTTCGTCAGAATCTTTAAGCGAATGTAAACGATAAACGGCTTGATGAAGTGACAAAGCACATTTCGTACTTAACTCTGCAAGAGAGATCATCTCTTCGGGTAATCGATTTAACTCATAAAACGGAAAGCGTTGCGCGCAACGATTGATGACATCCAAAATATCATCTAATCCACTGGTTAAGTGATGAATATCATGTCGATCAAACGGCGTGATAAATGTTTTATGCATGAGTTCGAAAGTAGTATGTGCAAGTTTATCGCCTTCATGTTCATCTGCAGCAATTTTATCAACATATTGTTGATGATTCCGAAGATCTTTTAACATCAAGTGAAATTCGGTTGTGGCATTCACTAAGATATCAGCAGTTTTTTGAAAAAGTTTAAAAAAACCTTCTTCTTGCGGTAAAAATCTTTTTAACATATGTTAGTTTCCCTCGTCATTAAACGATATTTTTCTTTGGTCACTAAAATTAATGCGAATAAAATGCAGATAACTGCAGGTGTGGTCCATGCATTCAATGTTTCATGAAAAATGATATAACCCCAAAATAATCCCGTCAATGCCACAATGGTGTCCACAAGACTATAAAATACGGGCCCTGCAATTTTTATTAATTGAAAAAATAAAACATAACCTAAACTGGATAACAAAATTTCTAATAAAATCACATAATCTGGCATTTGTAAGGGGAAATTGAAAAAATAAAATTGTTTGGTGAGTAAAACAAAAGGGGTCAAAATGAGTGTGGCTGCGATTAAAGTGCCCCCTGCATGTGAGAGGGAATTGCCGCCCTCTGGTCGATAGCGCGAAATATAAACGGCTGAGAAGGCAAATGATAGCGGCGTTAATAATGCGCTGAGAGCCCAAGGCGCCATATCCTTGGTAGGTAAAGAGGTGCCTGGCAGAATGATAAGCATGAGGCCCACGACCGCCAATAAAACGCCTACGAAACGGACCATGTGGAAGCTTTCGGCCCTAGCATAAAGGGCGAGAGGGTAGGCCACAATGGGAACGGTATTCACGATGACAGCCAGTATGCCTGTCGGTAAATGCGCGGCAGTGAAATACATATTGGTATTTGGAATAACAATCCCAGTTAATCCGCAAATGAGATAATATTGCCAATGTTTAACTGAAATTTTATTGCTATTTTTCAATGTCTTGCTAAAAAAGGCGAATATAAAAGCCGGTCCCATCGCCTGCCAAAAACTATATCCCATCGGAGAGACGCCGTGCGTTGTTGCAAAATGCGCAATGGAATAACCTGTGCCCCAGATAAAACCGAGGAGCATGAGCAAGCTTAAGGCACTTGAATATTGGGACAATTTCATAGGACGGAATTATATCATAGGGTTAAAATATTTACCCTCTTTGAAAAGGCGTTGTTGCAGAATTAGTAAGTCATCCTGAACGAAGTGAAGGATCGGTTTAATTCCTCACTATATTATAGAAGTAAATTGATCCTTCACTTCGTTCAGGATGACAAAGCCTCTAATTATGCAACAAAGCCCTTTGATAAAGGGGGCTAATATATTAATCAAGCAACCATTAATTTCGCAAAAATCCCCTCAATCATTCCAATCCTCGCCTGTATTTCATGCGGCGGAAGCGTAAATCGCAATCTTTTCGGTCCATCCAGTTTAAATTGTTGAGATTCTTTTTGAATTAATTGAATTAGGCGCAAAGGATCAATATTGGGCTTGTCATTAAATTCAATTTTACCGCCTTTACTATTCGCTTCAATTTTAGTGATGCCTAAGCCTTCCGATTTTTGTTTTAATAATTGTATCGCAAAAATATTTTTAAGAGGGTCCGGGAGTAAACCAAAACGATCGATCATTTCGACCTGAATATCATCTAAATCCCTTTCTGTTTTTGCGTTATTAATGCGTTTATAGAATTGCAATCGCAAATGTACATCACCTAAATAATTTTCAGGAATTAAAGCAGGAATCTGCAATTCTATGTCGGTTCCATGCGAAATATTTTTATCAAGTTCCGGTTCTTTCCCTGATTTTAATGCGTTCACGGAACGTGTTAATAATTCCATATACATTGTAAAACCAATTTCTTGCATATTACCACTTTGATTTTTTCCGAGTAATTCACCCGCACCACGAATTTCTAAATCATGCGTTGCAAGTGTGAAACCAATGCCTAAATCTTTGTAAGTTGAAATAGCATCTAAACGTTTTTCTGCATCCGACGTTAAATTTTTGCGAGAAGGAATAAATAAATAGGCGTATGCTTGATGATGCGAGCGTCCCACACGTCCGCGTAATTGATGCAATTGCGCAAGTCCAAATTTATCTGCACGCTGAATGATAATCGTATTCGCGGAGGGAATGTCAATTCCACTTTCAATAATCGTCGTGCAAACTAATACATTAAAACGTCGATGATAAAAATCCGCCATCACTTGTTCTAATTCACGTTCATGCATTTGCCCGTGTGCTACCACAACACGCGCTTCAGGCATAATTTTTTCAATGTCGCGGGCCGTTTTTTCGATGGTCGCTACATCATTATGTAAATAATACACCTGACCACCGCGCATAATTTCACGAGTCAGCGCTTCTTTTACTAATGCGGTATCATAATCGTGAACGAAGGTTTTCACTGATAAACGTTGCTTCGGTGGCGTTGCGATGAGAGACAAATCTCGAATGCCAGAGAAGGCCATATTCAACGTGCGCGGAATCGGCGTTGCGGTTAATGCTAAAATATCGACGTTATAACGCAATGTTTTTAAGCGTTCTTTTTGATGAACACCGAATCGATGTTCTTCATCAATAATTAATAGCCCAAGGGATTTGAATTGCATGTCACCTTGTAATAATTTATGCGTGCCAATGACAATATCCACTTTTCCCTGTTCGAGATTCTCAATAATTTTTTTCTGTTCTTTGGTGGTTTTAAAACGAGAAATCATTTCGATTTGAATCGGCCAATCTGCAAATCGATCTTTAAAAGTTTGCCAATGTTGTTCCGCAAGTAAAGTAGTGGGAACGAGAACTGCGACTTGCTTATTATTTTGTACTGCAATAAAAGCCGCGCGCATGGCGATTTCTGTCTTTCCAAATCCAACATCTCCGCAAATTAAACGATCCATCGGTTTTTCATCGCGCATATCATTTAAAATGGCATCGATTGCTTGTTGTTGATCAGGGGTTTCTTCAAAAGGAAAGGCCGCAGCAAATGCAGCATATTGTCCATCTTGTTCCGTGAACGCAAAACCCTTTTGCGCCGCACGTTTTGCATAGAGATCTAATAATTCTGCTGCAACATCTCGCAAATCTTCTTCTGCTTTTCGTTTTGCACGTTGCCAATTTTGCGTACCTAATTTATGTAAAGGCGCGTGTTCGGGATCTTGACCTGAATAACGACTGATTAAATGTAATGAAGTGACAGGTACATATAATTTGTCACCATTCGCGTATTCTAATTGCAGAAATTCAGTAATTTGTTCTCCGACCGTCAATGTTTGTAAACCAAGATATCTTCCAACGCCATGATCGATATGTACGACAGGTGAACCAATTTGTAATTCAGTTAAATCTTTAATGATCGTTTGCAAATCTTGGCTGGTGGCTTTCTGACGCCTTCTTTGCAAAATACGTTTACCAAATAATTCTGATTCGGCAACGATTGTGAGCGCAGGATCATTTAATTGCAAACCCTGATCGATGGGAGCGATAGTAATACCGATGAGTACGTCATCTTTTAGAAATTCATCCCAACTCGCTAAAATCTTCGGGAAAAGTGAAATAGATTGAAACAAAGAAAGTAATACTTCGCGTCGTCCAGCAGATTCAGCAGCAATTAGTATTCGACCTTTATAGTTTGAAATAAAATCTTCTAATCCCTGCAATGGTTTTGTGGATTGATAATTAATCGGTGTTAACGCTAATTTTGAAATATCAAAATTAAAATGATTGGTGTGATCGTGTACGTGATTTTCAAAGCATTCAATGCCCGGAAATGATTTTATTTGGCTGAACATTTCATTCACTGGAATAAAAACTTTTTCCGGTTTTAAAAGTGGACGAGTAATATCATAAGCGCGAGCTTCATATCGAGATTGAATTTCTTTCCAAAATTCTTCAGCACTCTCATAAACATTTTCAATACGAACAATAATGCTATTTTTAGGAATATAATCGAGTAACGAATTCATTTTTTCAAAAAATAAAGGTAAATAATATTCGATACCAGGCGTTGCAATCCCTTCCGTAATATCTTGGTAAATGGGACTATTGAGCGGATTTCCACTGAATGCTGCGCGAAAATTTTCGCGAAATAATTCTATCGATTTTTCGTTTAATAAAAATTCTTTCGCAGGTAACAATGCCAATTCATCAATTTTATCTAAAGATAATTGTGTAACAGGCGAAAAAGTACGAATAGAATCGATTTCATTATCCAATAAATCGAGACGATAAGGTATCTGACTTCCTGTCGGAAATAAATCGATAATGGCGCCGCGCACTGCAAATTCTCCTGGTTCTCGTACTTCCTGAGTGCGAATATAACCCGCTTTGGTTAAGCTCGCGCAAGTTTCATCTCGATCTAATTGATCTCCTGCTTTTAATAAAAAAATATTTCCTTCCAAAAATTCACGAGGAATAATGCGGTGCATCATCGTCGAAATCGTCGTGATAATAATGCCTTTTTTTAATTGGCGCATATGATAAAGCGCGGAAAGGCGATCTGAAATAATATCTTGATGCGGGGAAAACTGATCAAATGGCAACGTTTCCCAATCCGGAAAATAAATCAGTGGAATATCAGGTGAAAAGAATGGGATTTCTTCGGCTAATCTTCCAGCAGTCAAAGAATCTTTAGCGATAATGAATAGTGGTTTTTCGGATGTGTGCGCGCTGCAACTTAATGCGAGACTCATTCCGGAACCATAAAGATTACCAAATTGGAATTTGTCTTTTTCTTTGTGGGGGATGGGTGGGTGTAGTAAGTTCATTGTTACGATTCCGTAATACTAATCATTTTCTCCAACGCTCTCCTCGCATTCATCGTAATCCATTGTTGCCCTTTTTCATCCAAACGTTCACGGGTGCCGATAAATTCATTCACCACATCGCCAGGTTTTACCAGATTAAATTCTGGAATTTTGCCTAATCTTAACAAATCTAACAAAGCGACTAAATGTGGTGGATCATTACGTGACATGGTGGCGCAGCCACAGCCTCTTTTTTTAAAGTCATTCGTTGGAATATCACTTAAGTTTACCACGGTAATATTATTCATTTCAGCATGGGTTTTTAAATTTTTCACCATATGATTTTCAGTGCCGATGGCATATTTGCCGGTTTTGGCCAAATCTTTCGTGACCATATCCCATAAATAAGCGGTAGAACCGCATCCATCTGCTATTTTCACGACTTCATTTCGACACTCTGGATGAACGAGGACGGTATAACCTTCATTTTGCCAATAGCGCACCATTTCTGGTTGATAATAACTGTGCACGCCACATTCACTTGCAAATAAAATTAATTGCGCTTGATCGAATTGTTTGATGAATTCTTTATTCTGTTCTTCTAATTTAAAATTAACGGCTGCTTGTCCCGCTGGCCAATATGCAATTTTATCACGGGGAATATTGAGCCACATGGCGACATTTTCTCCCATATGACGATCGGGAATAAATAATATTTTTTTATTTTGTTTTAGCGCCCACTCGAAAATTTTCTTCACATTAGAGCTCGTGCAGACCGCGCCATTTTGCGCACCGGTCATCGCTTTCACTCGACCTGAAGTATTCATATAACAAACAGGCATGATGTTATTGTCGTAACGTGCGTTTAATTGACGAAACGCAGGTTCCACCATAAAATCTTTCGCAAGCATTTCCATGGTACAACCCGATTTTGGATTCGTAATATAAACGCTTTGATCGGGATTGGCTAAAAGCGTAATCGATTCTGCCATGAAATGTACGGCGGATTCGACAATGATTTTTTTTTCAGGATGATTGACTGCCATTAATGCGAGTTGATAAGAATCGCCAATCGTGCCGCCAAAATATTTAATAATTTTAACGATTTCTCCACCCATATAATAATGTGCGAGCAGTAATAATGAGTCGCCAAAATGCTTAATCGCTTTTTCAAGATAAGGTTCCATCCACAATAGTATGGTTGAAATATCTCGATCGGGTAGTGCTTGATAAGCTTCGGCATAAGGCAAAAATTCATTTTGATACCAATCCAAAGGATAGTCGTTTTGACAAACTGTCATGTCGGGTTTAAATAACATTTTCGTGTTAGTCATATTTTTTAAATCCTCTGAAAATCATTAATCTTTGCGATGGATTCTTCCATATCGAATTTTTTTTCGGAAAAATCCTCGCGAAAATGGCCACCACGACTTTCGCGACGTTTTAATGCAAAACGTACGATGAGTTCAGCGACAAGAATAATATTGCGAAGTTCAAGTAAATCTCTCGTGATTGCGTAATGCCAATAATATTCTTCAATCATCTCTTTACGCGTTAAAATTAATTTGAGTTGATCGTTTAAACCATTTTCCGTGCGAATAATGCCAGCATATGAGCTCATTTCACCGCGTAATCCGCGCCAATGCACATTGATTTGACTGGCGCGACGAGAGTCCACGACGCAAGTGGAATCCCAAGCGGGTTGTTTTGAAATCACAAAAGGTTTTTCGATATCTGCTAAACTTCTCTCCGCGGCTAGCCGTCCCATGACAACACCTTCCGTCAAGGAATTACTCGCAAGACGATTCGCGCCATGCAAACCGGTGAAAGCAGTTTCACCAATAGCAAATAATCTTTGTAAATCCGTTCTACCATTGATATCTGTTAAAATTCCGCCTCCCATATAATGTGCGGCAGGAACCACTGGAATTAAATCCTGACTTAAATCGAGGCCAATGGTTGAAAGCGTGTGAAAAATCGTAGGAAAACGTTTTTCTAAAAAACTTTTTTCTTTGTGACGAATATCTAAATAGACAAAATCAAAATGGCTTTTTTCGATTTCAGAAAAAATCGCACGCGCGACAACATCACGTGTTGCGAGTTCCATTTCTTTCGGTGCGTAATGTTGCATAAAACGCTCGCCCGAAACTGGTGAACGTAAATAGGCGCCTTCACCGCGCAATGCTTCTGAAATGAGGAAATTATTGATTTTGGAATGATAAAGTAATGTCGGGTGAAATTGATAAAATTCCAAACCGCCTACGCGCGCGCCTGCGCGATATGCCATGGCAACGCCATCGCCTGTCGCAAATTCAGGATTGGTGGTATAACGAAAAACTTTTCCTGCGCCGCCCGTCGCAAGAACTGTCACATTCGCAAGGAAAGTATGAATTTGATTGCACGCTTCAGATAACACATAAGCCCCGATGACTTCTGGAAAAGCTTGTGGGGTATGCGGTAATGTTTTCGTAATTAAATTGACTGCGATATGATTTTCAAAAATGGTAATTGAAGCGTGTTTTTTTAATTGTTGTAATAATACATCAATAATGGCTGCGCCCGTTTTATCATTAATATGATAAATTCTTGGGTTCGAATGACCGGCTTCTTTCGTCAAAGATAAATGATTTGACCCATCACGATCAAAGGGCACGCCTTCCGCTAACAAATATTCAATGCTTTCAAAACCACGTTCTAATATTGCCTGCACGGTTTCTGCATGGCATAAATCATCGCCTGCTTTTAATGTATCTTCAATATGATGTTCGAGATTTCCTTTGGAATTTGCTGCAGCCATTCCACCTTGCGCATAATAACTATTGGATTGAATTAACTTTCCTTTTGTGATGAGTGCAACACGAATGTGCGGCGCTTTTTTTAATAATTCTAAAATATAGCATAAGCCTGCAATGCCACTTCCTATGACCAACGCATCAAAAGAATAAGACTGACCGCATTGAGAAATTTTCATGGAATAAATTCACATTTCATCGATAAATCTACACTTATTGCAGAATGCGTGATTTTTCCAATCGAAATAAAATCGACGCCAGTTTCTGCGATGTCTTTCACATTATCAATATGAACATTGCCGGACGCTTCCGTGGATATTTTTGATTGACATAAATCAACGCAAGTTTGAATAAGATCAACTGACATATTATCCAATAAAACACGGGAAATTTTGTGTGTATATGATAAAGCGATTTGTAATGCTTCGAGATTTTGTACTTCCAAAATCACTGGATAATGATCTAAAATATTTTCCGGTAGTTTTTGTAAAGTTTTTTCAATACCACCTAAAAAATCGCTGTGCGTATCTTTAATCATGAGTGCATCATATAATCCGAAACGATGATTGACCCCACCACCACATGCCACTGCATATTTTTCTAAATGACGCCAACCGGGAATGGTTTTTCTCGTATCTAAAATTTTTGTTGTCGTGTGCTGAATTTTTTGGACGAAAGTATGTGTCGTTGTTGCAATGGCACATAGCCGTTGCAAAAAATTTAAAACAATGCGTTCACACATTAATAAATTTTTGGAAGGGCCTTTTAAGTGAAGCAACGCATCGGATGTATTAATCGTCATTCCATCTTCATAATCTGAATGCCATTCAATAGACATTTTCGAAAAAATATGCGGAATAAATTGTAATCCTGCGATGATAATAGGCGTAGTATTTTTCGAAATAATTTTTGCCGTGGAATGATGACTTTCATCATGAAATAATAATTCACTGGTGACATCCCGTGGGGGTATCCCAAGATCTTCGAGAAAAGCA
>JABDCZ010000017.1:0-39803 GCA_013287885.1 Gammaproteobacteria bacterium
GTTTAAATTAAGAAGAAAATTGGCAATGTTGATCATAGGATTTCTATTTTTATTAACGAATGCGATAGCATATGCAGGTTTGATCAAAGGAATTTATATCAATCAAGGTACGATGCAAGATCCGAAACAATTATCCTACCTTATTAATCGCGCAAAAAAAGTTGGCATCCAAACTTTTGTGGTCGATCTTGAACAACCTTCATCTGTCTACCAAAAAAATGTTGCGCTCCTAAAAAACAATGGCATTCATTATGTCGCTAGAATTACCGTATTTCCTGGGGGAGGCACACCAGAACAAATTCATTCCGAAAGTTATCGTGAAAAAAAATTAAAATTAGCAAAAACCGCGATTGCCTATGGCGCAGAACAAATACAGTTAGATTACATTCGGTATAGTTCTAAACAACCACCTTCAGAGCAAAATGCAAAAGATATTTTAAAAATTATCGCTTGGTTCAAAGCGCGTATTTCAGTGCCATTACAAATTGATGTGTTTGGTATTTCAAGTTTTGGTCCGTCTAAATGGATTGGTCAAGATATTAAGCTTTTTTCCAAAAGCGTAGATATTATTTGCCCAATGGTATATCCCTCTCACTATGAACCCTTTAGAGTGCACGCGGTTGCACCTTATGACACAGTTTATAAGTCTTTGATGGCAATCCATGGGCAATTCGATGATAAGCGCCTGCCCTTTAAATTAATTCCCTATATCGAACAATCTAACTATCGTTATCCATTGTCACGTGAAAAGAAGTTGGCTTATTTATACTCACAAATTCAAGCGGCTGAAAAAGCGAATGCCGATGGTTGGTACGTCTGGAGCCCGCATAATTATTACGATACTTTGTTTCAAGTGTTGGAAACGAGGTCGGTAAAATAAATAGAAGGAGATAAAAATGAGACAGTTTTTACTATTAGGTATTTTGATGGGGATTAGTTTTTCATCAATGGCTTACGATTCCATTGGTTGCGATCAGTACATGAAAATTCAGACGCAGTGCGGTACATTGCGTACGGGTTGTCAAGCTGATGCCGGTAAATGCGGTGGCCGTAGAGGTTGTTCAATGCCATCCTGTGATCAATTGCAAGCTATGAGATGCAATGATTTAGCAGCCGCATGCCAAATATAATAGCGAAGTCACGTCCATAATACATCGCTGACTGCGTCCATATTTAGCGGGTTATAAAAAACTCAATATGAGATAACTAGTTTTGTATTTTCGATATGATAAATAAATTATTTTGTATGTTACTTAAATTCCCATGGATTAATACAATTTAATTGAGGAAATTGATAATCTTTAATATTTCGGGTCACTAAGGTTAAATCATAATGTAACGCAGTTGCGCCAATTAAGCTATCAATCGCAGGTATTGACCGTTTCATATCGTATAATAAACGACCCCATCGTTCGGCGACTTGAATGTTAATATTCAATAGTCGATCTGCAAATCGTGTCACTATTGAGTGTTCAAGCCACATCTTATATTTCTCTTTTTTATTATTTTCAGTTACTTTCTCAACGCCTTTTCTTATTTCACCAATAGTTAACACACTGATATGGAGGGAGTCTTCAGGAACAGAAGTAAACCAATTTATAACATTCTTATTTGATTTAGATTTAATTAATTCAGATATCACATTAGTGTCAAGCAAATAACTCATAAATCATCCTTCCTCGTTAACGATTTATCTCTTTCAATTTTGATATTAACTCCTTTAAGCGGAGAGTTTTTCATAAATTCAAGAAAAGATTCTTTAGGTTTAATGATTTTGTCATAATCTTTTTTCGATAAAATAACTACGGTAGGCTCGTCTCTAACGGTAATGGCCTGCGGGCCATGCGCCACTGCTTTTTTAATAAGTTCACTTAAACGCGCTTTGGCTTGTTGTAATTGCCATTCATTCATATTATACTTCCTCATGACTAGACTGACTAGTTATATTATAACATTAGCGCTAAACTAAGGCAACTTCGAAACCGTCGCTTCAATCCAATTTTTTGCTTCATCCAATACCTCTTCCGGCGTGCGATCTTTTGTTTCAATGAGAGGGCCGATAACGACGTGAATGGTGCCTGGGATTTTGTAAAATCCACGTTTTTTCCAGTATTTTCCAGCATTGTGAGCAACGGGAATCACAGGATATCCGGTGGCGGTTGCAAGGCGTGCGCCACCCAAACGATATTTGCCCACCTGACCTGGCGGGATTCTCGTGCCTTCCGGGAAAACTAAAATAAAACGGCCTGCGTCTAAATAACTTTTTCCTTGTTGAATAATTTGATCCATTGCATTTTTCGGATTATTTCGATCAATGGCTATTGGGTCGGTGATGCCTAATCCCCAACCAAAAAAAGGCACCCATAATAATTCCTTTTTTAAAATAATGGCTGCTTGATTAAATAAAGTAGGTAAATAAAAGGTTTCCCATGTGGATTGATGTTTACTTAAAATGACGGCAACGCGATCTTTGGGAATATTTTCAAGGCCATCAATTTTGTAATCAACTCGACAAATCACTTTTAAAAACCATACCATCATGCTCGTCCACCACATGATAAGTCCATAACGATATTTTAATGGCAGTGGTTTTGCGCAAAGGGAAATAAAACTATAAGGGATCGTAATCACGATCATGATAATGGAAAAAATGAATGAACGAATCCATTGAGAAAATGTTTTTTTAATCTTCATGTGGGGTTTCTCGTAAAATAAAAGGTATAGCAGCACTTAAATTTTCAAAATGAGGAATGGAAGAAAATTCCGGATGCTCTCGCAATGTTTTTTCTCCATTACTCGTTAATACCAAAATGGGTTTGCAAGGAAGCGCTAAGGCTGCTTGCATATCCACTTTTGAATCGCCAATAAAATAAGTTTTCGAAAAATCGACCTGATATTTTTTTTGGATTTGCTGAAAAAGACCGAGCTTTGGTTTTCGACATTCACATTGCTGATCAGGATGATGAGGGCAAAAAAATATTTCATCAATTTCTCCCCCCACTTTTTCGAGCGAGGTTTTTAATTTTTCATGAATACGATTCAGCATGTCTAGATTAAATAAACCCCGACCAATGCCAGATTGATTCGTTGCAACGACGACTTTAAAACCTGCGCGATTGAGCACAGCTATTGCTTCTAAACTTCCCGGGATAAATAACAATTCATCCGGCGATTTGATATAGGCAAAATTATCGTAATTAATAACGCCATCGCGATCTAAAATAATTAATTTTGTATTCATTGAAGTAATGCCACATCCGCAACATGTAAAAATAATTCGCGCAATTTTTTAAGTAACAACAAACGATTTTCACGTATAGATTTATCTTCTGTCATTACCAACACTTTATCAAAAAAGATATCCACACTTTCGCGTAGCGCGGCGAGATTTTTTAAAATATTCGTATAGTCAGTAATTTTAGATAATTTATTCACGGTTTCGCTTGCAACATTTAAGCTCTCATATAAATTTCTTTCTGCATCATTTTCAAAAAGCAGAGGATTAATATCTAATGCAGAAATATTTTCTTTATATTTTGAGAGAATATTGCTAACTCTCTTGTTTGCCTCGGCAAGTGCATCCGAATCCGGCAATTGCTTGAATTGAAGCACCGCTTGAATACGTTTTTCTATATCGAGAGGATGCGTGACATTTAATGAAGCGACAGAGATAAAAATGGCGGGTGAAATATGTTGATCTTGATATCGTTGTTTTAAACGATCTAACATAAATTGTGTGACATCTTTCGCGACATTTTTATTTTCCAATTTTTGTCGATAGCCATTTTCAGCAAGACGAACTAATTCATAAAGATCGAGATTCAATTTTTTCTCAATTAAAATTCGTAAAACGCCAATCGCGCCTCTTCGTAATCCAAAAGGATCTTTATCGCCTGTCGGAATTAAATTAATACCAAATATACCAACGAGCGTATCTAAACGATCTGCAATCGCGATAATTGCTCCCATCATGGATGCAGGTAAAACATCTCCAGCAAAACGTGGATGATAATGTTCTTTGATTGCAATCGCCGTTTCTGACGGTAATCCTTCTGATAATGCATAATGATATCCAGCAATACCTTGTAATTCCGGAAATTCAGATACCAATTGTGTGGTTAAATCTGCTTTCACTAATTGTGCTGCTCGCTTGGTTTTAATACCACTTTCGCCCAACATCGTTGCGATTTGAAAACTTAATTCAGAAACGCGTTCACTTTTATCATGCAAAGTCCCCAATTTATTTTGAAATAACACATTTTTTAACAATAAAGTGCGATCGATGAGTTTAATGTGTTTATCTGTTTCAAAGAAAAATGCAGCATCTGAAAGACGCGCACGTAAAACACGCTCATTGCCGCTAACGACCATTTTCGGTTTTTTGCTTTGGATATTACTGATAAAAATAAAATGCGGTTGTAACTTTCCTTTTTTATCTACACAAGGAAAATACCGTTGATGGTCTTGCATCGCAGCGATTAATGCGGAAGCTGGCACTTGCAAAAATTTTTCATCGAAAATTCCCATCATTGCCACTGGCCATTCGACAAGACCTGTGACTTCATCTAACAATGCAGGCGGAAGTAAAACTTCTCCTTTTTTTTGCCCCAATTTTGTGGCTGCTAGCATAATTTTATTTTTACGTTTGTCAAAATTCGCGATGACGAATTTTTTTTCGAGAATTTTTTCATACATCGCAGGTGTTGTGATATTCACCCATCCTTTACTTAAAAAACGATGGCCTTTTGTTTTTCGACCTGATTTAATTCCTAATATTTCAGCGGGAATCACTTTGTTACCGTATAACAAAATAATGGAATGTACCGGACGGATAAAGGCAATATTGCCGTCACTCCAGCGCATTCGTTTTGGAATGGGCAGTGCATTTAAGGATTCTTGAATAATGTCGGGGATCACATCAATAACGGTTTTCCCTTTAATCGTTTGTTTATAACCCACCCATTCACCATCGGCCGTTTTAATGGTGGTTAATTCTTTCGGTGTGATATTTAACGATCGCGCGAATCCTTCACATGCTTTTGTTGGAACGCCATCTTGATACGCTTGAGATAATGCAGGACCGCGTTTTTCAATAGTCGAATTGGGTTGTTTTTCACTTAAATCGTGAAGCAAGATACCAAGCCTTCTTGGTGTCGCAAAAATTTCTGATTTCGAAAAAGTAAATTTTGCATTTAAAACACGCGTCGTGATTTCTTGATGCAAACTGTCGATTAATTTTTTGAGCGCTTTGGGCGGTAATTCTTCTGTTTGAATTTCAAAAAGGAAATCACGCATGTTTTTTCTTCCTTTTTTCTACGGGTTTTTTTAAAAGAGGGAATTCTAATTTTTCTCGCATGGCAACATAAGCTTCTGCTACCATTTTTGATAATCGCCTAATTTTTAAAATATATTGTTGTCTTTCTGTGACAGAAATTGCGCCTCTCGCATCCAATAAATTAAATGCATGCGATGCTTTCATTACCATTTCATAGGCAGGAAGAGGGAGTGAAGATTCGATCAATCTTAAACTTTCTTCTTCATATATTTTAAATTGTTGTAACAAAACATTGACGTTTGCGATTTCGAAATTATATTTCGACATTTCAACTTCATTTTGATGGAAGACATCGCCGTAGGTTGTGACGCTACCATCCGAATTTTTAGCCCACACGAGATCATAAATATTATCTTTTTCTTGCAATGGCATTGCTAAACGTTCGAGTCCGTAGGTAATTTCGCCGGTGACAGGTCTGCATTCAAGCCCACCGACTTGCTGAAAATAGGTGAATTGGGTCACTTCCATGCCATTTAACCATACTTCCCAACCCAATCCCCAAGCCCCAAGGGTCGGTGATTCCCAGTTATCTTCAACGAAACGAATATCATCAATTAAAGGATTCACCCCTAAACTTTTAAGGGATGCTAAATAAAGCTCTTGAATATCGAGGGGAGAAGGCTTTAAAACCACTTGAAATTGGTAATAATGCTGCACTCTGTTTGGGTTTTCGCCATAACGACCATCGGTTGGTCTGCGGCTCGGTTGAACGTACGCAGCCCGCCAAGGCTCAGGCCCAATCGCGCGTAAAAATGTGGCGGGATGAAACGTACCCGCGCCCACTTCCATGTCATAAGGTTGAACAATGACGCAACCTTCATTTGCCCAAAAATTTTGCAATGTGGCGATCATGCCTTGTAATGTTTTGACGTCGTTTTTCATGCGATGATATCTCCGGTCGAACCCGGAATTATATAACTCTGTGGAAATAATAGGAACTGTAATTAGCAGCTGTTGCTAAATACCCCGTCTTCAGCTATGTCATGCCAGCTAAAAGCATGCTGGTATGACACATAGTTGATGCTGGTTTTGCAACTGCATAAAATTACAGGCATAATTTCAGTTTTTAAAGAGAATCTGTATGGATATAAATATTTCAAATAATTCATTTCCTAACTTTAGCAATATTAAATCTGAAACCATCGAACCCAATTTAAAAAAATTGCTCGCGAAAAATCGAGAAAAATTGCAATTTTTATTAAAAAATAAAAATACGACTTTTCAAAATTTAATGCTGCCTTTAGAAGCAATGGATGATGAACTTTCACAATTTTGGTCGCCCATTTCACATTTACATTCTGTGATGGAATCTGAAAAATTACGCGAAGCTTATAATGCGTGTCTTCCTATCTTAACAGAATATAATACGGAGATGATGCAGAACGAAACGCTTTTTAATGCGGTAAAAAAAATTTCCGAAAGTCCTGATTTTCAAACATTAGAAGATGCAGAAAAAAAAATTATTGAAAATAGTTTGCGAGATTTTCGATTAGCAGGTGTGCATTTACCTTCAGTTGATAAAGCAAAACTGGGTGAACTTCAAAAAAGATTAAATTCGCTTTCTACAAAATTTTCAGAAAATTTACTTGATGCAACGCATGCCTGGGATTTGCATATTACTGATGCCAATATGCTCATGGGACTACCTGATCAAGTGATTAAAATTGCCGAGCAAAATGCGAAACAACGTAATGAGCAAGGTTATGTTTTTACGTTAGATCATTCGACTTATGCCGTGGTCATGAAAAATCTTCATCACCGTGAATTTCGCTGGTTAATGTATCAAGCTTATGTTACGCGTGCGTCTGATCAAGGCCCAAATGCGGGACGTTTTGATAATACAAAGATAATGGATGATATTTTAAAAGAGCGATATGAACTCGCAAAAATTTTGAGTTTTAAAAATTTTGCGGAATATTCATTAAAAACGAAAATGGCTGCTTCCCCTGAATTAGTCATGACTTTTTTGATGGATTTAGTGGATCGTTCGAAAAAAACATCTATTGCTGAAATCGAGGAATTACGCACTTTCGCAAGAAATACTGACGGTATTGAATCATTAGAAGCATGGGATGTTGCATATTATAGTGAAAAATTACGCGTGGCAAAATTTGCTTATTCTGAAGAAGACATTCGTCCCTATTTTCCGATCAATAAAGTGTTGACGGGTATGTTTCAAGTCATCAATAAATTGTATGGATTAACAATCAAAGAAAAATGTAATGTTGATGTTTGGCATCCTCACGTACAATTTTTTGAAGTGTATGATAAAGACGATAATTTACGCGGCTATTTTTACATTGATCTTTATTCCCGACCACATAAACGCGAAGGGGCGTGGATGGATGAATGTCGAGGAAGAAGAAAATTACCTGACGGCACTATTCAATTACCCATAGCCTTTCTAACGTGTAATTTTACACGACCATTAGATGAAAAACCTGCTTTATTAACTTTCGATGATGTCGTGACGTTATTTCACGAGTTTGGACATTGTCTTCACCACATTGTGACAAAAGTCGATCGTACGGGTGTTGCGGGAATTAATGGTGTACCCTGGGATGCGGTAGAATTTCCTAGTCAATTCTTTGAATTTTGGTGTTATGAAAAAGAAGTTCTGGGTATGATCTCTTCGCATTTTGAAACAGGATTACCTTTACCTGATTCGTTGTATCAAAAACTGCAAGCCGCGAAAAATTTTCAATCAGGTATACAAATGTTACGCCAACTTGAATTTGCATTATTTGATTTTCGTATTCATAACGAATATAACCCACAAACGAAAAATTTTATCCAAAAAACATTGGATGATGTACGAGCGGAAGTAGCGGTATTTAAAACGCCAGTTTTTAATCGTTTTCAAAATAGTTTTTCACATATTTTTTCTGGCGGTTATGCGGCGGGATATTACAGTTATAAATGGGCTGAAGTATTATCTGCTGATGCTTTTTCGAAATTTGAAGAAAAAGGCATTTTCGATCAACAATCCGGTTCAGAATTTTTAGCCGTCATCGAAGCCGGTGGCGTCAAAGATCCGATGGATTTATATGTCGAATTCCGCGGCCGGAAGCCGACGGTAGATGCGTTGTTGAAATATAGTGGGTTGTGAGATTAAATCGCGGCGGGATTTTTTAATTCCTCTCTCCCGTTTACGGGGAGAGGAGTTGGAGTGAGGGTTTGTTGTCTTCAAAGTAATGTATGTATCATTAAAAATAATTACATCATTAAAATATTTAATCCCACATGATCAATCAAATTTAATAATCTAAGCGCAATTGAATTAGGTTTCCTATCACCTTGCTCCCATTGTTGAATTGTTTTTGGTGTAGTATTTAAGTATGCAGCAAAAACGGGTTGGCTCACGTGAAAGCGATTCCGTAATTTTCTCAATTGGTTTGGGCTATATAATTTAATTTTCGGCAAACAAAGTGAATCAAAGTTTGACATGGTTACTTTGTCAACTAATCCTATATCATGCAAGTCTTTCATCGTGTCATGCATAGCATCGACAATTTTATTTGGTTCTTTGCGTTTAATTAATTTCATAGTTATTTACCTCAAATAAAACGTTTTCTTTAAGGGCGTGTTGAATTTCTTTGTCTGTGTAAGAAAGCAATTTTTTCGAAACTTCTTTTAAGGATTGTTTTTGTGTGCTATCAATATTTTCCATTTCATTTTTTGAGAACCCATAAACAAAAAAAGCTTTTTTATGCTCGATAAATGCAATAATGACACGCTTTCCTCCTCTTTTGCCGCGTCCATCGATAGCGATTCTTTTTTTATATAAACTCCCACCAAGCCCTGCGCCCTTTGAGTTTTGCTCCATTTCGAGAATTGCAGCTAAAAGGACTTGATCAGAGACGCCTTGATCTTTAGCCCAGTTTTTAAACCACCTTGTTTTGTATGTTTTCATAGTACCTCTTTGAAGTATACCTCAAAGAGGTATGGATAGCAATGTTACTTTGTTTCTATAGTATTATCAAGATATTGAATGATAAAGATAAATGATGAGATTACGCTTTTCTCGCGCAAAGCGTGGTGAGATTTTTCCGCGGCCGGAAGCCGACGGTAGATGCGTTGTTGAAATATAGTGGGTTGTGATGATGTAAAGTAGGATGGATTAGAGGCGTTTTTTAATGTCTCAGCGTCATCGCGAGGTCATAGGCCGTGTGGCGATCCAAGGAATATCTTGGATCGCCACGTCCTGCTTCATTGCAATTTATTTAGTAGGTTTTCTTTTCAAAACTTCTTCTCCATTTTCTGCAACGAATGCCGCAGCTTCTGATTGAAGACCTTTGAAATGTTTTTCAAAATCGCTACATCTTTTCTTTGAAAACATACCTGATTGAGATGCAAGTCGATTACATTGATCGATGAGCGGAGAGGTATCGACTGAAGCTGTCTTTTTATAAAAATCGATGATTTTTACAGGATCAATAAAATTTTTCGCAACTTTAGCAAACTCAAAAGCACGTGGATCGCTTGCAAGTCCTGCTTTATTCTCATCTCCAGCGGATGATAAATCTCTAAGTGCGTGAATTAATATTTCAGGATTGGTTGTAAAAACTGACTCGGGGCGAATAATACTTAATGCAGCCCTTTCATGATCAATACTCACAAAATGAAGCGTGCCATCTTTTGCTTCGATAACAACCATGTTTGCGAGTTTGGTGTCATAATATTTTCCTACCATTAAATCGAAAGCTAATGATTCGCCTAAGCCTTCTACGGTAACTCCTTTTTCTAACATTTTTTTCAACTTATCCGTTCCATGCGAACGTACGAAATTTTCAACGTCTTTAGCATTAGGATGCTTGTGCGATAACGTGTTAAATTGCGCGAGAACAGCGCTAAGAGGTTCTTCTAAAATGAGGGTTTCAGGTTGACGAGGATTAATTAACTTAGCAAAATTCCCAATCATGAATTCCGTCAATAATTCATCGGTGCTATGTGCTCCCTTAGCAAAATATTCTTCTCCTGTTTCTTCATTCTCAACGAAGCGACGTGAGGTCATCGTTCCATGAACGGGTTTGCTTGTATCGTGAAAAGCTGTTGATTTTCTTACAAAATCGGCACATTCAACGCCTGTTGGTTTTCCATAAATTTTATGTTCTCTCTGATTTTCATAAACTAATTTAGCAATAATGGCACTGGAGCCACCAATAAAAGCTATGCCGCCAGCATTTTCTGCAATATGGCGTAATGATTTTCTTAACATGTAATATTCCTCGAAATGATCTGAATTTCCAAAAGTGGGCATATTATATCCAATTTTGGAAGGGACTACCAGGTTTTTTGTGGCTTTTAATTTTAAGATTTGAGCAAAGTTTTTATAACCAATTGAAAGTAAAGTAAAAAAAGTGGGTTGGGTTGCGGCAAAAAAAGCCCAATCAATCCTACAAACTAACAAGATTAATGTTTTTTCATTTTTTTATATACATTGTCATCATTTCTTTTACCAATAATTTCAATTGAAAAACCAACGGTAGATGCGTTGTTGAAATATAGTGGGTTGTGATCATCACATTGTCATTCCCGCGGAGGCGGGAATCTATTATGAATGGATCTCCGCCTTCGCGGAGATGACAGAATAAAAGATTAATGTTTTTTCATTTTTTTATATACATTGTCATCATTTCTTTTACCAATAATTTCAATTGAAAAACCAACGGTTGATGCGTTGTTGAAATATAGTGGGTTGTGATCATCACATTGTCATTCCCGCGGAGGCGGGAATCTATTATGAATGGATCTCCGCCTTCGCGGAGATGACAGAATAAAAGATTAATGTTTTTTCATTTTTTTATATACATCGTCATCATTCCTTTTACCAATAATCTCAATCTGAATGATAGTTTCTTCAAAAGAATAAATAATGCGATATTCTCCAATATCAGTCCTATATTTATTTTCATAACCGGTTAATTTAATACTATCATGCGGTCGAGGATTACTTCTTAAATCCCATAGTTTTGTAAATACTTGTTTAAATTGTTTCGGAAGTAGGGTCTTTAAGAAATCATCTGCAGATTTTGAGGTATTAATCAGCCTCTGTTTTGTCATTATTTTCTTCATCGATTATTATCCCTGCTTTTTTAGCATACTCTTTTAATCTTTTTTCACTTTCAACCGGCCCAAGGAAGCCTTCTTTTACTGCTTCCTCTGCTTTCACTCCCCAATAAAAATCCTCAAGATGGGATAATCTTTCGAAAGCATCGTATGAAATAAGAACGGCAGAGGGTTTTCCAGATTTTTCTACGATAATCGGTTCTTGATAGACCTTTTGCATGTATTCGCCAAAATGGTTTTTAAACTGAGTGGCATTAGTTTTCATAAAATTACCTGATTATGTAAATTTTAAATAAATTGCATATATTGTATATTTTAGCTAATTTGTACAATAAATCAAGTTTGTATGAAGTTGAAAGCCAATTATTTTTGTAAAATATTTTATAACCTTATGATAATTAAAGAAAAAATGATTAGACGAAAATATTATTTGATTAAAACTATCAACTTAAATGAGCATTATTTATTTTTTTAAACTAAAAGATTTTTGCTCGAGCAATTCAACATTGATACCTAGCTCTAATAATTCCTTATCTGAAACAATTAACTTATGTTTATTAAATTTGTCAATAAATTGAAGATAAAGATTATGCGGCATTATCCAGGCTTCCAATTCTTTATTCGAACTCTCTCGATAAAATACATGTCCAGAAAAATCCCAAACCGCCGGATGTTGAAATGCATCGTGACAGAAATCTCCTATGGTGCGTGATTTTACTATTCGATACAATTCTTGCAACAAATCACTGATTGAAATAACATTTTTTTCTTCCATGTGAATAGACGCTAGATTTTCTAAAATTAGTTTCTCAAATTCAATTAGTTCTTCCGAATTTATATCTGATAACTTTCTTTTATCTGGCGTTTTTTTAGATTCTATAGAGTTTATTTTTTGTTGAATTTCATTGGGTAACCCTTTCGGAAATAATTTTTTTATTAGTCCAACTTTGATTGAATAAGAAACGAAATTTCCACATGAAACCCCTTTGTTTTTGCTAAGTGCGACCTCTTCCTGGTTTCTCTTATATGCTCGAAAAGCCCGAAATAATTCAAATCGCTGTTTTTCCTCAATTTTTCCTTCATCTTTTTTACGCAGATTAACATTTACAAAAGGAATGGGAAGAATGTTAATCCCGTGCTTGTCCTTCCTTTTTTTTGCTTCTGAATATATAAGAGGATCTCTTAACGGATCCCATTTTACAACAGAATTAGCAATGTTTTCTCTAATTTGACCATCTTTCATGTGAAAAACTAAGGCGGTTCCCAAAGATAATCTTGGATTTAGTATATGTTGTATATCATGGCTACGCACACCCATTTGATGTTCGCTATCAACGGAGTGATAAACTTTCAAATTATTATAAATAAGCCCATGTATTGCTGTTGAAGCAATTTCATCTTGTAATTTATCTAGTTTTTTTTCCTTTAGTTTTCTTTCAAATTGAATAATGATATCGCCATCAGAAAGTCGAGTAATCATGGTTATTATTTCCTCGTTAATATATTTATTATAATCCTTTAAAAAAAATATTTAATGATTTCAATGTTTTCACTGGTATTTCCAAGATCAAGATAATAACTCTATGATAATTAATAGAAATTAATAATAGCCCAAAAAATGATCAAATATAGGGTAAATTATGTTAAAATAGCAAAACTTTAGCTGTTAATAAGGTGAGTTATGTTTAGGTACTTTAGTATTACTAAAGGAGATTCAGAAGAAAATAAAAAGGTGCAAGATTTGCTAAAATTCGATGAATTAAAATTACCAAGAAGCCAATCTTTTTATACATTTAACAATAGTTTTTCATTGGTGAATGAAACCCTAGGATCAGGTGCAGAATCGCGCGATGTGCGTTCTTTTAAAAATTCAATCACAGGAGAAGAAACTGCTGTAAAACGCGTGATATTTGAGGATTTAGATGGAGAAGAAGGTGAAAAACAAGCCTTAAAAGATGGTCAAGCGGAAGCTGTTTGCAATAAACTCGTTCATAAAACCGGAGAATTTTATAATACTAACCATGGATTTTATATCTTAATGAAAAAATTGCCCACAACAACATTAAGCCAATTATATTTTGAAGGGGATCATAAAATAAATTCTTATGGTGAATTCTTAGAGCTTTTTAAGTCGATCACCAGCGAAGTTAAGGGTTTGCATGATAAGAAAGTTTCTCATGGGGATTTACATGAGAAGAATATATTAGTAGATGCAAAAAATTCGAAAAGTGCTTTGTGCGATTTTAATAAAATAAAATTTAAAAATAATCGTGGTATGGCAGATGATGTTTATGAAATCGGTGCCTTAATCACTAAATTCGACACTTTAAATAAACTGACTGCGCTTTCAACGGATGAAAAAGAGAAACTTACTAAACTTGCGCAAGCGATGTGTATTTCAGAAAATTATGAATCAAGAATTTCTATTGCAGAGGCTCATCAATTTTTTGTGGAAGAACTTGAAAAAATAAATGAGCAAAATTATAAACCTTCTTTTTCATAATAATGCTAGTATTGCTTTGAATAGATAAATTATTGTTTCATCAAATCAAGGAAATAATATGGAAATAAAAACAGGACGTCACCCCAAAGCGCTACCTTATTTATTCTTAACAGAAATGTGGGAGCGCTTTGGATTTTATGTGGTACAAGGAATGTTGGTTTTGTATTTCACGCAAAGCTATGGATTCTCTGACGATGTTAGTTACACCATCGTCGGTGTTTTCAGTGCTCTCGCTTATATTTCTCCCATGGTTGGTGGTTTTATTGCAGATCGAATGTTGGGTTTTAAACAAGCGATTGTATGGGGTGGAATTTTTTTATGTGCGGGGTATGCTTTTTTAAGCGTTTCAAATCCAAGCAATTTTTATTATGCATTAGCAACCATCGTTATCGGAAATGGCTTATTTAAGCCAAATATTTCAAGTCTCTTAGGTGCGTTATATCCAGAAGACGATGCCGCAAGAGATGCGGGATTTACGATTTTTTATATTGGCATTAATTTAGGGTCTTTATTAGCAGGTTTTACTTCTGGTTTTATTAAAGATCATTTTGGTTGGCATGCAGGATTTGGTTTGGCAAGTGTGGGATTAATTGTTGGTTTAATTATTTTTGCATCGGGGTTTAAAAGCGGTGCTATCCAATATCAAAGTTCCTCTTATGTCGCTAAAAATATATTTTTAAAAAAACCGCTTATATTACTCTATTGCTTGATCGCGATACCGCTTCTCGGTTTATTATTACAAAATCAATTTTTGGGACAATGGCTTTTACCCATATTCGGCATATTTTTATTATTTTTTATTTTTATCCTCGCCGCAAAAGAACCGGAAGCCGTACGTAATCGTCTCATGATTTTAAATATTTTAATTATTTCCGCGGTTATTTTTTGGATGCTGTGGTTACAATTATTTTTCTCTGCCAATTTGTTTATCGATCGTCTTGTTAATAAAACCGTTTTCAATTTTGCCATTCCGACGACTGTTTTTTACGCGCTTGAAAGTGTTTTTGTGATTTTGCTTGGACCTATTTTTGCGTGGTATTGGATGTTTTCCAATCGTCATCAAATCAATTTTTCTCCGATGTTGAAATTTGTGATTGCCATTTTTTTCGTAGGCCTTGCATTTATTACGCTGGGAGCCAGTACTTTTACGAATGAACTAGTGAATCCATTGTGGATTTTAATATCATATTTTTTCATTACCATTGGAGAATTATTTTTATCTCCTATTGGTCTTGCCGCAGTCACTTTACTTTCCCCTAAAAATTTAACGGGGATGATGATGGGAATTTGGTTCGTGGCGTTGGGCTTTGGGGGACAATTTGCGGGGGTTTTGGCTAAATTATCCAGTATTCCAGATACCATCAAGGATATTCCTGGTCAGTTGATCATTTATCGCAAAGCATTTTTTATTTTTGCGATCATTGCATTTTGTGTTGCGGTAATTTTACTTATTGTTCAACTATTAGTCAGGAAGAAGTTGGAGGATAAGGTATAATTATTATGAGAGTTAAAATTCTCGATCCTATTCGGAGCGAATACCATGTTCGATGCCGATCGCCCAATTCAAAAAAGCGACCAAGATCGATTGGGGCGGGCGACTTTTGGCAAATATTTGGCGCGTGCCATTCTGGACCAAGTTAGCACGGAAAGTTTTACGATCGGTTTATATGGTGGAAGTGGGAGCGGCAAAACTTCCATCATTAATCTCATTTTGGAAGAATTGCATTTTGCATCGAACAACATGTTCGATCATGAAAAACCTATCATCCTGAATTACAGCCCTTGGAGTTATTCAGGACAAAATGCGCTGATTTATAGTTTCTTTCGAAGATTATCCTCTGAGATGCGTAATGCTGAATTTTTTCTTACACCCGAGAAAGATAGAATTATATATTTGCTGGAATTGTATATTTCTTTTTTCACACATAAATCCGTTCCAAAATCGTTACGCCCCAAAGTACGTTGGTACAATAAATTATTTAAGAAAAAAGAATCTTCTATTGGTTGGGAATCAGGACGTGATTTAACAAAAGTGAAAGCTGAACTCAATGAACTTCTCGAAGCGCAAAGTCATAAATTAATTATTTTCATCGATAATATTTCACAGTTACCGGCATCCGAAATTTTTCAGATTTTTCAAATTGTGAAATCCATCGGTAATTTTACGAATACGATGTATGTACTCGCACTGGATAAGGATCAAGTGTTAAGTATTCTCCCGAAAGTATTAGATGGAATAAATGCGTTTGAATATCTAGAAAAAATGGTGCAATTACCTTTTGATATTCCACCTATTTCTAAACAAGATATTGAAGCCATATTATTGGACCGCTTAGAAAAAGTTATTTTATTTGCGCCTGATGATAGTTGGGATGCGGAATATTGGGCGGATATTTATTATTCCACGTTAAAATACTTTTTTGAAAATTGCCGCGATATCACACGTTATATCAATACACTAAGTTTTAGTTTTATGCATGTCCGCGAAGTCGTCAATCCCGTGGATTTTTTTGCGATTACTGCGATCGAAGTATTTGAGCCTAATGTTTATAACGGCATTCGTGATAATAAAGATTTATTTGTGGAATTGTTTGATACGGTTTATCAATTTGATAAAGAAAAATTACATGAAGATAAATTGCGGATCGATGAAATTTTACAACGTGCTGAAAGAATGCCGCCTGAAATGTTGGAGTTGTTGTGCATTCGATTATTTCCACGTTTACGTAGCATCTACGAAAATTATCGCACACTGCCTCACTCAGAAATTATCGCGCGTAAATATAAACGTATTTGTACTTATGATTTATTTGAAGTGTATTTCCGTTTAAGTGTATCGCCTGGATTTATTAATGATGCAGAACTCGATACATTGCTTGAAATGACAAAGGATCCGACTGGTTTTCAACTTGCATTATTACGTTTAAATCAAGATGAACGAATTTTAAAATTACTCGATGTATTAGATAGTATTGCAGTACATCGTATTCCACATCAAAACATTGCAAATGTCATCGATGCTTTTATTGATACTGCAGATTTATTTCCGCAAGGCACGTTTGATCCTTTACATTTAGAAACTCCGCAGCGCGTGCATCGCATCATTCAACAATTATTAGGTGCATTTGATACTTCAGAAAAAAGATTCCATATTTTACATTCCGCCATTAAGCATTCTGTTAATAGCTTATATATCATCGTGTATGAAATTGCCATTCAAAGCGCACAACATGATGAAAATGAAGAAACATTTTTGGCGCCTGAAGAACGTGATTATTCGGGCGGACAATTAGTCGAATTAAAATCGGTGACGATTGAAAAAATAAAATCGTGGGCCAAAATCGGCAGATTGATTGAACATCCTCGTTTAATTCCCATTTTATATGCATGGTTTTGGTGGGGTAAAAAAGAGGATTGCCAACATTATGTCAGTGAGGTGGTGAAATCAGATCGAGGATTATTAGCTTTTCTACAAGCGGCATTTAAAAATTCTATTTTGGATGCGATGAAAAATGAATCGATGAATCCAAATTGGAGAAAAGAATTAAAAAATGTGGAATATTTTATTTCGACAGATGAATTAATTCCACATGCGACAATGTTATTTGAGGACGAATACTTCGTAAAATTAAAAGAACCCGAGCAATTGGCATTATTGATTTTTCTCAATT
This sequence comes from Gammaproteobacteria bacterium, assembly GCA_013287885.1. Lineage (GTDB taxonomy): Bacteria > Pseudomonadota > Gammaproteobacteria > DSM-16500 > DSM-16500 > JABDCZ01. The sequence goes on from JABDCZ010000017.1 coordinate 17,579, forward strand.
TAGTTAAGCCCGGGACGGTCAAAAAATTTGGTGATGTTTCGGCTTCATGATAAAATCCTCCCATGAAAAAAAATCATCGACACTTTTCATTCTCCGATCAAATTTGCATTACCATTGATAATGCTTTACGTGCTGTTTCCAATCAACCCAAAGTCACTGATCGCGTTTATCCCGGTCTTTCTGAAGCCGAAAATCCCTTAACAGATACTGAGCGTAAACACGCCGCCGCTTTGATGCGAGTGAATCATGCTGGAGAGGTTGCAGCGCAAGCGCTTTATCATGGCCAAGCCTGGACCTCTAGAAGCGCGGATCTCAAGGCGAAAATGCACACTGCCGCCGTCGAAGAAGGTGATCATCTCCATTGGTGTTATACGCGTTTAATGGAGCTGAATAGCCATACCAGCTATTTAAGTTCATTTTGGTATGGTGGATCGTTTGCTATCGGTTTTACTGCGGGTTTGTTGGGAGATCGATGGAGTTTAGGTTTTTTAGCCGAAACAGAACAGCAAGTCGTCAAGCATCTCGATCATCATCTTGAAGCATTGCCCAAAGCAGATAAAAAAAGCCAACAAATTTTGCAGCAAATGCAAATCGACGAGGCACATCATCGGGATGACGCCATCGCGAGCGGGGCCGCGGAATTACCGCAGCCTGTTAAAATGCTCATGCGGTTTTTATCCAAAGTGATGGTGAAGACGGCGTATTGGATATAATCCGTCGTCTTTCTTGTCATGTCAGCTAAAAGCATGCTGGCATGACAGAAAAATTTAAAGCTCAGGAATCGAATAATAAAAACTTAAAGGTTCATTTACACTGTTTCTGTTTGCTTCTTGTGACAAAATCTCGCGCACGTCAGATAATGTCAAATAATCAATGCTATATTGAATGGTTCTTAAAAAATCTTTTACTTTTTCGAGCAGCGCTGGAGATAAATCCGTAACTGGCGCATTCTCTGGATATTTAAAATATTTTTTTAATGCATGATACATGCAGGAAAATTCCAATCCTAGGATCGCAAGGCTTACGGTTGGTAAACCTAAATATAAGGTAATTTGATGCACATGATAATCGGCATTATCTAATTTATTATTAGGATTAGCATTAGCAAGTTCTGTAACATTATTTTTTTCAAATTGAAATAAGAGTCCCAAACCCGCACTCGTTCCAGCAACAGCCAGTGTACCAGTGATGAGCGTGCATAGAATTAAATATTTTTGACGATATTTTATTTCACGATCGACTTCCATTAATAATTTTTTGGGAAAAAGCAGTGAATTTTCGTTAACTTCTTGATTTTCGTTACATTTGAAAAATTGAAGGCAAGACCTAAGCATTTTTATATCCTTATAATTATGTTTTAGACATTTATTTTAAGAAAAGCTTTTAATCATATATTCTTGTTTTTGATCTGTAAACTGAAATACGCAATTAAGTCTTGTTATGGTTGTTAAAAGATACTTAAAAATTCTGTCATCTCCGCGCAGGCGGAGATCCATTCATAATGGATTCCCGCCTTCGCGGGAATGACAGCTATGTCATGCCAGCATGCTTTAAGCTGGCATCCAAAAGGCCCAACTGGATGCCACCGCGCGCGGACGCTCGGCTGGCATGACAAAACGTTTTTTCAAAGAGGGTAATTGTTATTTACTACCTCAATTTAAGTACACAATCCTCCACTGTTTTACTAGACTGATCAATCAATGCATTCGACATTTGCGTTAACATGACTTCATCAAAACTTTTGATATTTGCTAATAATGTTTGGCAATAATCTTTTGCACCTTTTGCTGTGCATCTTTTTTTAAAGTTGGGATCCATCATATTATTAACCAATTGCTGGATAGCTTTTTCTGCCGTATTGAGTGGAGTTTCGCGGGTTGTTGTGAGTGGATAGATTTCCGGGAATAATTTTTTCACGATAAAACTTGCGGAATAAATATCTTTGCAATAATGATCACCAAAGGTATGAGGATCTTTATATTCTGGTGTACAAGGAAAATCAAACCATCCGTCCGGTATTCGTCCATCTTTTTTATGTGCACCACCAAAATCAATAATTTCCATCGTGAGCATATAAGTATTTAAAATAATATTAGCAGCTTTGATATCGTTATGAATTCTCATATGGATATGTAAATTACTTAAAGAATCAAAGCCACTAATAAGGCACTGCAGTCGCTTAGCAAATTCGAGAGTCAGTAATTCTTGTTCGGAAAATTCTGATAAGGCTTTTTCTTGCAACCAATTATAAACAATATGCACATTATTATTTTGAACAAAATAAAAAGAATGTCTGCCACTAAACTGATTATATTTCACTTCATTTTTGGCAAGTCTCCTATTAGGATTATTTAATTGTTTGACACAATAAGTAGGATTTTTTTCATCTAAACTCACATAACCTTTAGTGACTTTACCCATACCGCCTTTCAATGCATTTTCATTCTCCTTAGTATTTAGAGAGCCATCATTGCTTGCATAACTTCTTCGTATATTAATTTCCTCTGATTTATAGGGATCCATGAAAAGCTTCTGTTGATTGCTAAAAGTAATTTCTTTTTTTTCACTATGTTCAATCACAGGATCATTATCTGCAAGCGTATATTCGAGTGGTGTTGGTAATTTTTCAGTGACGATATGTAAAGCTTCCTCCATTGATTTCGGGTTAAATAATTTATTTTGAATTAATTCATCTAAAATAGGATAAAAACGACGTAAGTTGAGTAATGTCAATGTAAATAAAGATTTTATCTGATCGATATAAATAGGAATGGTAACTTTTTCTAATAATTGTAAGGTAGATAAAAATGATTTGCGCCAGGAAATATCATTATTTCCTACATAAAGATCAATAATTGCCTGGTCTACGACATCTAATTTTTTTAAAATTTCAAAAAAAGCAGCGCATTCTTCACTCGAAATAACTTGATGAACCATTTTATCAATTAACTTTTGATTTTGATTTAATAATTTGTATTCATCGAGTGTTTTTATGGTATTTGTAAAATCATTCAAAAAACCGCGCTTACATATATAGTTTAATATATCGTCGTTACATATCGAATAATCTAGCAATATTTTTAGTAATGATAGTTTTTCATCACTCAAATAGTCTGCTTTGATCAACAATAATAAAGTTGTTTGGTTGAGTTTTTTTGCCGCTAAAAATAATTCGATAGATTTATTCAATGAATAAAACCCGTCACACTTTTCTATAGATCCTAAAATTTCATCATTGATAATAATATTATTTTGATCTAACAGTTGAAATAAATCTCTTAAACTAAAGTTGACACGTTTGTGATTAAGCATGCGTGAAAAATTTTTGTCATTTAAACATTTTGATTCAGCAAGGACTTTTAAAATACTTTTCGAAAAATCACTTATTTCAATAGCATTTAATATATTTGAATTTAAGCTATTTTCTCTATGCAGCAAATGAATAATATCAACTAATTTGTCGCTATACCAATTTTCTGATATTAATGTTAAAAGTGCGTCAAAATTTTCAGCATCGAGCGTTAAAAATTTTTTCGATGGATGCAAAAATAAATCATAAAGTATGCTTCCAGTTTTGTCTTTAAACATCAGTGTAAAATTGTCTTTATGAATTAAAGATGCAGCATCAAGAAAATGAAATACTTCTAAAAAGCGTTCATTGTTATGAAATGTGTCGTATGACATTTTTATATTTCTAAAAATCCAATCTTCCGATTGTACCGGCATGATTTTGCATAAATCATAAATATCTGCAGGTGCTAGTTCATAATCATTTGGTAAAATGGCGCGTTTTTGTAAAAATATGCGGAGATTGATAATGTCTTCTGAATTGCCGAAAAATAATTTATGAAAACTAAATGTGTTTTCTTCGTTTTTTACTAAAGTACGTAAATAGCCTAATTTCATCACGGTCATTCCTTTTTTTATTATAATTATTATTTTGTTATATTTTGGGGAAATTAACCCAAATAGGATGACATGTCAATTCTATCTATTGGTTTAAAACGATGAGTGCCGCGGTTTGTACTAACCATACCGCCCACACATAGTGCATAAAATAGGGAAACCAGCTGCGTTTGACCACCCAATAGACAATCGCTAAAACAATACCGACAATTGTCGGAATGGCGAGAAGCGCAATTAACTCGCGGGTGATATTGCCTGCCTGACCGCCCGAGAAAATTTCTGTTAAAACATTACTGATCCAATCATGTGCCGTCAATAAGAACTGTAACCCTTGTTGGGCATAGGCCATGCTCATCACGACCCCAACACTTAATAAAACAATGCAGATAACATGCTTGATCATTTCATACTTCCCTGTATAGAAACTAATTAATATTTTACATAAATTTAGGTGCGCAATCCAACCCCTTTTTTAAGGAGACGCAAGGTCCAGAAAAATAATATGATAAATAACCCTAAAACCAACGAAAATCCAAGGTAAAAGTTCACATCGGATACGCCTAACATGCCAAATTTAAATGAATCCACAATATTAAAAATTGGATTGATATAAGACACATATTGAAAAAACGAAGGTAATTGGTGAATCGAATAAAATATTCCACCGAGATAAGTTAAAGGTGTTAAAACAAAGGTGGGGATAAATGCAACATCATCAAATTTTTTTGCGAAAATACCATTTACTAAACCCGCGAGGGAAAATAACATGGCAGATAAAATCCCCATTAACAGGACAAGGGCTAGATGTTGAATATGCAATGAAGTAAAAAACATCGAAATAATAATAACAATAATACCCGCAAGTAATCCGCGAAGCGCGCCACCAATCATAAACCCAAGTAAAATGATATAGCTTGGCATCGATGAAACTAATAATTCTTCAATACTTCGAGAGAATTTCGCGCCAAAAAAAGAAGATGAACTATTCGCGTAAGCATTTGTCATGACCGACATCATGGTAAGACCTGGTACGATGTATTGCATATAACTATAACCATGAATGTCTTTTAATTGAGAGCCAATCAATTTTCCAAAAATAATAAAATAAAGCGCCATCGTAATGGCAGGTGGTAATAGCGTTTGTGTCCAAATACGCAGGAAACGCACAATTTCTTTGTTTAATAAAGTTTGTAATGCAATGAGACTGCTTTTATTCATGAGGACTTTGCCTTGTTTTCTGAGATTAAACGCACAAATAATTCTTCGAGGCGATTGGTTTTATTACGCATGCTATTCACTTCGATTTGTTGTGAAGAGAGAATGGCAAATAAATCATTTAAACTTTGGTGCTTATAAATTTCAACTTCTAAAGTTTCTTGATCCAGTAATCGATAATGAAAATCCGGCATCACCGGCAGTTTTTCGATAGGCTTTGTTAAATCTAAAATGATGGTTTGAACATGTAAACGATTAATCAATGCTTTCATATTCGATTTTTCAATTAATTCACCGTGATCAATGATCGCGACATTTTTGCAAAGCTGTTCTGCTTCTTCTAAGTAATGTGTTGTTAAAATAATAGTAGTACCATCATGATTCAATTCTTTTAAAAAACCCCACAAGGTATGTCTTAATTCAATATCAACCCCAGCTGTGGGTTCATCGAGAATTAATAGTTTTGGATTATTGGCAAGTGCTCTTGCAATCATTAATCGACGTTTCATTCCGCCAGAGAGACGCATTGCAGGGTGATGCCTTTTTTCCCATAAGTCCATTTTTTTTAAATAAAGTTCTGCGCGCTCTTTCGCAATAGCGCGTGGTACACCATAATATCCTGCTTGATTCACCACGATATCCATTACTTTTTCGAAAGGATTAAAATTCATTTCTTGCGGGACAACGCCGATGCAAGATTTTAAATTTTCTAATTCCGTATCAATGTCATATTGAAAAACATTGATGGTGCCAGAAGTTTTATTTACTAAGGAACATAAAATTCCGATGGTGGTAGATTTGCCTGCGCCGTTTGGGCCTAATAATGCAAAAAAATCTCCTGGGCTCACTTCGAGATTAATGCCTTTGAGTGCGACAACACCATTAGAATAAACTTTCGTAAGATTTTTCACGGATAATGCATTCATGTCTTTATCCTACCTTTCTTTCATTTTTTGAAGTAATAAGTGTAATGCTTTTCCGCGATGACTAATTTGATTTTTAATCAAAGGATCTAATTCAGCCGCACTGCATTGGTGAGATTCATCAAAAAAAATTGGATCGTAACCAAAACCCTGTGATCCTTGTGGACCCAATAAAATTTTTCCGTGCCAAATACCTTCTGCAATTATCGGTGTTGTTGGATCATCTGCATTTCGTAAAAATACTAAAACACAATAAAAAAATGCATCTCTTTTATCAAAGGGTACATCTTTTAATTCCGTTAAAAGTTTTTGAATATTGTCTTCACTTTCCGCGTTAAGACCTGCGTAACGCGCAGAATAAATTCCCGGCCTATTTTGTAAAGCGACAACAGATATTCCAGAATCATCGCTTAATGCGGGTAAACCTGACATTTTGGAGGCATGGCGCGCTTTAATTAAAGCGTTTTCAATAAAAGTTGCGCCGGTTTCTGGAACATCGGAAATATTTAATTCTGATTGTGGGACAATATCTATTTTTAAATCTTTAAAAATCCTTTGAAATTCACTTATTTTTCCCTTATTTGAACTTGCAAGTACCATTTTCATAATATAATTAAAATCACCTGTAAAAGTATGAGCGCGACGAGTGGAGTAATATCAAATCCCGACACGAGCGGAATAATTTTTTGTAATGGTCGTAAAATCGGCGCAGAAAGTTGCGATAAAACTTGCATAATTGGTGTTTCTGGCGCATGTACCCAACTTAAAATAGCGTAAATTAAAATAGAGTAAAAAAATATTTGAATGAGCAATACGAAGGTGAGTAACACTGCGGTGATGGGTAAGACGCGATAATCGAGTCCTTGTCCCGTCATTGCAACAATTAAAATAAATTTAATCATCATTAAAACGATTAACCAAAATAATGTCGCGGTTTCGAGCCTGCCAATATTGGGTAAAAATTTTCGAACGGGCGCAACTATTGGCTGTGTTAATGTAATAATAAAACGAATAATGTGATTAAAGTAATTGGCGTGCTCCCATGCGAGAATAAGTCGTATTCCTAAAATTGAGAGATAAATACCAAATAAAGTATTTACTAAAAAAATTCCTACTTCAGCCATCGAATTCATAAGTTATCCATTATTTTTCATTGATCCCAATTCTTCTCCTCTGCGTTTTGCAGCAAGAAGTGCTTTTTCAAAAATATCAAAAATATTTTCTTTTTCCAATGTGCGAATGGCAGCTTCCGTCGTACCTTGCGGAGAGGTCACTTGTTTTCTGAGTTCTTCAACATCGTGATTACTTTCTAACGCCATTCGACTTGCGCCATATGCCGTTTGTAATGTTAATAAACGGGATGTTTCAGCGGATAATCCCATTTGTTCCCCCGCTTTTTGTAATGCTTCGATGACTAAAAAAATGTATGCGGGACCTGAACCCGACAACGCGGTGACCGCATCCATTAATTTTTCATCTTGAATCCAAACGGTAATGCCGACAGATCGTAATAAAGTTTCCGCAATGTTTTTTTCATCTGCTGACACTTCTGAATTTGCATAAAGCGCAGTTGCGGCACAACCAATCATCGCAGGTGTGTTAGGCATGCATCGAACGATTGCGTTTGGTTTTCCTACATATTTTGCGATACTTTCTTCTCGAATGCCTGCAGCAATAGAAATTAACAAAGGTTTATTTTTTTGAATCACATCTGCAAGCGATGTGATGACAGACTCCATCATTGCAGGTTTGATGGCAAATAAAATAACTTTCGCATGAAGAATGGCGAGACGATTATCTTCTGTGACGTGAATATTTTTAGACTCAAGTTCTTTTAGTCTTAAAGTACTTGGATCTGCAACGGTAATTTTTTCGGGAGGAAAACCCCGCGCGAGTAAACCATGCAGTAAACTCGCGCCCATGTTGCCAGCACCAATAATGGCGATGTCGGTGAAATGCATGTTTTTAACCTAAATCTGGCGTATTTTCTTTGCTGCTTGCAATCACTTCGGCTTGTTTAGAAAGTAAGTTTTTTAATTCTTCAAAAGGTATTTCTACTTCTTGAGGACCATACATATGCGGAGCCACTTGATATTCATCAAAGGTAATTAAAATTGAATCCGCTTCGATGTTCCAGTTTTTGTAATTTTTAAGTAGTGGTTTCGTGCCCTCTTCTAGCATCCATTTATCTTTTTCGTTTACTGTTGCTTGCAATTTTCCATTACTGTAATTTGCGATGGCTTGTAAGAAATTAGTATTTGGTTTGAATAAATCGCTTAACGCGAGTTCTTTGTTATTCATCAAATCAAAATTAAAAACTTGATGTTGGTGATAAGGATGTGCGCGACCTGCTTGCATGCTTTCAATGGATAATCGCACGCTCACTAAGGAGATGGGATTTATCACATCAATATCATAATCTAATTTTAGATTATTATTTTGGACGGTCTCTGGAAGCGTTTGCATGTGTTGATAATCTCGTTTTACGCTATTTTTAAAGTTTTGGAGATTTTCGGTCACCATGTTATAGATACGTTGGTTAAATTCTTCGGCAGATTTTGATAAGTTTTTTCCTGAAATTTGGGGATAAACGGCATCGATGGTATATCGATAGACAGGATCTTCTTCGTGTACTTTTTTAGGGACGACTTTTTCATTTTTACCGACAAATACGGCTTCATCTTCCCCATAAGTTGGATTGAGAGGGGGAGGGGTAAAAGCATCTTCCGTTAAAGTTTCTGATACATTTTGTGAAATCGCGGGCAAAGCAATGGCATTTTGCATAATAAATAAAAAGGGGAGTAAAAAGATGATTTTTTTCATGGGCGCTCGCTTCTTTAAGATTAAATTGTTCAAAAATATATCAGATAAAAATACTACTCGTCAATAGTTAAAAAATGTGCTAGTTTTGCGTCGTTTTTACACTAATAATAATGAAAAAGGAAATAATATATGTTACGTAAAGCAAAGCTACGTCGTTATACAAATGCCGGAGATGCGTCTCTTTATCTCAATATTGAAACTGATGAACTCGAAGCACATACCGGATTAGATCGTGAAGACCCGAGCAATTCAGATCTCCAGTATATTTCCACTGCTTTAGCAGCGGTTAATTTAGATGATGCAAAAAATGATCAGCCAGCTCTCCCAAATGATCAGCCAGTTCTCCCAAACAATGCTGAATTCGACTATGAATTAACGGAACTAAACGAATTAGATGATGAATTGCCAGGATTGGCTTCGTCTCCAGTGCTTCGAAGGACACTCGGTTTCGATTCTGCTAGTCCTGTTGAAAATAGGCTAATGACCAACTCAGAAGGTGAGTTGGTAGATGGCATCGGTTTAGACCTTAGACATCGCTCCAACGAAGATTTAAAACCCGTGGATGAAGAACTAGCGCCAAAGAGCAATCTCCCTAGTTTATCTATTTTTAATGCTAATACTCCGGATAATTCATCATCTTCGAACGAGGAAAGTTTAATAGAGTTTAATAAGAAATAGTGAGGGTCGAGGGATTTTTCTGTCATGCCAGCATGCTTAAAGGTGGCATAAAAACATGCTGGCATGACATGGTTGATGACAGATTTTTTATTTCGTTCAGCACACAATGTGTATATAATACCCACGTGAAACTTGCATTTTGTTTATTTAAATATTTCCCCTTTGGCGGTTTGCAGCGCGATTTTATGCGTATTGCGACCGAGGCTCTGGCACGTCAACATACCATTGATGTTTTTACCATGGAGTGGCAAGGGGAGAAAAATCCACAGTTAAACCTTCATATGATCCCACGTCAGGGGCTCCAAAATCATACCCAAAACGCGAATTTCGCGAAAACCGTCCAACCCTACTTCTCAAACTATGATCTCGTCGTAGGTTTTAATAAAATGCCAGGCTTAGATGTCTATTATGCGGCCGACATTTGCTATCAATCTAAAGTAAAAAAAAGTAAGGGAATGATTGCTCGTTTGACTCCTCGCTATCGTACGTTGACCTCCCTCGAAGCATCCATTTTTGCAAAACATCAAAAAACGAAAATTTTATTAATATCGCCAAAACAGCAAGAAGAATTTACGGAATGTTATCAAACGGAGGAAAACCGATTCCATTTATTGCCCCCAGGAATTAGCAGAGATCGTATGGCGCCGGTCAATGCAGCAGAAATTCGCGAAAAAACTCGTGCAGAATTTAATATCAATCCCAATGATTTTTTATTATTAATGGTAGGTTCGGGATTTAAAACAAAGGGATTAAGCCGTATTCTAAAATCGATCGCTTCCCTCGAAAAAAGTATTCAAGCGCGCACGCACTTATTTATTATTGGTCAAGATAATCCAAAAATATATATAAAAGAGGCCAAAAAATTAGGGATTTTCGCTCAATGTCATTTTTTAGGTGGAAGAAATGATGTTCCGCGATTTTTTCTTGCTGCGGATTTATTGGTGCATCCGGCGCTACATGAAAATACCGGCACCGTGTTGTTAGAAGCGTTGTGCGCGGGACTTCCCGTGTTGACGACGGATGTATGTGGTTATGCAAAATATATTGTGGAAGCGGGTGCAGGTAAGGTATTGTCGTCTCCGTTTCAACAAACAGAAATGAATGCTACTTTACGTGCTATGTTATTTGATGATGAAAAAATAAAATGGCAAGAAAAAGCCATTCGTTTTGCGGAAAATGCTGATATCTACGATCTTCCTAAATATGCGGTTAATTATCTTGAAGCGATTTATAAAGGTGTCTCTTGAAAAAATATTCATTTGAACAAATGATGTCGCTGCAAGGTCAAGTTTATCGTCGGTTAGAAGGACGTTCGACGGAACGGGTGATCATGGATGGTGAATCCTATTTTATCAAAAAACACTCAGGCGTAGGTTTTAAGGAAATTTTTAAAAATCTTTTTCAACTCCGTTTACCTATATTAAGTGCAAAAAATGAAAAACTTGCATTAACATTGTTAAAAAAATTAAATATTCCATCGCCCGAAATGATTGCTTATGAAAAAAAAGGATTTAACCCTGCAAAAATTCGTTCCTATATTTTAACGCGTGAATTACCCAAACATACTAGCCTTGAGCATTTTTGCGAAAATTGGCTGGAAAATCCTCCTCATTTTAGTCTTAAACAATCTCTGATTAGAGAAGTGGCTTGTATCGCGCGAACGATGCATGCCAATGGAATGAACCATCGTGATTTTTATATTTGTCATTTTCTATTGGATGATAAATTATGGCGTGCATCAACTATCAAGCTCTATTTAATAGATTTGCACCGCGCGTGTATTAGAAAATGCGTACCGGATCGTTGGTTGATTAAAGACTTATCGGGTTTATATTTTTCATCAAAAGATATTGGACTTACGAAAAGAGATCTATTGCGTTTTATGAAAGAATATCGTAATAAATCAATATCTCAGATTTTCCCTGAAGAATTAGACTTTTGGAGAAAGGTAGAACAACGTGGTAATAAATTATATGGACAGCAAAAAAAATAAGTTGATGCCGGTATTAACTTTAAAGGCTTTATATCGTAAAGAAAAAGCGCCTCTTAGTTTGGACGCTTGGTCTTTAAAAGAAAGCGATAGCCCACTTTATTGTGAAGAAATTATTCGCCTGATTCCAGGCAAACGAATGGTAGCATTCGGCACATTTAACGGTAAAAAAGTAGTAATTAAGTTTTTTTACGAAAGAGGAAGTGCTAAAAAAGATGCGAAACGCGATGCCGACGGAATTCTGGCATTGATTGAATCGAGGGTGCCGACGCCAGCATTGTTATATCAAGGTAATGAAGATAAAAAGCGTGTTTATATTATTATTTATGAAAGAATCTTGTGTGCTGATAATTTATTACACATTTGGCAAAATAAAAAATCCATCGAGGAATTACACTCACTGTTACGCGCTTTCATTGTAGAAATTGCAACGCAACATGTGTTAGGCATTCTACAAAAAGATGTACACTTAAAAAATTATTTAGTGAAAGAAAAATGTATTTATACGTTGGATGGCGGTCAAATTGATAAATTTGATCATCCCCTGGATGAAGATCGTAGCTTAGAATATCTTTGTTTATTGCTCGCGCAATTTGGCGTAGGCGTATCAACTCTGCAAGAAAATCTTTTTAAATACTATGCGAAACTACGCGGCTGGTTAATAAAACCCTCTCATTTTAAAAAATTTAAAAAATTATTACGCCAAAAAAAACAAGAACGAAGTGATCATTATAAGAAAAAGATTTTCAGAAGTTCATCGCAATTCAAGCATATTGATAAACTCACCAAAAATATTATTTATGATCGACAGTACGAATCACCTGCATTTTTGAATATATTGCATCAACCAGAAAAATTATTTGCCGACCCTCAAGTTGTTTTTTTGAAAAAAGGTCGATCGAGTACGGTTATTAAATTTGAAATTGACGGCAAAATGTTTGTATTAAAGCGTTATAATATCAAAAATGGGTTGCATCGTTTAAAGCGTTTATGTCGTGATACGCGTGCTAAAAAATCTTGGAGAATGTCGCAACATTTATATTCCGAAGGCATAAAAACAGCAAAGCCTGTGGCATATATCGAAAATAGATTTTTAGGTATGAGAGGTACTTCCTATTTTTTGATGGAATATGTGGATGGTAATCATATCGGCGAATATTTTCGTCATGTGAAAGAGGAAGATAGTGAAAAATATCACTGCATGGCTAAACAAATCTCAACTTTAATTTCAAATTTAGCAGAATTAAAAATAACGCATGGCGATCTTAAAATGACAAATATTTTAGTGTCCAATGATATGCCATTTTTGATTGACCTCGATGGTATTAAAGAGCATTCTTCAGAAAAAATGTTGAATGATGCACTGAAAAAAGAAATCAAACGTTTTATGCGAAATTGGGAAAATTCACCACAATTACTTGCTTTATTTCAACAGTTTTTTTATGAAAAAAACCAATAAATACATTTATAAAATTATCGAACGTTTGCGTGATGGTAATTATCATGACGGCAACACGATTGGTACCGAACTTGCGATTACTCGCACCATGGTTTGGAAAATCATGAAAAAAATGATGCAATATGCAATTCCAATTGATTCGATTAAAGGAAAGGGATATGCCTTACGAGAACCTTTTTCATTATTGGATGAAAGCAAAATTAAAACCGATATTCCATTGCATATTTTAGAAACCATCGATTCTACCAATAATTATTTAAAAAAATTTCGAAATTCAAAAACCCCAGTTATCTGCTTAAGTGAGCATCAATCCAAAGGAAAAGGCCGATTAAATCGTGAATGGCACTCTCCCTATGGTCAAAATATTTATTTTTCTTGTCTTTATCCTTTTCAAAAAGATGTCAGTGAACTTGCAGGTTTAAGTTTGTTGGTAAGTCTCGCTGTGGTGAAAACGTTACAAAAATTTGGTGTATCGGATTTACTTACCGTTAAATGGTCGAACGATGTCATGTTTGACCAAAAAAAATTGTCCGGCAATTTGATTGAAGTATTTGCTGAAACGCATGATGTGTGTGATGCAATCATAGGAATTGGCATCAATATTAATATGTTGAATGATGCGAATGCTATTACGCAAGAATGGACTTCTTTGCGTGAAATTTTAGGGAAATATGTGGATAGAAATATCATATGTACCGAACTTATAACGACCTTAATGGATTATTTAGCGCGTTTTAATCAAAGTGGCTTTGAAGTTTTTTTAGAAGAATGGAATAAAGTTGATGGTTTGCGTCATCAATTTATTCGTTTACTCAATATCAATCAAGAAGTGACAGGGAAAGTCATCGGCGTCAATCGCTATGGATATTTATTATTAGAATTACCAACAGGTGAGGTTAAAGCGTTTTCTTCGGGGCAGACGTCGATTGTTAAGCGTCGTCCCGCGATTTATTCGCGGGATCCAGAGGGCTAAAAAAATAATCGACTGTCTCTGGATCGCGCGGACGAGCCGCGGGACGACGTATATCAAAACGACTCTTTATAAAGTTTTATCCCATGATTAGCCGCCGAATTTGTCACAATCGTTGTGAGCGGTTCTCCCGCACATACGGCTGCACTGTTAAATACGGTATTTGAAAAAATCTGGTCAATGTTCATGCGACGCGTGTAAATATTGATATCTAAACTTTTACGCTGTTCTCTCACTGAAAATAAACCTGTCGCATTTAAGCCAGGATAATTGTGCGCTGGTGTTTCCATTAACTGAGGGGGAGATGGCGTTTTTTTATCTGGTGCCTCATTTTTTCTTTCATACATTTGTACTTGCCCATTCTGATTTGTGGTTCGCGCAGTTTCATCCACTAAATCCGGATCATTAATATTTAGGAAAAAATCATCATCTAATGATTCTAACAACATGGCACTTTCATCTTGTTTTGCTGGTGCTTTTATTTCTGGTTTTGGCGGAGACTTTTCTTTTTCTTCAGGGAAAATAAAATTTAAATGTTTGACATGCTTCATTTTGGAGAGTTCATTTCGAATGTCACTAATTTTTTGTTGCGAAATATAAATATTCACCGATTCAATGAAATTAATACGACTAATATTAGGATGATTTAACGCCTTTATCCATAAAAAAACTTCTTCAATTTTTGCAAGAGCAATATCTAAAGATAAAATAGGTGAAGTTTGTTGACGCTCTACCAACCAAAATACATAAGCTAAAAATGGTGTCATACCAATACCCGCGGTGACAATGGCCATTTGCGAATGTTTATAAAAACTATTCAGTGGAGAACCATAGGGTCCCCATAACGTTGCGGGAATATCTTTTTGTTTGGCAATCGCTCCAAGTCCTGTTGTCCACTGACCGAGTTGTTTAATCGCCAAATAAATTTCATGTCTTCTTTTATCAATCGTGACAATGGTAAATGGATGTGGTGCTTCTAATAGGCGATTTAAATTAGGATATGTGACGGTTAATTCAACATATTGACCAGGTAAATAATCATGTAAATTCAGATGAGGAGGTATGGTTAATCGCAATAAAAGATAATTTGTATTATTAATTCGACTGATATTTTTTAATGTGACCGCATGTTGGTAAGAATAATATTGATAAAAACGATCGAGCAGCCATACCCCACCGATTGCGCCTGCATAAGGTAATAATCGAAAATCAGTGGTATGTACGCCAAATAAAGTAATAAATGCGACAGCGCCAAGTTGATGAGGTATTTTGACTCTTAAGCCGAAACTAAAGTTTGAACGAGGTTTTAGCCAGTGAATCAAATAAACACCGCCTAAAGGTAAACCTAAACAAGCAAGCATTGCGATACCTGTAATTCCAGGTTGTTTTATATAATTTTCTTTATTATAAAAATAATGGGCAACGGAATGCGCGATACTTAAACCAGTAATAACAAATGCAATTAATTTATGCGATAAAATACGATTGTTCATGCCAAGATATTCGCCAATCCCTGATCGTTGTAATCGCGACGCTGCAGCCACTAACGTGGGTAGTATGATGGCAGGTACTGCCACTCGGAGCATTGCGCCATTCGCTCTTGCAACAATATATGAAATGTTATCTGTAGATTCATCTACATTCATAATGGTTGAAGCACCAAGATAGCTCGTCGCTCCTAAAAAAGCCATCACTTGCAAAGACCAGCTTTTATTATGGCTTATCGGGATAAGCATTTTATATTTAATGTATTTAAAACTAGAAAAAATATATTGATTGATACGAGTAAAACACGATTGACGTCGAGTATCCATAGAATGAAACCATCCTTTTCATTTTTTTATAATTGGTAATAAGTAGAAAAGCTTAAGCGAAATTAAAATAAATGCAAGCGCTGATATGAAATTTGCTGGCTTGTGTGAATATAGCCGTCTTCTCATAATCGTCGTCCCGCGACTTGTTCGCGGGATCCAGAAAATATTCGATGTCGCTTTGGATCCCGCGAACAAGTCGCGGGACGACGGTAATAAATTACATTGAAGATCTATTTTCTGGTATTTCTATGCTTGAAGATGCAAAAAACGGATCATGAATCAACGCATGATTCATTTCCTGCAAAAATTCGCGCTCACCATTTTTTAATTTTTGAATATCAACGTCAAACCATTTGCTCCATAATTGCAATGTGGTGGTTTGATCAATATGCAATTTATAGGCGAGAATAAAGCTAATTTGAATGATCAATATTACATTTTGTGATTCAATAAAACCTTTTTTCTTAATATATTTTTCAACATTTGCCCGCATGATCATGAGTATTGTCATGAATTCAGCATTATTTAAATGGCGTAATTTTTTCATCATATAATCACTATATAAATATTGCAGGCATTGATGAATGTTCTCTCTGTGATGAAAATCATGGAAAAATGTATTTTTAATTTTTTCGGGCAAACTAAATCGTAAATTGTTAGTAATCATCTGACTTAATTGTTGTAAAATTACATTTTTATAGTGTAAGTTAATTTTATCTGCAATTTGTTCAATGTTATCGATGACTTTCTTAATTTCAATTGCTTTGACGTCATTATTTTTAAATTCTTCGATTGCCTTTTTTAAATGTATCATTTTATAAAGAATATTATTTATAGTTGCAGGGGTATGTTTATCTTCAAGCAAATTGAGATAATCGACTAAGTTCGTCATCATGTAATAAATTTTTTTGAGATTTTTTAACATCGATAAAAATACATCATTTGACAAATTAACTTCTGTTCCAGCAAATTTTCGTGCAATGATATTAAGATAAAAGCTTGGATTCGGTTTAAAGAATTCATAAAAATATACGTGTAATGGTTGATATAAAGGATACGCTTCCGTTAATGCCGATGTTAATTTGAGAAGACGAGAGTCTTTCCGTTGAAAAGTAATCCGTAAGATATCTAAAATCTGTCCTAACGCATAATAATCAAGATGTTTTTTATCGGCTTTCCGATAAAGTGAAGCATCAATATTTATTTTGTTGTTTTCAATATTACTAAATAGTTCAGGAGGAATACTATCTTTGATCTCTAATCCTTCAGGGCTAAGATTGTCATCGAGAGCTTGCGCCACCATATTGATATTGTATTTTAAGTGATAACGATCAAATGCATTTTGTGTGACAGTGATCGTATTTAAATTAATATTTCTCAATACTAAATTTTTTTCATGTAATTTTTTTACACCTAGAAACAATTGTGCAATCAATTCATTCAAATAAACTTTTTTTTTAAAGCTGGGTTACGAAAAATTTCTTGAATGAATTGAAGAAGCGTTTGTACTTTTTGATTTGATTTTGATTCTAAAGAATCGTCAAGAAATGGAGAATAGGCATGATAATGATGAATCATTTTCATGGAAGGATGATGCTTTGATTCAAGAGGCAACGGGGTCGGGAGAGTCGTGTCTACATTTCCCCATTTATCACTTAAAAATTCATCATCAAGAAGTTTTTGTAGCGAATTAGCTGCATTTTTTAATTCTGGAAATCTTAATCTCATACCAAAACTCCTTCAAAAGTCTTAGTCTTTGATAATTATCCAAAAAAATATTAATTCTTAATATTATACCATAAAAATTTTATTTAAATTTAAAACGATAAAAATTGATTAAGTTCAATTGAATTCTCGATATTACCTTCATATTCAACCAAGCCTAAAAAAGGTGCTTTAATCCATTGTTTTAAGGTTGCAATGTTTTCATCACGCGCCATCATCATGGGATCTACACAATTTGCGATCCAACCGACGATTTCGACATTATCTTCTCGCATTGCTTCAAAGGTAAGTAAGGCATGATTGAGACAACCTAAACGTATCCCAATGATTAATAACACTTTCAATTCTGCATTTTTGACAAAATCCGCCATCGTTTCATGATCATTTAAAGGAACACGCCAACCACCTACGCCTTCAATTAAACAAATATCAGCAGGGTATTGAATAGCATATTGAATTTTTTGTTTGATATCGTGTGCAGTGATTTCACGATTGGCATCCAGAGCTGCAATATTTGGCGAAATAGCAGGCTCGAATGCAAAAGGATTAATCTGATGATAATGCAATTGTATGCTCGATGCTTGTTGCAATATTAAAGCATCAGCATTTTGTAATTGTCCATTTTTACGATGACAACCTGTAGCCACGGGTTTTAAACCGAGCGTTGAGTAACGATTTTTTTTGAAAGTATTTAATATTCCTGCAGTAACATAAGTTTTTCCAATATCCGTATCCGTTCCTGCAACAAATAATTTAATTGACATAAGAAGACTCTAAAACAAAATAACCAATATGGTACGTTAAGGTAGTCGAATCATGAGATGGATTCAACAATAATTTTTTTAAAAAAGGATTACATTGTAATCCAGAAAAATTTTGAGAAACATAATTTGCGCCCGTTTTTTTAATAGATTGTAATGCTGTTAACATGGACGGAAATGTTAAAATGATATTTTCTGTTTCATGATGTAATACTTTAAATTGATTTATTATCGTATTTTTCTCTACAAATTGCTGTACTCGTACATGGGGTTTTAATTCAATAAAAGTTCCTTGCATTGGAATAGAAAAAACGAGCTTGCCGTTTTTTTTCAACAATGAAAGTAATCTTTTTATCGTCAAGAAAATATTTTCACTCCAATGTAGCGACATGTTGGAATAAATGAGATCGAATGTCATATTTGGTTCAAAGGTATCAAAATGACTTTCTATAAATTGAATATTGAATGGTTGTAATCTTTTTTTGGCAATGCTTAATGAATTTTCTGAAATGTCTAAGGCATGAAAAGTGTGATAAGTTAAATGTGTGGCTAATACTTTTGTCATTAAGCCAGTTCCACAACCGATATCGATAATATTTTCGTGTGAAAAAGCATTTTCTCGAATGAGTGAAAATAATTTATTTCCAGTGGATTCTTGCAAAATAGCATTGTCGTCATAGGAACTTGCCGCTTTGTTGAAATATTTTTTTAGCATGTTATCAATGCATCTAATAGTCGCAATATATTTTCTTCAGTATGCGCGTAGTTTAGTGAGATTTTGATTCGTGCGGTTGGCACCGTCGGCGGACGAATACAAGAAACAAGAAAACCTTTTTGTAATAATTCTTGCTGCACAGTTAATGCTTTTTGATTCGAGCTAATTGAAATGCATTTAATGGGTGTTTCGGACGTGGAACTAATAGATAAATGCCGCGCTGTTGCCTCGCGTATAAAAAATTGAATAAGATGTTTTAGTTTTTCTATGCGATCATTTTCATCCTGCAAAATTTGTAAAGATGCAAGAGTTGCGGCTGCAATTGCTGGCGGAAGCGCAGTCGTATAACAATAAGTTCGCGCGAATTGTATCAGCGATTCGATCACTTCATTTTTTGAAAGCACAATGGCCCCCATACTACCAAATGCTTTGCCGAGAGGAATGGATAGGCAATCGAGATTTTTTATATTATCCGTAAAACCAATGCCATGCGCATGATCGACAATAGAAAATGCGCGATATTTTAAGGCTAATTCTCGAAACAAGGTAATATCTGTAATATCACCTTCCATGCTGAATACACTTTCTGTAACCAAAAATAAAGGGTGATCCGTATATTTTTGTAATAATGTTTCGGCGTGATTAAAGTCTTGATGACGAAACCGACGCATGGCACCTTTCGCTAATTGCATGCCATCAATGAGTGACGCATGGGAATATTTATCAGCGATAAAAATACTATTGAGCGGTGCCAAAGCAGTAAAAATACCTAAGTTGGCGTGATAACCGGAGTTAAAAAGCAACGCCTTTTCATAACCAAAATATTCCGCGAAGGCTTCTTCTAATTGATAATGTGGTTTGAAATATCCCGAAATTAATTGCGAAGAGCCACTCCCTAAACCATATTCTGATGCGCCTTTCATGAAAGCATCTTTGACTTTTGGATGCGTACTTAAATTAAAGTAATCGTTGCTGCTAAAATTAATAACGAGTTTGCCATTGACGCGCGCGGAAGCATTTTCTCGTTCATCCATTCGTAGACGAGTACGCTTCCTTGTTGCGAGTTCATACTGCTGTAGGCGATTGCGTAGATTCTGCAACATAAGTTTGCGTTTTAATACCTAATTTTTGTAATAAAATGGCATCCGCTTCATTTTTTGGATTGGGTGTCGTTAATAAAACTTCACCTGAAAAAATAGAATTAGCACCTGCCATAAAACATAATGCATGCATCTCTTCAGACATCGTGTCACGACCTGCGGATAAACGCACATAGGATGTTGGCATCATGATGCGCGCGACCGCAATCATGCGGATGAATTCTATATTGTCTATTTGCGGAGTTTTCTCAAGTGGCGTACCTTTAATCGGTAACAGTCGATTGATGGGAACGCTTAACGGCGGTTCAGGTAAATTAGCCAACTGCAAAAGTAAATTGATGCGGTCTTCGCGCGTTTCACCCATACCAATAATGCCGCCGCAACAGGCATTAATCCCAGCATTTCTGACATTTTCTAACGTTTGTAAACGATCTTCGTAAGTGCGCGTCGTAATAATTTTTTTATAAAATTCAGGCGAGCTATCTAAGTTATGATTATAAAAATCTAATCCTGCTTCTTTTAAGTCTTTAGTTTCTTGTTCATTCAGCATGCCTAAGGTCACACAAGTTTCGAGACCTAAGTCTTTGACGGCGCGAATCATTTTTAATACTTTTGGGAATTCTTTTTTTGGGGGACTGCGCCATGCGGCACCCATACAAAAACGGGTTGAGCCATTTTTTTTGGCCTCCATTGCGGCGTTCAACACTTTATCGACGTCGTATAAGCTCTCTTTTTCGACCCCGGTTTCATAATGCGCGCTTTGAGGACAATAAGCGCAATCTTCAGGGCAAGTGCCCGTTTTAATACTTAAAAGCGTACTTAATTGCACTTCATTGGGTTTAAAATGTTGTCGGTGAATCGTTTGTGCTTTAAATAAAAGGTCTAAAAAAGGCGTATCAAATAAAGCAGCGACATCGGTATAAGTCCACATAATCCATTCTTTTTCGTTGAGATGGTGCAGAATATATGTTAACTTTTGCCACCAGTCAACCGTCAAATAAAAAAAGGTTTACTAGTATGGAAAGTCTTCACACCCGTGATCACCGTGTTTTATGGCATCCTTGTTCACAGATGAAAGATTATGAACAATTTAAGCCGCTTGAAGTCCTGCGTGCATCAGGTCCCTATATTTATTTGAAGGATGGGACGAAAATCATTGATGCCATTTCCAGTTGGTGGTGCAAAACGTTAGGCCATCAGCATTCTCGTTTAAAAAAGGCTTTGTCACAGCAGTTAGAACTATTTGAGCATGTCATTTTAGCCAATACGAGCAATGAGTTAATTGTAACGCTTTCTGAAAAGTTATTATCGAAGGTGCCGCATTGCCATAAAGTATTTTATGCAAGTGATGGCTCATCCGCGCTTGAAATCGCGATGAAAATGAGTTTGCATGCAAGAACACTATTGGGAGAAAGCCACAAAAATAAATTTATCGCTCTGCAAAATGCTTATCATGGAGAAACTTTAGCAACCATGAGTGTCAGTGATTTAGGCATTTATCGCGGTGCTTATGAATCATTATTGTTTGATACGCATTTTATTCAACATATCCCTTATGTGAATAGCACAGATGATCCATTGTGGGAAAACTGTGAAAATGTTTGGAAAATTATCGAAAAATCGTTAGAACCGTTAGTTGAAAATGCAACGGCAATTGTATTCGAGCCTATCTTACAAGCTGCCGGTGGGATGTTAATTTATAGCAAAGATTTTCTAAAACGTTTGTGTGATTTCGCCAAAAAACACCGCATTCACATCATTGCAGATGAAGTCATGACGGGATTTGGACGTACCGGAAAAATGTTTGCCGTTGAGCATGCTAATATCGCGCCTGATTTTATTTGTGTTGCAAAAGGCTTAACGGCAGGATTTTTACCCATGAGCGCGGTGATGACGCACGACCAAATTTATCATTTATTTTATGATGATTATGCGAAAGGTCGATCATTTTTACATTCTCATACCCATTCTGGAAATGCACTAGCTGCATCAGTTGCAATCGAAGTGCTTAATATTTTCGCTGAAGAAAAAATTGTAGAAAATACGCAGTACTTGCATGTCATGATGCGAGATGCTTTTCGAGATATTGAACATTCCACTCAAAAAATCAAAAATGTCAGAAGCATTGGTGCAATGGTTGCCGCGG